>JANRLU010000092.1:0-101892 GCA_033762275.1 Thermonemataceae bacterium | reverse complement strand
GAGTATCAACTCACAAAATCTATGTTGGAGAATTTGGAGGGATTTCCTGAAGCTGTCCAATTTTTGAGTAAAAGCCCTGATTTTCAGGATAAAAATATTTTACTTGCCGATATTTTTACTTGTGAGGAAAGTTACAAAGCTCCTTTGGAGGCTTTTTTGGATAATCTTCTGAATTTTTACGTCTTGGAGAGCCTTGAGCAAGCCATCAAAGCGGTAGATTTGCTCTATACAGCCCAAAAGGGAAAAGCAAACTTCTTTATTTTAGAAAATATCAAGCCCACAACGCAAGTTTTGGCAATTCCTGACACGCAAAAAGCTACTTCGCTGATTATTTGTGAGGAAAAATACAAAAAACTTTTTGAGTATCTTCTAGAAAATGTGTTTATCTGCGGGGAACAAGACCTTCCCGAATTGCAAAAAAAGCACCTTGATTGTACGTTTATCAGCAAAAATGCAAAAATTATCAGTCGTTCGGCAAGCATTTCGGGAGGTTCGGTGAGCAGCTACGAAGGCAAACATATTGGTAGAAAGCAGCAGTTGGAAGTTTTGGAGCAAGAAATACAGACATTATCAGAGGAAATCAGTGAACTAAAAGAAAATATCGCTGAGAAACAAGCTGAAATTCAGGAGCTTAAAAATAATTCTCTCGCTGAAGAAATCAGAGAAACGCAGGTCTTGTATCATAAAAAAAACGAACAATTCATTACACTAAGAACCAAAACTGAGCAAATACAAAACCTCATAGAACATAGTGAAGAAAAAAATGAAACCTTGCTCAATCGTTTGGAGCAACTTGCAAGCGAAACAGAAGATTTGCAACCACAAATAAATGATTTGGAAAAGCTTGTAAAAGAATTACAAGAAAAATTAAACAACCATAGCGATTTACTCGCCAAAGCAAATGATCTTTTATCGCAAAAGTCGGGTGTTTTTAATCAAGAAAACCTGAAATATCACCAACAAGAAAACAGAGTAAAAAGCATAGAACAAGAATTGAAGTTTAATGAGAGTAGTTTGGAAGCCCTCAGAAACCGCCTAAGTAAAAATAATGATGAAATATTAAGGATAACCAACGAAATTGACATATTAGAGAATACTGCCGAAACTTTTGATGATAAGCTGTTTGAAATGTATCAGGAGAAGGAAAGTATGGAAAAAGGACTGAATGAAGCCGAAAAAGATTATTATGCCCAAAGAGGTGAAATAGAGCGTAATGAAAAGGAAATCAGGGAGTTGCAAAGAAAAAAAGAAAATATAGATATAATCATCAATGAAATACAAAATAAAATAAATGAAACTAAATTAAGTTTTGCAAGCACCAAAGAACGTCTTTCTGTGGAGTTCAACGTAGACTTGGAAGCTCTGATGAGCGAAGAAAATACACTTGTTTCCGAAAAAACAGAGGAAGAACTAAAAACAGAAGTACAAAGACTGAAAAATGTATTAGATACCATTGGGGCTATCAACCCGATGGCAATGGAAGCTTACCAAGAAATAAAAGAAAGAAACGATTTTATTATTGCCCAAAAAGACGATTTGCTAAAAGCCAAAAATGCTTTATTAGAAACCATAGAAGAGATTGATACTGTAGCCAAAGAAAACTTTTTGACTACTTTTGAGGCTATCAGAACTAATTTTCAGAAAGTTTTTCGCTCGCTTTTCACTGAAGAAGACACCTGCGACCTTATCCTGCTCAAGCCCGAAAATCCGCTGGAAAGCCCCATTGATATTGTTGCTAAGCCCAAAGGCAAACGTCCGCTCACTATCAATCAACTTTCGGGTGGTGAGAAAACTCTCACAGCTACCTCTTTGCTTTTCGCGATTTATCTCATCAAACCAGCCCCTTTTTGTATTTTTGATGAGGTAGATGCCCCTTTAGATGATGCCAACGTGGATAAATTTACAAAAATTATCCGTAAATTCTCCGAGCAATCGCAGTTTATTATTGTTACACACAATAAACGTACCATGGCGGCTACTGATATTATGTATGGTGTAACAATGTATCCAGAAGATCCAGGTGTTTCCAAACTTGTTCCCGTAGATTTAAGAAACCTTCAAGAAGAATTTGTGAGTAATTAAATGTGTATAGCTTACGTAAAAATTAGAATTTTCAAATATTTTATATGATTATACAAAGATTTGAAAAAAAATACTATTTTTGCGAACCTAAACAATTCATTTATTGTATGTATCATTCCAAAATTGTCGGGTTGGGGTTTTATGTTCCAGAAAACATTGTTACCAACGCTGATTTAGAAAAACTTTTTGACACCACAGACGAGTGGATAGTAGAGCGTTCGGGTATAAAAGAACGCAGATTTTTTACAGAAGGAAAAGACACAGTTTCCTCAATGGCTACAGAAGCAAGTTTGATGGCTTTGAAGAATGCAAAATTGAATCCTGAAGATATAGACCTTATTGTACTCGCTACACTTAGCCCCGACTATAACTTTCCGGGCTCTGGGGTTTTGGTACAAAAAAATCTGGGTTGCAGAAATATCGGAGCGATTGACGTACGAACGCAATGTTCGGGTTTTGTATATGCTCTTTCTATTGCTGACCAATACATTAAATCTGGAATGTATACAAATATCTTGGTAATAGGTGCTGAAGTGCAGTCAAATATTTTAGAACTTAGCGATAGAAATAGACATATCGCTGTTTTATTTGGAGATGGGGCTGGGGCTGCCATCTTGCAAGCGACCCAAGACCCCGAACATAGAATACTCTCTACGCACCTTCACGCACAAGGGCAACACGCAGAAGAGCTTTTCCTAGAACATCCAGGCAGCCGTCTGAAAGAAAGATTAAGCCCGAAAATGATAGAAGAGGGTAAACATTTACCTGTAATGCAAGGACAAACAGTCTTCAAACATGCAGTTGTACGCTTTCCAGAGGTTATTCAGGAAGCCTTAGAAGCCAACGGCTATACAGCGGATGATTTGAACATACTTGTACCGCATCAAGCCAATTTACGCATTACCAAATACATTCAGCAATTGATGAAACTACCTGATGAAAAAGTGGTGAGTAATATTCAGAGATACGGTAATACTACGGCAGCATCTATTCCAATAGCTCTCACAGAGGCTTGGCAAGAGGGTAGGATAAAATCTGGGGATTTGGTTTGTTTGGCGGCTTTTGGCAGCGGATTTACATGGGCTTCAGCTCTTATTCGTTGGTAGAAACAAGCATACAAGGTTTGAAACTTCGGCGATGATAGGGGCTTAGACCGTACTCTATTATCGCTTTTTTGTGTACGGCAGTCGGGTAACCCACATTCTTATGCCAAGCATAGTACGGGTACTTTTCTGATAGATTTTGCATTTGCAAATCTCTATAATTTTTTGCTAATACAGAGGCTGCCGCAATGGATAAAAATTTACTATCGCCTTTTACAATACATTGGTAAGGAATAAAATGATAAGGTTTGAACTTATTGCCGTCTACCAAAATAAGTTCAGGTTGAGGACTTTGGGCAAAAATAATATCTAAGGCTCTGTGCATTGCCAATATAGAGGCATTCAAAATATTGTAAGTATCTATTTCTGAGGGACTTGCTTCAGCAATAGCCCAACCAATAGCCGATTTTTTTATGTCTTCCTCTATACGTATTCTTTGTTTTTCAGAAAGTTTTTTGGAGTCAGTCAGATGAGGGTGATGAAAGTCTTTGGGTAAGATAACAGCCGCAGCAACTACGCTACCTGCCAAACACCCACGCCCAACTTCATCAACACCCACTTCTATATATTGATTTGAGAAAGAAGATTTTAACATTTTTTAATAGAATAAAAATTTGTAAAAACAAAATTAAAAATTTATCTTGAAACCTTCACAAGGTTTCAGAGGGAATATATTTATCTTATCTACTTTTGTTTTTTACTCTTTTCAGATAAAAGCCATATTCTTTTTTTTCGTTTTTTGTGTTTTTTGCCTAACTTTGCCAAGATATGTATTTTCAACGGCTATATAATTTACTATGAAACATATTCTGATATTTTTAATTGCACTTTTTATACTTGAGAGTAAAGAAGCCTTTGCCCAAGAACCCAAAATAAAAAAAAATAATCTCAAGATTAGAAATAAAAAAAATCCACCAAAAAATAATAAAAAAATAATCACTCCAAAGGAAAAAACACAAACAGATACACTTGATAACAAGCCACAAGATACTATCAAAAAAGAGGAATTTCCTTTTAATCCTATCCGAGTACCACAAATACCTGCCGAAAAAAATAACCAAATAGAGCAAGATTCTGCTGAAACTTCGGTAGTGCAAGTATCCGAATACCTGAGAATAGATTGTGTTTGGGTAAAAGCTGCCGATTATTACTCTGTTTGGAGTTCGGCTTATATCAATCCTTATAGAAAAGACCCTTCTTACTTCAAAGATACCGTACAGTTAATGCTCTACGATGAGGTTCGCAACCAACTTTGGGCAAAGCCTTTGGATAACTTATTGCTTACATCACCCTTTGGAGCTCGTTGGGGGCGAATGCACAATGGAATAGACCTGAACTTGCATACAGGAACACCCATTTATACCATTTTTGATGGGATTGTGCGTATCGCTACTTTTGGTAGTGGTTATGGCTATCACGTGGTAGTACGTCATCCCAACGGCTTGGAAACCTTATATGCTCACATGAGCAAGCTCAGTGTGAAAGTAGGGCAAGAAGTAAGAGCAGGCGAAATTTTGGGTTTAGGAGGCTCTACAGGTTGGAGTACAGGACCTCACTTGCACTTGGAAGTGATGTATGCAGGAAGTGCTTTCAATCCGATGTTTATCTTGGAGCCAAACCCCAAATCTGATTTACCTTTCGTAAAAATGAAATTTTTTGAGCTCACACCATCACATTTCAGACATATAGGTACAGTATATAAAAAAGATTACTATCATACGGTTCGTGCGGGAGAAACCTTATATAGCATTGCTAAAAAATATGGGACGAATGCTGTATATTTAGCCAAAATGAACAGAATGGCAGTAAATACTCCTCTAAAAATAGGACAAAAAATAAGATTGAAATAAACAATTAGATAATATATAAATTATGCTAAATAATAAAAGTATTCTGATTACAGGCGGAACAGGCTCTTTTGGTAAAAAATTTATAGAAACAATACTTGCCCAATATCCTGAAGTCAAGAAAATAGTGGTATACTCCAGAGATGAGTTAAAGCAATTTGAAATGCAACATCATACGCCTTATGGCAATCATAAGGCTTTGAGGTATTTCATCGGAGATGTACGTGATGCTGAAAGACTCAAGAGGGCTTGTGAGGGCATTGATTATGTCATTCACGCTGCCGCCCTCAAGCACGTCCCTGTGGCAGAGTACAATCCTTTTGAGGCAATCAATACCAATGTATTGGGAGCTGAAAACGTCATCAATGCTGCTTTGAGTTGTGGCGTAAAAAAAGTTGTGGCTCTCTCTACTGATAAGGCGGCTGCCCCCATCAATTTGTATGGAGCAACTAAACTCTGCTCTGATAAACTTTTTGTGGCAGCCAATAATATGAAGGGTAGCCGAGATTTAGTATTTTCGGTGGTGAGGTATGGGAATGTAATGGGTTCGAGAGGTTCTGTTATTCCGTTTTTTCTTAAAAAAAGGGAAGAGGGCTTCCTACCAATTACAGATACAGAAATGACCAGATTTAATATTTCTTTGGAAGAGGGTGTTGATTTGGTTTTGTACGCCTTGGAAAAGGCTATTGGCGGCGAATTATTTGTTCCTAAAATACCTTCTTACAAAATCACTGATGTAGCTGAGGCGATTGCCCCAAGTTGCGAGCAAAGAGTGGTGGGTATCAGACCAGGCGAGAAACTTCACGAAGAAATGATAACAGAAACGGACTCTTTGAACACCATTGAAACCGAAAAATACTTTATTATAGTACCAAACCTCCTTCATACCTCCTACGAAGAATTAATGAGAAAATATACAGACTACTACCAAGCCAAAAAAGTAGAAAAAGGTTTTGCTTATAGCTCCGGGAAAAATACGGATTGGTTAAGTATAGAGCAAATCAGAGAATTGATAAAACTGCATATTGATAATACTTTTGAACCTCTATAATAGTTTTTTATGATTCCTTATGGTAAACAAGAAATTACAAAAGATGACATAAATAGTGTACTTGATGCTTTGCAAAGCGATTTTCTTACGCAAGGTCCCAAAATTGCTGAGTTTGAGGAAAAATTTGCTAACTATGTAGGAGCAAAATACACGGTAGCGGTCGCCAATGGTACAGCTGCTCTACATTTATGTACTTTGGCTTTAGGTGTAGAGCAAAATTCTAACGTAATTACTTCGCCTATTACCTTCGCTGCCTCAGCGAATTGTATTCGGTATGCAGGTGGAACAGTTTGGTTTGCTGATATTGACCCCCAAACAGCTCTGATAGATATAGAAGCCGTAGAAAAATTGATATTATCCAAACCCAAAGGATTTTTTCAGGGGATTATTCCCGTAGATTTTATGGGATTACCCGTAAATTTAGAAAAATTTAGAGAGTTAGCAGATAAACATAATTTGTGGATTATTGAAGACGCCTGCCACGCACCAGGCGGCTATTTTGTAGATACAAAAGGTCAAAAGCAAACTTGTGGCAACGGCAATTTTGCAGATTTGGCAATTTTTTCCTTTCATCCCGTCAAGCATATTGCCACAGGTGAAGGAGGAATGATAACTACCAACCGAAAAGATTTATACGATAAACTTTTGATACTCAGGACGCACGGTATCACTAAAAATCCTGATTTGATGCACGAAAATCATGGAGGCTGGTATTATGAAATGCAAGTGTTAGGTTTTAACTATCGTATGCCCGATATTTTGGCAGCATTAGGCGTTTCGCAGCTGGATAGGGCAGCAGAAAATTTGCAAAAAAGGATACAGATAGCCCAAAGATATGACAAGGCTTTTGAGGGCAAGCCTATAAAATATTTCCCAATACTCTCAGACTTGGGACACGCCTATCATTTGTACGTTATCCAAGTGGAAAATAGAAAAGATTTGTACGATTATCTGCGTGAAAATCAGATATTTGCACAAGTGCATTACATTCCCGTCCACACTTTGCCCTATTATCAGGGCTTGGGCTGGCAAAAAGGAGATTTCCCAAATGCGGAGAAATATTACGAAAATTGTTTATCTCTGCCGATGTATCCTTCGCTCACAGAAAAAGAACAAGATTTTGTTATTGAAAAGGTCTTAGCGTTTGTAAAATGAAAACCATAGCTATTATACCCGCCAGAGGCGGAAGCAAGCGTATTCCTAGAAAAAACATCAAAGATTTTCTAGGAAAACCTATTATTGCCTACTCCATAGAAACTGCCTTAGAATCAGGTTTGTTTTCTGAAGTCATGGTTTCTACTGAGGACGAAGAAATTGCGGAAGTTGCCAAAAAATACGGAGCAAAAGTACCTTTTCTGAGAAGTGCTGATAATGCTGATGATTTTACTGGAACAGTAGATGTTTTAGTAGAAGTTTTGGAGCAGTACAAAAAAATAGGTTTCGTTTTTGAGAAATCTTGTTGTGTGTATCCTACAGCACCATTTGTAAGTGTGCGAAGATTAGAAGAAGCAAAGGAATTGTTAGAAAAGAAAAATTATGATTGTGTATTTCCAATGGTACGTTTTTCTTATCCTATCCAAAGAGCTTTGAAAATGGATAAGGCTGGAAAAATTGCTATGTTTGAGCCAGAAAATCTCAACAAACGTTCTCAAGACTTAGAGTCTGCCTATCATGATGCGGGACAATTTTATTTTTTTAATGTTCAGAGCATCTTACAAAAACAACAGCTTTGGACAAATAACACAGGAGCGATTATCTTGCCCGAAACCGAAGTGCAAGATATTGATAATCAAGAAGACTGGGAAATTGCACAAATAAAATACCAATGGTTACAGAGCAAACAATGACAAAATCAAAGATCTACTTCCGTGCAGATGGCAATACCGAAATAGGTTTAGGGCATATCACCAGAAGTATGGCTTTGGCTGATATGCTCAAAGAGAATTTTAATTGTGTGTTCTTGGTGCGAAACCCTTCCGAAATTCTGCAAAAACAAATTCGAGAAAGTTTCACACTCATTGTTTTGCCCCAAACTCAAGATTATTTGCAAGAGGCATATTTTATCAAAGAAACTTATCTACAAGCAAATGATATAATCGTTTTAGATGGCTACAATTTCCAAACCGACTACCAAAAAATACTCAAAACAAAAAAAATTAAACTTGTTTGTATTGATGATATGCACGCTTGGCATTTTGTAGCTGATGCCGTTATTAATCATGCTGGAGGAGTGCAGGAAAGCGAGTATTCTTGTGAAAATTATACCAAACTATACTTAGGGACTGATTATGCCCTTCTGCGAAAACCTTTCCTCGAAGCTGCCAAAAAAGAACGAAAAATAGAGAAAATAGAAAAAGTTTTTATCTGTTTTGGTGGTTCGGATATCCATAACCTTAGCCAAAAAGCCACTGAAGCCTGCCTTACAGTAGAAAAATTTACAGAAATTCATGTAGTTTTAGGTTCGGCTTATCCATATTTTCAAGAATTTACTAATTTTGCCCAAGAGTACAAAAAAGTACAAATACACCAGAATCTTGATGCCCAAGAAATGTGTGATTTGATGCAACATTGCCAACTTGCCATCGCTCCTGCGAGCAGTATTGCTTATGAAATTTGTGCTGTAGGTATGTATTTGATAACAGGCTGGTATGTGGAAAATCAGAAAGGTATATATCAATTTTTATCGAAAAATGCTTTATGCTTAGGAGTAGAAAACTTTCAGAACCTATCAAGTAACGTTTCAAATTTTGAAATAGAAATTGCATATTTGCAAAACCAAAAGAAAGATTTTAATGCTAAAATTATGGAACGTATCATAAGTGTTTTTTTATGATGTAAATAATTATTTTAATATCAAAATAAAGAATAAATGAATGACTAGGAAATTGTTAAAATATTATGGAATTACAACAAATAATAGAAAAGAACAAACATTTGTTTTGGTACTTTGATAAAAAAAAATTGGACAAAATAACTAAACCCATTCTGATTGAGTTTATTTTGAATTATGGAGATATGACAGCCTTAAGAGAACTTTTAGAAACACTTGGCAAAGAGGAAGTAGCGAGGGAGTTCGCCAAAGCCATCAAAAATGATAGGCACAACTATTTTCCACAGGTAAAGAATTTTTTTCACTTATATTTTCAGAGATATGTACCTCAATATCCTTTCTGAAGAGCAACAACTTTTATTGTCTTTTTTAAAACAATTTAGAAGAGGGTTATTCTGAAAAATTGTTTAGACAAAAGATAGTATATTTTGAAGGCATAGACTACTCCGAGCCAATAGAATAGAAGATAAGTGACGCAATCTCTGATGAAATCATTAAAGAAACATTGATAAAATATTCCCTAACTTTTTAGTTGAAAAAATGAAAGATATACAAATTACAGAGAACATTACAATTGGGCAGAATCATCCTTGTTTTATTGCTGCTGAAATAGGCATCAATCATAATGGTGATATAGAGTTGGCTAAAAAGATGATTCTTGCCGCCAAAGATGCAGGAGTTGATGCGGTAAAATTTCAAAATTATTATACAGAAGATTTTATTTTGGATAAAAATCTAACTTACAGTTACACATCACAAGGACAAAAAATTACTGAAACACAATATGAAATGTTCAAGCGTTATGAGTTAAATGTAGAACAATTAAATACTTTAAAGGATTATTGTGATGAATTAGGACTTGTCTTTTTTAGCACGCCTACAAGCATTAGAGGTATTGAAGATTTACAAAAAATAAGCACTCCTTTGCTTAAAAATGGTTCTGATTTTTTAGTAAATTTGGAGCTAATTGCTGAAATGGCAAAAACTACAATTCCAACTATCATTTCTACAGGAATGGCAACTTTGGCAGAAATAGATGATGCAGTGCGAGCATTTGAACAAGCAGGTGGAAAAGAACTTATTATTTTGCATTGTATTTCGGCATATCCTACCCCTGCTGAAGAAGTTAATCTAAGAAAAATTCCAGCTCTGATGCAAGCCTTTCAGTACCCGATTGGATTTTCTGACCACACTGAAGGCATTGTGGCAGCTTTGGGAGCAGTAGCATTAGGAGCGTGTTTTGTAGAGAAACACTTTACTTTGGACAAAAATTTAGAGGGACCCGACCATCGTTTTTCTGCTAATCCGCAAGAAATGAAAGATTTAGTTATGGCTATACGATTTTTAGAAAAATCTTTTGGAGTTTCTAAAATAGCTCCCACAACTAAAGAACAAGAAGGGCGTTTAAACTTTCGCTTGTCTTGTGTAGCTAAAACAGATTTACCACAAGGACATATCCTACAAAAAGAAGATATTACTTTTTCACGTCCCGCAACAGGCTTAGCCCCTAAGTTTGTAAATTTACTAATCGGAAAAACATTACAAAGAAATATTTTTAAAAGTGAAGTAATAAATTTTGAAATTTTAAACTAATAATTATGGTGGAAAGAGAAGAAAATTGGGTAATTGTAGGAGCAGGTTTTAGAGGCTTGGTAGTTGCGTACCTTTTAGCCAAAAATGGAAAAAAAGTAACTATTGTTGATAGTGCCAAAGAGGTAGGTGGAATACTTTATGCTAAACATTGGCAAGGATTTGACTTGGATATAGGTTGTCATGTATTTGATAATGATACTGACGAGACAACAAATCTTACCTTAGAAATTCTCGACAACGAAGTAAATCCTTCCTTTATAAAATACGCTTCTTTTTTTAATAATCAAAAAACAAATGGAATTTCTATACCTGATTTATCATCATTGGGGCAAGAAGTTTCGCAGAAAATATTGTGGGAGACCTTAGAAACAGCCACTAAAACAGAAAAAAGAAGCATTACACTACTTGATAAATTCAGCACCATACACGGAACTACTGCTGCCAAAATTATTGAACAACTTATGACCAAAACACACGCTATAAGTATTAAGGAGATAGATAGCAACGCCCTAAATTTAACTACTTATAAGCGTATCAAATTCACAAGTGATGAAATGGGTAGGTTTTTAAAGAAAAATCCTATACTCGACAATAAAATAGCTGTTTCTTCTCAAGAAAATCCTATGGAGTTCTATCAAGAAATCGCACAAAGTTATGCACGCAGAAATTTTTATCCAAATAAAAATGGAACACGTCTTTTTTGTGAAAAATCTAAAGTAAAACTGGAACAACTTAGTGTAAATTTGTTGTTGGGAAAAAAAGTAGAAAAGATAAATGTAGATAAAAATAGTATAGAGGTACTCATTAGTGGGCAAGAGAATCCTCTAAGAGCAGATTATTTGTTGTGGGCAAGTTCTCAGGAACTTATTGGAGATTTATTTGGTATAGAAAATAAACTCAAAGATTTTGTCTATCCAGTTCCTCTTATACTTTATTATTTTACTTTAGATGAGAAGTTTGTGAGTGATTATTCATACATACACAATTTTGATACTAATTTTTATACATTCAGAGCATCTATCCCCACAAACTACGGAACTAATAATGCACCCAAAGGAAAAGCGTATGTGTGTTGTGAAGTACCTTGTAAAATAAATTCAGCTATATGGAGTAATCCTGAAGCTTATTCTGATACAATTTGGGAAGAAATAAAAGATATGGGTATTGTTAGTTCTGAAGCAATCTGTGAGGGTAAATTTCTTCTTAAAACGCCTGTTTCTTATAAATTACCAAAAGTAGGATATAGTATAGAGTTAGAAAGGGTTTTAAGTTTCATTCCTCAAGAGAGAACGCTAGGGCTGGAGGATTGGGAGCTTACCAAAAACAGTATTATCAAAAGTATTAGTAAAACAATTAAAAACAATTTATGAAACAAACAACCAACAGTTTTTGGGAAAATGAGATTTATTCGCAAGGACAACATCTGAATAAGTATCCTTATGATAATGTGGTCAGTTTTATTTTTAGAAATTACCCAAGAGATAAACCTAAAAATGAAGTAGCTATTTTAGAGATTGGTTCAGGAGCGGGTAATAATCTTTGGTTTGCAGCAAAAGAAGGTTTTAATGTTGTCGGAATAGATGGAAGTCAGTCAGCAATAGAATTTGCAAAAAAACGTTTTGAAACAGAAAGTCTAAAAGCTGAGTTTTGGGTGGGTGATTTTACAGACCTACCTTTTAAGGACAATAATTTTGATTTGGTCATAGATAGAGCTTCACTGACTTGTTGCGGTTGGGAAGATATAAAAAAAGCAGTTGGGGAAGTGCATCGTGTATTAGTAAAGAGTGGTAAATTTTTCACTAATGTTTATAGTGTTAGCCATAGTAGTGCTGATTCTGGTATAAAAAATAATGATGGTACACGTTCTTCTATGAAAATGGGTTCACTGGCGGGTATTGAACATATCTATTTCTTCAAAGAAGATGAATTTGATGATTTATTTGGTAAAGGTTGGAAAATCCTAAGTAAAAAACACAAAGTAATACACGATTTGGAGAATAAAAGTATAGGTATCCATGCAGAATGGGAAATTATTGCTGAAAAAGTATGATTACACTTCGCAGATTAAGAGAAGAAGATGCCAAAATGATATTTGAGTGGCGTAACAGTGATTTTATTAAAAATTTGGGTTCTCAACAAAGAGAAGTTTCTTGGGAGGAGCATAAAAAGTGGGTTGAGGAAGCTGTTCAACATACTGACAATCTAATTGTTTTTGTCATAGAGGTTGAAAATAAAGCCATAGGGCAACTAACATTTAAAAAAGCATACGAGAATACTTACGTCATTTCCATATATCTGTTAAAGGAATATATAGGTCAAGGATTGGGGACTAAAGCAATAAATAGTGGAATAGAAATTTTGTCGGAAAAATATGAAAATATCAGTGTTGCAGCTTTCGTAATTAAGACAAATTTGCACAGTCAAAGAGCCTTTGAGAAAGCTAATTTCATAAGAATATTAGAGGCAAAATCTCTACGGATTAATATTCCAAACGATCATTACCTTTATATGCATAGCAATAAGAAAAAAATTCCTCATAATAGGCTAACTTTTGGGCAAGAAGAAATAGATGCTATTTCACGTGTGGTAGCGACTGGTTACTGGGCTGGTGGCAAAAAGGTGCAAGAGGTTGAAAAAAAGTTATGTGAACTAACACAAAGAAAGTATAGTATTTTAGTTTCCTCCGGATTATCGGCTTTAAGGCTGTCTTTATTGGCATTGGATATCAAAAAAAATGATGAAGTATTGATGCCTGCCTATTGTTGTGTTGCACTTGTCAATGCTGTACTATCTGTCGGGGCTACTCCTATCCCGGTGGATATATCTCCTATAGATTTTAATATAACCGATGAAAATATAAACCAACATATATCGGATAAAACAAAGGCAATCATTGGAGTTAATACATTTGGTAATCCTATATCTTTAAAAATCAGAAAGAACATAGCTATTATAGAGGATTGTGCTCATGGATTATTAAAGGCGAATATGGGTAATAAAGGTCAAATTTCTATTTCATCTTTTTATGCGACCAAATTTGTTGGCAGCGGAGAAGGTGGCGTGGTTATGACTGATGATAGCGAAATAGCAGAATTTGTACGTGATTGGCGAGATTATACAGATAAAAAACCTTCTGCTAAACGCCTGAATGATAAAATGAGTGATTTAGAAGCGGCAATTTTAGCCACTCAACTTCATAGAATAGAAGATTTCATCATCAAAAGAGAGGAAGTAGCCCGCAGATACTATGAAATGCTCAAAGAATTAGAACAAAAATATACATTTTTTAGTTTGCCCAAATTTCATCATGACAAAGTTTGGTATAGATTCCCAATTAGGGTAAGAATAAAACAGAAAGAATTTGTTGAAAAAGTATCGTCAAAGAACGTTGGCATAGCTAAACCTATTGAAAATTGGCTTGAAAATGAAATTGAGAAATTTCCGAATGCCAAAGCTGCTTATGAAGAAGTTATTTCTTTGCCTATTTATCCGACTTTACGTTTGGAAGAGCAAGAACTCGTAATAAAAGTAATTATGGAATCATTAAATCATATCCACAATGAATAATTTAGATAAAATTAGCAATTACTACGATAATTTAGTCTTGAAATATGGATACAATCCTAGAGCCTGTGATTATGGAAGCCCTCACTCGCAAAGAGTTAAATTTAAAGTAATGAGCGAAGCCACTATTTATGATAACAAAAGTATATTAGATATAGGTTGTGGCTTTGCAGACTTTGGAGTTTTCTTGAAAAATTTATACAATAATGTAAAATATGAAGGGGTAGATATATCAAATGAAATGATTATCAAAGCACAACAATTACACCCTGAACTAAAAGTGTATTTAAAAAATGTATTTGATGAGCCTCCAATACAAAAATACGATATTGTTACAAGCAACGGTATTTTCTATCTATTAGGTGATAATGCTAAAAATATAATGGAAAACTTTATTAAAAAAATGTTTGATTATGCTAATGAAGTTGTAGCATTCAATTCTTTGAGTACCCATGCAAAAGATCAAGAAGATGGAGAGTTTTATGCTGACCCAATCGAAACTCTAAAATATTGTCAATCTATCACGCCTTGGGTTGTCCTTAGGCAAGACTATCACTCAAGAGATTTTACCATTTATATGTATAAAAAACCTCAAAATAATTATGATAGTAGCCATTAATCAGCCTGCGTATTTACCTTGGTTGGGGTATTTTGATAGAATTGATTACGTAGATAAATACATAGTTCTAGACCACGTTCAATTTGAAAAAAATAGTTTCGTCAACCGAAATAAAATACTCAGTAGTAACGGTGGTATTTGGCTGACAGTACCTATTCAAAGCAAAGGTAGATTTGGGGATTTGGCTATCGATACTATTTTGACTGACGATAAAACAAAGTGGGCAAAAAAACACTTAACTAGTATTCAACAGAATTATAGCAAGTCGCCATTTTTTGAAAAGTATTTTTATGAATTAGAAAAAATATATACTCAAGATTGGCAAAAGTTGATAGATATAACTGAAACACTTAATCAATTTTTTTTAGCGTCTCTACACATTAAAACGGAAATTTTATACAGCAGTAGTCTCCAAATAGAAAGCACAAAATCCGATTTAGTATTGGATTTGTGCGAAAAGGTAGGTGCTTTAACTTATATTTCTGGGAAATTAGGAAGAGATTATTTAGAAATAGGCAAATTCCAAGCTAAAAACATAAAAGTTCTTTTTCAAGAGTATCAACACCCGAAATATCCACAAAGATTTGAAGGTTTTGAACCTTATATGTCTATTTTAGATTTATTATTTAATTGTGGTGATGAAAGCATAGAAATTATACGAAAGGGAAGAAATTTTGTAGTATGATAAATTTTGAAAACAAAAAAATCCTAGTAGTAGTAGCCCATCCTGATGATGAACTACTAGGTTTAGGGGCTACCATGCACCACCTTATCAAGAACGCTCAAGCACAAGTGCGTGTGATTATTTTGGGTGAGGGCATTACCTCAAGAGCCGATGCCAGAGATAGAGAACAATGGCAGAAAGAACTCGATATTCATAGAAACAACATCTATACAGCCCAAAAATGTATTGGCTACCAAAGTGTAGGCATCTACGATTTTGCTGATAACCGCTTTGATACCGTAGCCCTGCTCGATTTGGTAAAAGTCATAGAAAAAGAAAAACAAGATTTTCAGCCCGAAATTATTTTTACGCATCACGGCAGCGATACCAACATAGACCATCGCCGCACTTTTGAGGCAGTTATCACCGCCACACGCCCTATGGCACACGAGCTAGTAAAAAGTATTTTTACTTTCGAAACACCCTCTTCTACCGAGTGGCAGGCTTTTAATTATCCTAATCCTTTTTTGCCTAATTTTTTTGTAAGTTTTGAACCCGAAAGTTTGGAGGCAAAAATCAAAGGTATGGAAAGTTATGAGTTCGAAAAGCGTGAGTTTCCGCACCCACGTTCTCCAGAGGCTTTGCGTATTTTGGCACAGCGTTGGGGCGTAGTCGTAGGCAAACCTTTGGCAGAGGCTTTTGTGTTGGTGAGGAGTATTCAGTAAAAACTAAAAAAATGTTTCCTAAAAATATTTATCTTCTCAGACACGCAGAAACCGAGTACAACCGAAAAGGGATGGTACAAGGTAAAGGTATAGATGCAGACCTCAATGAAACGGGATTGGAACAAGCTCGGAAATTTTACGAACACTATCAGCATTTACCACTGCAAAAAATTTATATCTCCACGCTGAAACGTACGCAACAAACGGTTGAGCAATTTTTTAAGAAAAATGTAGAGGTAGAAAAGCACGAAGGTTTAGACGAAATTAGTTGGGGCATACACGAGGGAAAGCCTTTTACAAAAGAAGCACATCAAGAGTATCTTTTTTATACGTCAGCTTGGAGAAATGGGCAAACTAATGTAGCCATTACAGAAGGAGAAACCCCTGATGAAGTGCAATATAGACAACAAATTTTTACAAAAGTTTTGCTAAAAGATGCAGCCACCGAAATTATGGTATGCTCACACGGCAGAGCTATGCGTATTTTGTTGGCTTGGTGGTTGGGCTATCCACTAAAATATATGGATTATTTTGAACACCGAAACACCTCTTTTTACCATTTGAGATATACTGGCTCCGCTTTTCATATTCTTACGCATAATAGCTTATCACATCTGCAAGAAAGTTGAAAAATTTACGCTTATTTTTTACAGAATTTTTTGATTATCAACAAAAAAGCCATACCTTTGCAGTCCATTTTAAAATAATGTTTCACTAAAAAAACCGATTCTCCTTGCCCAAGAAATCGGCGTAAAAAGGGCACAATAAATATGAGTAATTCAAAAACAGACTTTAATTGGGATTTGTTGGAAAACAACAAGAGCTTCGGAGGAACTTATACCAAAGAAGAACAGCAAAAAATGGCTGAAATGTATGGTGCTACTCTTAATGAAGTAGAAGAAAACAAAGTGGTTATCGGAAAAGTAGTAACCATCAATGATAGAGATGTGGTAGTGGATATTGGCTTTAAAGCTGACGGTTTGGTGCCTCGCTCAGAGTTTAGAGATATGCCAGAGCTAAAAATAGGTGATGAAGTAGAAGTCTTTATTGAGAAAAAAGAGAGCAAAACAGGGCAAATTGAGCTTTCTCGCAAGAAGGCTAAAATCCTGACGGCTTGGGATAAAATACAAAGAGCACTTGATGAGGATACTGTGATAGAAGGTTTCGTGAAACGTAGAACAAAAGGTGGTTTGATTGTAGATATTTTTGGCATAGAGTCGTTCTTACCTGGTTCTCAGATTGATGTGAAGCCTATTCGCGACTTTGATGTATTTGTAGGCAAGAAGATGGAGGTAAAAGTTATCAAAATCAATTACACCAACGATAACGTAGTGGTTTCTCATAAAGTATTGATAGAGAAAGACTTAGAAGAGCAAAGAGGAACTATCTTGGCTAACTTAGAGCGTGGTCAGGTTTTGGAAGGTGTTATCAAGAATATGACAAATTTCGGGGTATTTATAGATTTGGGTGGTGTTGATGGTTTGCTCCATATTACAGATATTTCTTGGGGAAGAGTTACACACCCTGAGGAGGTTCTCAACTTAGACCAAAAAGTACGCGTGGTAGTATTAGATTTTGATGATGATAAAAAGCGTATTTCTTTGGGAATGAAGCAACTTACACCTCATCCTTGGGAGTCTTTGGAGTCAGGTATTGATGTAGGTTCTAAGGTAAGTGGTAAAATTGTAAACGTAGCGGACTATGGTGCTTTCTTAGAAATTATGCCAGGTGTAGAAGGGCTTATCCACGTTTCGGAGATGTCTTGGTCTCAGCATTTGCGTAATCCTCAAGATTTCCTTAAAGTAGGTGATGATGCTGAAGCTGTTGTACTTACTTTAGATAGAGATGAAAGAAAAATGTCTTTGGGTATCAAACAACTTACCGAAGACCCTTGGACAAAACAAGAAATGATTGAGAAATATGCGGTAGGTACAAAGCATAAAGGTATTGTGCGTAACCTCACTAACTTCGGCTTGTTCTTGGAATTAGAAGAGGGTGTAGACGGGCTTGTACACGTATCAGACCTTTCTTGGACAAAGAAAATCAAACAAACTTCAGAATTTGTAAAAGTAGGAGATGAGTTGGAGGTGAAAGTATTGGAGTTAGATGTGGAAAATAGACGTTTAGCTCTTGGACATAAGCAATTAGAAGAAAATCCTTGGGATACTTTTGAAACAATCTTTACAGAAGGTTCTGTACATAAATGCACAGTGATTGCCAAAGCAGAAAAAGGAGTTACTTTGGAGTTGCCTTATGGTATAGAAGGGTTCTGCAATACTAAAAATCTTGTGAAACAAGACGGTTCTACTCCCGAAACTGGAGAAACCCTTGATTTCAAAGTGGTTGAATTTGTAAAAGCAGATAAAAGAATAGTGCTTTCTCACTTGGCTACTTATGCTGAAACAGAGGATAAAAAGGAAGTAGTGAAAACAGAAATAGCGACTGCAACTCCAGAAACTTTAGCTGAGATTGCCGAAATTTCGGAAGATAAATCTAAGAAAAAGGCAACCAAGAAGAAAAAAGACGAAGAAGAAACAGCAGAATAGTAAAAAGGGGCTTTAGCCCCTTTTTTTATGTATTTTTACTTTTTTAGAGGCTAAAAATACTTACAATAATTTTAAAGAAAATAAACTTTATGCTAAGTTTTATTGTTAGCAATACGAAACTTATCCAGAAAGCCAGAGACAAGGGGTCTGTGAAGGCTTGGCAACCGTTCCAACATAAAAAAGAAAATGGTGCCAATTCCCTCTCAAAACTAAAAATTTTGAGAAAGATAAGTGTAAGCCTTTCTGCAAATGCCTACGCTTATTTTATGCAATCACCTTTTTGGATTTCAATAGTAGATTCAAACGCATAACAATGGCTATACCTAAAGGTATTTACAAACACTACAAAAACAATTTATACGAAGTTTTAGAAACCGCCACTCACTCCGAAACAGGCGAAAAGTTGGTCGTTTATAGAGCTTTGTATGGCGAATATGGCGTTTGGGTACGACCATTGGCTATGTTTGTAGAAGAAATAGAATTAGAAGGTAAAAAAATAAAAAGATTTGAATTGGTGAAGGAGTTTTAAAGATAGATTAAGATTATAATTATATACAAAAATGGCAACGAACATTTACGAAATACTGAAAGATAGAATCCTTGTGCTGGATGGTGCAATGGGAACAATGATTCAGCAGTATAAACTGACCGAAGAAGACTATAGAGGTGAAAGATTTAAAGATTTTCCCCACGATTTGAAAGGGAATAATGATTTACTTTCTATCACACAACCTCATATTATTAAAGAAATTCATAAAAAATACTTGGAAGCAGGTGCTGATATCATTGAAACGAATACATTTAATAGCACTTCTGTTTCAATGGCAGATTATCAAATGCAAGACTTGGTATATGAACTTAATCATCAGTCAGCTAAAATTGCGAAGGAAGTTTGTGAGGAGTTTACCCAAAGAGAGCCAGAAAAACCTCGTTTTGTGGCAGGCTCTTTAGGACCTACCAGCAAAACAACTTCTCTCTCCCCTGATGTTAATAATCCAGGGTTTAGAGCTATCACTTTTGATGAATTGGTAGAAGCCTATACCGAGCAAATTAGAGGTTTGGTAGATGGTGGAGCAGATATTTTGTTGGTTGAAACTATTTTTGATACCCTTAATGCTAAAGCCGCTTTATTTGCCATAGAAAGTTTCTTTGAGAAAACGGGCAAGAAATTACCTATTATGGTGTCTGGAACAATTACAGACGCTTCAGGGCGTACACTTTCGGGGCAAACTGCCGAAGCCTTTATGATTTCTATGTCTCATCTACCCTTGCTTTCTATTGGCTTTAACTGTGCTTTAGGAGCTGATTTACTTCGTCCTCATTCCGAAGAAATAGCTCATAAATCCTCTTTTTTCACATCAGCCCACCCAAACGCTGGTTTGCCTAATGCTTTTGGCGAATACGACCAAAGCCCTGAAGAAATGGCAGCTATTATTGATGGTTTTTTGCAAGATAAACTCCTAAACATCATTGGCGGCTGTTGTGGCACCACACCAGAGCACATTAAACTCATTGCGGAAGCTGCTAAAAAATATAAGCCTCGCCCACTTCCTCCAAAAGATGAAATTTCCAAATATGCCGGCTTAGAGCCTCTAAAAGCCACCAAAGAAATTAGATTTATCAATGTAGGAGAGCGTACCAACGTAACAGGCTCGAAGGCTTTTGCAAGGCTTATCCGAGAGGAAAAGTATGAGGAAGCTCTTGCCGTGGCTCGTAGCCAAGTAGAGGGCGGAGCTCAAATGATAGATGTAAATATGGATGAAGGAATGTTGGATTCTGAGGCGGTAATGGTAAAATTCTTAAATCTTATAGCTTCTGAACCAGATATTGCCAAATTACCTATTATGATAGATAGCTCCAAATGGAGCGTCATTGAGGCAGGTTTGAAATGCGTACAAGGAAAAGCAGTTGTAAACTCTATCTCTTTGAAGGAAGGAGAGGAAGAGTTTTTGAAAAAAGCTAATTTGGTTAAAAAATATGGAGCAGCTGTAATTGTAATGGCTTTTGATGAGCAAGGGCAAGCTGATAGCTATGAAAGACGCATTGAGATTTGTAAAAGAGCTTATGATATTCTTACACAAAAGCTAAATTTCCCTCCTGAGGATATTATTTTTGACCCTAATATCCTAACAGTTGCCACAGGTATAGAAGAGCATAATAATTATGCCGTAGATTTTGTGAACGCCACACGTTGGATAAAAGAAAATCTGCCTTATGCCAAAGTTTCGGGTGGCGTAAGTAACATTTCTTTTAGTTTCAGGGGCAATGAGGTGGTTCGCGAGGCAATGCACTCCGCATTTTTGTATAAAGCCATCAAAGCAGGAATGGATATGGGGATTGTAAATGCAGGGCAGTTAGCGGTTTATGAGGAAATCCCCAAAGATTTGTTGGAGCTTGTTGAAGATGTACTCTGGAATAGGCGTTCCGACGCAACTGAAAGATTAGTAAGTTTTGCCGAAAATATCAAAGATAAATCTGGTAAAAGCCAAGAATTAGACCTGACTTGGAGAAATGAAGCCGTAGAAAAACGCCTTGCTCATTCTCTTATCAAAGGTATTACAGATTTCGTAGAGGCGGACACAGAGGAAGCTCGTCAGTTGTACCCAAGTGCTTTGCAAATTATAGAAGGTCCGTTGATGGACGGAATGAACATTGTTGGAGATTTATTTGGGGAAGGGAAAATGTTTTTACCACAGGTTGTAAAATCTGCGAGAGTAATGAAAAAAGCAGTAGCTTACCTTTTGCCATTTATGGAGGAAGAAAAATTACAAAATGCAGATACCTCGAAGGCAGGTAAAATATTGCTGGCAACGGTAAAAGGAGATGTACACGACATTGGTAAAAATATTGTAGGCGTAGTCTTAGCTTGTAATGGCTTTGAAATTATTGATTTGGGCGTGATGGTGCCTACACAAAAAATCTTAGAGGCTGCCAAAAAAGAAAAAGTTGATATTATAGGGCTTTCAGGGCTGATTACACCAAGCCTCGATGAGATGGTTGGTGTAGCCAAGGAAATGGAAAGAGAAGGTTTTAAAACACCCTTACTAATAGGTGGAGCGACTACCTCAAAAGCCCATACTGCTGTAAAAATAGCTCAACATTACTCTGGTGCAGTCATACACGTACTTGATGCCAGCCGAAGTGTGCCTGTTGCCAGCAAATTACTCACGAAAGAAGTAGGTGAAAGCCAAAAGTTTATCACCGAAATTAAGCAAGAGTATCATCAAATAAGAGAAGATTTTTTGAATAGAAAATCAGAGAAAAATTATAGAACACTCGCAGAAGCTCGCAAAAATAAATGGAACACAGATTGGGAAAATACACAAATAACTACGCCCACATTTTTAGGAAATCAACATTTTATAGCCTATGATTTGGCTGAAATAGCAAAATACATAGATTGGACGCCCTTCTTCCAAACTTGGGAGCTGGCAGGGAAGTTTCCGCAAATACTTGATGATGAGATAGTTGGGAATGAAGCGAAAAAACTTTATGCTGATGCTCAAAAAATGCTTAGCAAAGTAATTGAAGAAAAATCTTTACAAGCCAACGCTGTCATAGGGTTTTATCCTTGTAATAGCATAGACGATGACATTATTTTATATGATTTTAAAGAAACGGAAGTAAAAACGAAATGTGATAAACACGGCGAACATCTCCACAAACACTACCAACCTATCACAGAGAACACAAAAGGCGTGCTTCACACACTCCGCCAACAAAACGAAAAAGCAGAAGGCTTACCAAATTTTGCCCTCGCAGATTTTATAGCACCACAGCCAACGCAGAAAATCGATTACATAGGCTTTTTTGCTGTTACGGCTGGCATTGGCATTGAAAAACTCGTGGAGGCTTACGAAAAAGACCACGATGACTATAATTCTATTATGATAAAAGCCATTGCTGACCGTCTCGCAGAAGCCTTCGCCGAACTAATGCACGAGCGAGTACGTAAAGAGTTTTGGGGCTATGCCAAAGACGAAAAACTAAGTAATGAGGAATTAATCAAGGAAAAATACAAGGGCATACGCCCTGCCCCAGGGTATCCTGCTTGCCCTGACCATACCGAAAAAGGATTCATTTTTGAACTTTTACAAGCCTCTGAAAAAATAGGTATAACGCTTACAGAAAGCTATGCAATGTACCCTACGGCTGCTGTTTCGGGTATGTATTTTGCTAATGCTGAAAGTAAATATTTTGGTTTGGGTAAAATAGCTAAAGACCAAGTGATAGACTATGCCCAACGCAAAAAAATGACTTTGGAAGAAGCTGAACGCTGGCTCAGTCCTGTACTGAATTATTAGTATGTTTTGTGATAAAAGCCGATTTTTTCAAAATAAGTATTAAATTTGCCTACGCTTTCAGTCAAATTTTTCTTCTGTTATGGAAAAAATACTTATCAAATCGGCTTTCATTATCAATCATATTAGTCCGTATCATCTACAAAAGAAAGATATTTTAATAGAAAATAACAAGATTATAGCAATAGCAGATGAAATAAAAGATTTGGCGGTTGTGGTAAGTGGTAAAAACTTAGTAGCCGCCGTAGGCTTTTTGGATATGCGTTGTCATATTCCTGATTTGGGCTTTGAGCACAAAGAAACCCTTGAAACTGCTCGAAAAGCTGCTATGGCAGGAGGCTTTACCCAACTCTGTGTACTACCAAATATGCAGCCTATTTTAGATACAAAAGATAGTGTCAGTTATATGATGAGAGGAAATAAGGAAAATTTGGTACAAATACACCCCATAGCCGCAGTTAGCAGTAAAGCCAAAGGCGAAACACTTAGCGAGATGTTAAATTTGCACCAGGCTGGGGCTGTGGCTTTTTCTGATGGTTTAGAGCCTATCTATAATGAAGATATTTTGCTAAAAAGTCTTCTATATTTACAAAAAATAAAGGCTTTGCTTATACAAAAGCCTGAAAATAGAATACTAAGCCGTTTTGGACAAATGCATGAGGGGGAAGTTTCTACATTACTTGGGCTAAAAGGCATTCCTACGATAGCCGAAACAATTACTATACAAAGAGATTTGGAAATTTTGCGTTATACAGGCGGGAAAATACATTTTTCTTGTGTTTCTTCTGCCGAAGCAGTGGGGCTTATTCGTAAGGCAAAGCAAGAAGGTTTAGCGGTTACTTGTGATGTTTCGGCTTTACAATTATGCTTTACAGAACAAGATTTGGTAAATTTTGATACCAATTTCAAAGTTAATCCTCCTTTCAGAAATGATAAAGATAGGTTAGCCCTTTGGGAAGGTATTTTAGACGGAACGGTAGATGCCATCACATCAGACCACCAGCCACAAGATACTGAAAATAAAGAAGTTGAGTTTGATTTGGCGGCTTTTGGGGCGATATCTCTCCAAACAGCCTTCCCAGGAGTTTTTACCCACAAACCAAGTGCTGATTATCTGGAAAATCTCTTGGAAGCTTTAGGAAATAATCCTCGCCAAATTTTGGGGCTGCCTTTGGTGCGTATTGCTGAAAAAGAACCTATAGACTTAGTAGTGTGGGATTTGGAGCAACAATGGACTTTTGATAGCCAACATAATTTCTCAAAATCCGCTAACTCGCCTTTCTTAGGCGAACAACTTGAGGTAAAGTTGCTGGCTACATTTTACGGGGATTATCATTATTTGGCTTAAAATGGAGTTTAAAAAGAGTTTGAAAGCCATTTCGGTAAAAGAAGCTATCAAAAAAATGGCGGCTTTTTGTGCTTACCAAGAGAGAAGCCAAGAAGAAGTACGCCAAAAGATGTACAAAGAGTATAGCTTGGATGAGGAAGCGGTGGAATTTGTGATTGCAGAACTTATAGGGCAGAACTTTATCAATGAAGAACGCTTTGCTAAAACCTTTGCAAGCTCAAAGTTTAGGCTAAAAAAGTGGGGGAAAATAAAAATAAAACAAGCTCTCAGGCAACATCATCTATCTGAGTATTGCCTTCGCCAAGCCCTTGCCGAAATACCTGACGAGGCTTATGAAGAAACACTCAGAATTTTATTGGAAAAAAAGAACAAACAAATCAAAGACGCTAATTTGCTCAAACGTAAGCAAAAACTTTTGCAGTACGTAAGTACCAAAGGCTATGAAATGGATATAAGTATAGAACTTATCCGAGAGTTGTTGTCGTAGTTTTTTGTCTTTTTTGATAGAGATACTTCAAAATTATATTTTCTAATACAATCTCTAAGGGCTTGAGGAGCAAAACCAAGACTAATTTGATGCCTAAACTATACCATTGGTTGGCTGTTACAAAATTATAGATAATTGGCTCCAATACAATTTCCTCTACCACAAAAAGTAAAGCCGCCAAGAACATCACAATCGTAGTGGCAATTTTACCTGCTTTCGCTTCGCTGAGTTCTTGTACGGTTCGTTCCAACTCCTGATTTTTTTGGTCTAAGGAGTTATTGAGCTTATCTAATCTTTTCTGTACTTTATCACTCACATTCGTAATAAGTTTGAGCTGCCCTATGGCTTCTTCAAAATTATCTGTGAGGTGTTGATAAGCTTCTTTCAACTTCTCTTCTGAAATATCCTTATAGTTTTGCTCAATTATTTCTTTAGCTTTTTGCAATTCTTGTAGCTCTTGAGCGTAAATTTTACTCATAAGATATTATTTTGTGGTATGGAGTTGTTGGTACACCCAGTTGATATCCAGATTATCTAATGAATGAGCTAAGCAGATATCTTCCAGCACTTTATTTTGAGCATTTCCTTTTGCCTTAGCCACCGAATAAGGGATTTCGGGGTGAAAAGTTACCATAGAGTATTTGGAATGATAATCAGGGAAAGTGTTTTCCAAATTATACTCTAACTTTCTCATCTTTTGAAATATCTCATCATTTACTCTATCACGCATTTCATAAAAGTTCTCTACAGCCAAATCGGCAATAGCGTCAGTATCTTTTTTGCGTATGTTTTGGTATGCTTCTAAAATTTTATCCCAATTTTCTTGGTATTCATCTATCAAATCATTGAAAATAATACAATCTTCAAAAGAGGCGTTCATTCCTTGTCCGTAGAAAGGGACGACAGCGTGGGCGGCATCTCCCAGAAGAAGCGTTCTATGGCTTACCCAAGGGTAAGTTTTGAGTGTAGCCAAAAGTCCTACGGGATTACTAAAAAAGTCCTTTGCCAAATCGGGCATCAAGGCTAAGGTATCAGGAAAATACTTTTGGAAGAAAGCAATTACTTTTTCAGATGTATCCAAGGTGGCAAAACTCTCTTCACCTTCATTTTGCAAAAACAGTGTAACCGTAAAACTACCATCAAGGTTGGGTAAAGCGATAAGCATAAAGGAATCTCTTCCCCAAATATGTAAGCTATTTTCATCTATTAAAAAACTACCACTTTCCCCTGAAGGAATTTCCAACTCCTTGTAGCCGTGAGCTAAAGGGCTAATGTTTTCTTGTGTATAATGTTGAGCAAGCATTTTTTGTCTTATGACAGAACCCGCTCCATCAGTTGCAAAAATTAAATCACTTGTTTTCTGAAAATCGTTGAAATAGAGCGTACTATTGGGTAAGTCAATATCCTTACAAGGAGTTTCAAAGTGAAATTTTACATTAGGGTATTTTTCAGCGATATTGATGAGAGCTTCGTTGAGCCCTCCCCGTGAAATGGAGTTGATGTATTCGGAGTTATCTTTCCCATAAGGGAAAAAAGCTTGATTACCTGCCAAATCGTGTATCATTCTGCCATACATTTTCACCACTAAAGGTTGTATTTCTTCCAAAATGCCCAATTCTTCTAAGGCTCTGATACCTCTGTGGGAGAGGGCTAAATTGATGGAACGCCCTCCTTCATAACCTTTTATGCGGCTATCAGAGCGTTTCTCAAATACTTCTACTTCATAATTTCTGCGAGCCATATAAATAGCCAGCAAAGAGCCAGCCAAACCACCACCAACAATAGATACTTTCATAAATCTCTGATTTTTTTATTGTTATAAAAATGTTTCTTTAAGATTACAAGTGGATTCTACGCCTATTTTCTCATAGTTTTTATCCAACCATTCTTCTGCTGCCATACGCCCATAGTCGCGTAGTCTTAATAAAAATTTCCAATCCGAATTAAGTTTACTCGAAACGCTCATGCCTGCCATTAAGTCTTCTTTGTTGATGTGGTGAATGTTAAGTTTTCGGGACTTTCCTTCTAAATCTAAGCCTAATTGCAATAAACGTTGTATCAAATTTACACGCCTCATTTCGTGTATAAGACTGGTATTAAAGCTCAAGGTATTTATTCTATCTCTAATTTCATCAGAAGTACGTGGTAAATCCTTGATATTGATAGGGTTAATTTGAATGAGCAAAATATCGGAAGTGTTGGTATCATTGATAAGCGGAAAAATAGGCGGATTACCCATATAACCACCGTCCCAATAAAACTCATTATCAATTTCCACAGCTTTGAATAAGAAAGGCAAGCAAGCCGAAGCCATAACAGCTTTCAAACTTATTTCCTCACCCGAAAAAACCTTCGCTCTGCCTGTAAGTACGTTGGTTGCACATACAAAAAGCTTGCTTGATTTGTAGGTTTTGAGTTCTTCAAAATCAATGAGATAATCTAAGATGCTTTCTAAAGGGTTGTAATCCAAGGGGTTGAATTGATAAGGAGAAAACATTAGCGTATAAAAATCAAGCATTTGGTACATTGGGGAGTAATCCAATTTACCACCATCGCCAAAAGTTTTTTCAAATAAACTTGGTTGTAAGAGCGAGAATTTTTGTTCGTCAGCAATTCTTTTCCAAAATTTACGCAAGAGGTCTATAGCCCCTTGCCTGCCACCTTGCATCATCCCATAAGTAAATACTGTTGCGTTCATCGCTCCAGCACTTGTTCCTGAAATGCCATCAATTTCTATTCTCTCATCTTCCAAAAGTCTCTCTAAAACTCCCCAAGTGAAAGCACCATGCGAGCCACCACCTTGCAAGGCTAAATCTAAGGTTTTAATAGCCATTTATTTACCTTTTAAACACTCAAAAATACACATTTTTTTTGCTCTGCCAATGAAAAATTTATTTCAATAAAATAAGTTCTATTTTTAGCATGACAAAAAAGATAGCCATAGCTTCATAATTGCTACCTAATTTTGTCTTTGTAGCTAATAAGCCTTATATATACTTTTCAATCTTTGTTTTTTTTCTTACCTTTGCTTTCTCTAAATCAGCGTTGATAACATAAAATTCTGAAAAATGTATCCTGAACACAAAAATCTCCATTACGCCGAAGTAGCCAATCAAATCTTGAAGTTTTGGAAAGACAATCAAGTGTTTGAGCAATCGGTAACAAAGCGGGAAGGTAAACCTACCTTTACCTTCTACGAGGGTCCCCCATCTGCAAACGGGACTCCTGGTATTCACCACGTAATGGCTCGTACAATTAAAGATATTTTTTGTAGATATAAAACCCTTCAAGGCTTCCAAGTACACAGAAAAGGTGGCTGGGACACCCATGGTTTGCCTGTTGAGTTGCAAGTAGAAAAGATGCTAGGCATCACCAAAGACGATATTGGAACGAAAATTTCAGTAGAAACCTACAACCAAAAGTGTAGAGAAACCGTGATGATGTACACTGACCAATGGAATGACCTGACTGAAAAAATGGGTTACTGGGTCGATTTACAGAATCCATACATCACTTACGAAAACACTTATATCGAAAGTTTGTGGTTTTTACTCAAAGAACTCTACAAAAAAGATTTATTATATAAAGGCTATACTGTACAACCTTATTCGCCTGCTGCGGGTACAGGTCTGAGCTCGCACGAACTCAATTACCCTGGCACTTATCAAGATGTGTCTGACACTTCTATTGTCGCACAATTTAAGGTAAAACGCTCCGAAAAATCAGCTTTTTTATTTGATAATGAGGATGAGGATGTACGTATCTTGGCTTGGACAACTACTCCTTGGACGCTTCCCTCGAACTGTGCTTTGGCTGTAGGTGAAAATATTGACTATGTAAAAATTAGAACCTTTAACCAATATACATATACCCCCGTTTCTATAATATTAGCGAAGAGTATAGCATTAAACCATAGTATTCTTAATATATCATTATACTCCGATTTAAATTATAAGACACATGACCCATATCCTTCTCCATATCAAAGAAAAATAGTTTCATGGCTGGATGAAGCAAGAACTGATATAACTGCATTGGAGTTTAAATCTTACTTGAAACAAGAATTGGAAGATGGTTTAGTACAAAAAAGACCCATTCCTTTTAAACTTGTAGGTGAATTTAAAGGAAAAGACCTTTTAGATATTCGTTATGAGCAACTCATGCCTTATATAACCAACGAAGATCTAGAAAAAAATGCTTTTAGAGTTATTGCAGGTGATTTTGTAACCACCGAAGATGGTACAGGTATTGTACATACAGCGTCCGTGTTTGGTGCTGATGACTTTAGAGTGTGTAAGCAAAACAATGTACCTTCTGTGATGGTACTTGATGAAAACGGAAAGGAAACACCTTTGGTAGATAAAAAAGGTAAATTTGTAAAAGAAGTGGGTAGCCGTCTGGCTGAAAGTGTAAAAAGCTTTAGCATAAAAACCCATAAAACCTACGGAGAAAATGATTTCTATGTAAAAAATTATCTTTCTGAAGACGAAACCCAAGAAAATTATAAATCCACAGATGTTCTAATTTCTATCATCTTAAAAGAAGAAAATAAAGCATTTAAAGTTGAAAAATATCTTCACAGTTATCCACACTGCTGGCGTACAAGTAAGCCTGTTTTGTACTATCCTTTGGATAGCTGGTTTATCAAGACTACTGCCCTCAAAGATAGAATGGTAGAACTCAATAAAACGATTAACTGGAAACCAGAAAGTACAGGTTCGGGGCGTTTTGGAAGCTGGCTGGAGAACCTCGTAGATTGGAACTTATCCCGTTCACGTTATTGGGGTACACCTCTGCCTATCTGGAGAACAGAAAACGGTGATGCTGAAAAATGTATTGGCTCGCTTACCGAACTCAAAACTGAAATAGAAAAAGCTAATCAGGTATTAGGCTTAAACCAACCCACAGAACTTCCTGATTTACACAGACCTTATGTAGATAATGTGATACTCGTCTCAGATAGTGGCGAAAAAATGACCCGTGAAACAGACCTGATAGACGTTTGGTTTGATAGTGGAGCTATGCCTTATGCACAATGGCATTATCCTTTTGAAAATCAAGGTATTTATAAAAATTCTTATCCTGCCGATTTCATCTCAGAGGGCGTTGACCAAACCAGAGGCTGGTTCTTCACGCTCCACGCCCTTGCAGTAATGCTTTTTGATAGCGTAGCCTTCAAAAACGTAGTTTCTACGGGGCTTGTATTGGATAAAAATGGTGAGAAAATGTCTAAATCAAAAGGAAATGTAGTCAATCCTTTTGAGACAATGGAAAAATACGGAGCAGATACCACACGTTGGTATATGATAGAGAATGCCAATCCTTGGGATAACCTGAAATTTGATTTGGAGGGTATTGTAGAAGTAAGAAATAAGTTTTTTGGAACGCTTCATAATACCTACAATTTCTTCGCTTTGTATGCTAATTTGGATAAATTCAAGCCTACTGGTTTGAAAAATCAAGCATTTACAGAGCTTGACCGTTGGGTACTTTCTAAACTCCAGACTACTATTTTGGAAGTGGAAAAGGCGTTCAACGAATACGAGCCTACTAAAGCTGCTCGTACCATTAGTGATTTTGTAACTGAGCATCTTTCAAATTGGTACGTGAGACTTTCTCGTAAACGTTTCTGGGTAGGGGAAATGAATACAGACAAGCAGGCTGCTTACGAAACATTGTTTGAGTGTTTGAAAGTGGTGGCTCAAATGATGTCGCCAATCGCTCCATTTTATGCAGACTTTTTGTACAAAAACTTAGTTGGTTCTGAGGGTGAAGAAATTTCGGTACACCTGACCAACTGGCAAAAAGCAGATGAGAACCTCATAGACAAGGATTTAGAGCAAAAAATGGACTTAGCTCAGAATATTTGTTCGCTTACACACGCCTTGCGTAAAAAAGAAAAACTAAAAGTTCGTCAGCCTTTAAGCAGAATACTCATTCCTGTTTTGAATGCAAAAAGTAAAGAGCAAGTAGCTACTGTTCAGGAACTTATCAAAGCTGAAGTAAATATAAAGGCGATTGAATACATTGATGACACCTCTGGAATTTTGGTGAAAAGCATCAAACCTAATTTTAAGCGTTTAGGTGAGATTTATAAAACCAAAATGAAGGAAGTTACGGCTATTATTCAGCAATTTAGCCAAGAAAGCATCAATAAATTGGAAAAAGAAGGGCTTTTTGAAGCTCAAATTTCTGATGGATTTATCACGCTTACTATGGAAGATGTGGTAGTGGAAGCCAAAGAAATTGCGGGTTGGTCTGTGGCAAGTGATAAAGGGCTTACAGTAGCATTGGATATTACGCTCACTGAGGATTTGAAGCAGGAGGGGATTGCCAGAGAGCTTGTCAATCGTTTGCAAAACCTAAGAAAAGATAAAAACTTAGAGGTAGCTGATAAAATTAGAGTGCAAATCCAAAAAGCCTCTGATGAGGTAAACACAGCTTTAGAAAAGCATAAAAATTATATCGCAGGTGAAGTACAAGCCCTTTCTTTTGAGTTGCTTGCTGCTCTCAACGGCAACGCTGAAGAAGTGGATATGGAGGATTTTGTATTGAAGGTGAGTATGGAGAAAATGTAGCTTGGAGATGTTCAGAAAATACAAGCGAAAAGCCCTTCAAGAGTTTCAAACTCTTGAAGGGCTTTTAAAGAAAAGTGGATATACAACTTACCTCATAGCTATTTTTCTAAACTTACCTCTGCTCCCAGAAAAGTAGCCCGTTTTTTTTGTAGTGACCACTTCCCTCCTCCAAATATATAGGCGGGTTTATCACTTTCTCTGACTTCAAAGTAAGGCATACTAACATTTCCCATTCCATCTTCTCCGATTACTTCCAAAATTTCCATACCTACAAAAGCTCCGTTTTCAGGAAATGGAATGTTGTATTTAGATATATCTATCCATTGGTTTTTGAAACTTGTTATCTCAAAAATCATTTCCTGCTTTGATAAATCTTTTTCAGGTTCTAAATCTTTGTTGGCACTTAAACATCTAATTCTTATTTTTATGCGATTAGGAGATTTGTAATATATTTTTGCCCCAGTAGCAACATCTTTTAGGAAAAGATTATTTTTTTTATGAAGTTTAATATAAATGCTTTCTATAAAGCCCTTCTTATTTTTTATATTCGGAATGTAGTTAATGAAGGTGATTTTACTCCTATTAAAGTATCTAATTTTATTACTAAGAAAACTTCCATTAGTATTTCTTAAATCTCCAACTTTATATTTTACAATCTTTGTACGTTTCCCTCTGACACTAATCTCTTCTATAATTTCTTCTTTTAAATAAATTTTTAAGGGTAATTCAATTTCTTGAAGTATTATTTTTTGTTGGATATAACCCAAAGCACTGATTACTAAAGTATCTCTTGGATTAAAATTTTGCTGTAAGCTAAAATAACCTTTTGCATCAGAATAAACGCCTCCCATTCGATTGAGAATTGTAATTTCGGCGTATTCGATGGGTTTATTTGTAGAAGCCTCAAAGATAAAGCCTTCTACTTTTTTCATTTGGGCAAAACCTGTGCTTGCGAAAAGCAAGCACAGGAAAGAAACAGCATAAGTTTGCATAAGCCTAATTGTTTAAAAGGCTTCCACAAGGACAATTACTTGGTACATAATCTTCACTGATTTGCGTGTTAAACTGAATGCCAAAAATAAAATTGGCCGTTACAGTCACTGATGAGGCACATTGCCCGCCGCAATAACTAAAACTTCCTTGCCAAATTACTTTTTCTCCACCATTTGGTGTGGGAATGCGAAGCATATTCTCAGAATCCAACAAGGCATTTTTAAGGCTTGCTCTATTCTTTATTTGCTCAATAATTAACTCTAAATCTTCATTTTGACGAGTTTTACCTATTTCTACTTCTTTGTTAAATGTGGAAAAATTAAGATTGGTAAAAACCAATAGAACGGATAATAAAATAACTTTTTGCATTTTTTTAAGTTTTTGTGAAAAGAATTACTCGGTGTTGCAACGACCTTAACACAAAAAAACAAAAAAACAAAAAAACAAAAAAACAAAAAAACAAAAAAACTATACTTTAGAATAATTATAAAGTATAAAATACTGATAATCAATATTTTGTAAAAAGTGAGAATGGAGAAAATATAATAACCCTAATTTATGTAAGACATTCTGATTTGTGTGTAACATTTATGAGTCTATTTTACTCAACTTTGTTGCGTAGAATATCTACAATCACTTAAATTTTTCCAAATTATGGACGCAACCAAAAACATTGTGGCTTTGGCAACAGAAAGTGCCAAAACACTCGCCGCCGCTGTAAAAGCAGCGGGATTAGTGGAAACTCTCGAAGGAAAAGGTCCTTTCACAGTATTTGCCCCAACCGATGCCGCTTTTAGTGCCATTCAGAAAGATGTGGACAACTTACTGAAACCTGAAAATAAAGCTAAGCTTGCCAAAGTGCTTAATTATCACGTGGTAAGTGGTAAACATATGGCTGCTGAACTTAAAGATGGACAGGAGCTTACTACTGTAGAGGGGGGAAATTGAAAGTATCTGTAAAAGATGGCAAAGTGATGGTGGGGAATGCTCACGTAACAACCGCTGATGCTGCTGCTTCTAATGGTGCTGTGCACTTTATTGATAAAGTAATGATGCCCAAATAGAAACATATTTTCAATAAAATAGAAAGGCTTATTGGTAATTGTATCAGTAAGCCTTTCTATTTTATATACTGTCTATTATACCTAATAAAGAGCAACTTTTTGTAAGGTGTATTACAAAATTATTCTAAAGTCCAACAAATTATTGATTGTGCATCGGCTTCGATTAGCAACCAAAACCGAAATGTTAGATAAACCAATTAGTATTGTTGCATTTTAGAGAAGAAAAAAGCTCCTTCTATGGCGGCGTTTTCGTCGGAGTCTGAGCCGTGAACAGCATTGGCTTCGATGGATTTGGCAAATAACCTACGGATAGTACCTTCCTCAGCATTAGCGGGATTAGTAGCTCCTATCAGTTTGCGGAAATCGGCAACAGCATTTTCTTTCTCCAAAATAAGAGCAACGATATGCCCTGAAGACATATACTCACACAAATCATTATAGAAAGGTCTTTCTTTGTGCACTTCATAAAACTGCCCTGCTCTTTGTTTGGATAGCTTCGTCATTCGCATAGCGACTATTCTAAAGCCATTTTCCTCCATCATTTTCAAAATAGCCCCAATATTACCTGCCTCTACGGCATCAGGTTTAATCATTGAGAATGTTCTGTTAGTTTGCATAAATAGTTAAATTTAAAAAATTAATTTTTTTGTAAATCTGGCTAATATTATTTTTTTTTCAAAATAATAAGCAAATGAAATTTTAATGAGATAAAGTAAGACCACCGTACGAGCCATTATATATTTTGTTTAGAAAAATTCTAAATTACTATTTGAAAAATACTTAATTTTCTGATAATTAGGTATTTAAACTTTTTTGCTCAAAAAAACTCTCTCAAATAGCAAATTTGTTTTAAATGTAGTTTGCGAATAAAAAAACGCCTATTATTTTTGTAAGGTTAAAAAAACTGATTTAACATATCTAATATCTATGCAGTACTCTAACTTCATTCAGGATGTAAAAAAATTAGCCTTATCGCTAATACTCTTTATCCTATGCACGCAAGTGGCTTTTGCCCAGCCCAAACCCGATGATGCCAAAGCGGCAGCAGGTAAAGGAGACGCCGCCAAGGGTAAGGAATTGTTCTCCCAAAACTGTGCAAGTTGCCACAAAATCCACGCAGATGCTACAGGTCCAGCTCTCAAAGATGTAACCAAAAGACGGAAAGAGGATTGGCTACTCAAATGGATTCGTAACTCACAATCACTCATAAAAAGCGGTGATGCTGATGCTGTTCAACTTTATCAGAAGTGGAATCAAATAGCAATGAATTCCTTTCCCGATTTTAAAGATGAAGACATCAAAGGAATCTTAGCTTATATAGAAGAGGAGAGTACGAAAGCTCCCGTAGAGGCTAAACCTACGGCTACGAGTGATGCTAATGCTACAACAGCTACTGCCAATGATGGAGGTTATACCAATATTATTTTGGGAGCTTTGGTTGTGGTATTATTAGTGGTGATGGCAGTTCTATTAGTACTTACATCTTTACTTACGCGTATGCTCAATCAGCGTACAGATTTAGATGAAGCGGATAAAGAAATTATTACGCAAAAATTAGATATAGGCAAGATTTTCGGTAGTAAGGCGTTTTTGGGTACAATTACAGCTATCGTGTTTTTATTTGTAGCGAAAGCAGGTATAGATAAGGTAATGGATATAGGTATGCAACAAGGATACGCCCCTACACAACCTATCCCTTTCTCACACAAACTACATATCGGTAAGTATCAAATAGCTTGTCAGTACTGCCATACAACAGTGATGAAGGCTAAATCAGCAAGTATTCCTTCAGCTAATATTTGTATGAATTGTCATAATCAAATTAGAAATGCTTCGCCAGAAATTCAGAAAATATATGCAGCAATAGAAGAAAATAAGCCTATTCAGTGGGTACGTGTTCATAATCTACCCGATTTAGTATATTTCAATCACTCTCAGCATACTGTAGCTGGAAAAGTAGCCTGCGAACAATGCCACGGCAAGATAGAAGAGATGGAAGTTGTGCAACAACGTTCGCCTCTCACTATGGGCTGGTGTATAGATTGCCACAGACAAACGCTGGTTAGCTATACTGCCAAAGATGGAGACGGTAAAAATGTATTAAACCCTTATTATGAGAAACTTGTAGCTTTCCATAAATCCAAAGGTAATACTAAATTTAAAGTAGAGGACATTGGAGGTTTAGAATGTTCTAAATGCCACTACTAATATTTCTCTGTCTAACTAAATTTTAATCTGAATATTTTTTGCAATATGGAAAATAATAAAAAATATTGGAAAGGTTTTGATGAACTCACCAATGATATAGAATTTGTAAAGAAAGCAGAAAACGAATTTCCCGATTTTCTGCCTCTTGCCGAAAAAGACGAAAATAACAATACTTCTCGTCGCGATTTCCTAAAACTAATGGGCTTTGGTATGGCGGCAGTGTCTTTGGCTGCTTGCGAAGCCCCTGTAAAAAAAGCCATTCCTTATCTCAACAAACCCGAAGATATAGATCCAAGTATCCCTAACTATTATGCAAGTACTTACTTTCAAGATGGAGAGTATAGCAGTATTCTGGTAAAAACTCGTGAAGGACGTCCTATCAAAATAGAAGGAAATACTTTATCTAAAGTAACAAAAGGTGGAACTTCGGCACGTGTGCAAGCCTCTGTCCTTAATCTTTACGACTTAGCTCGTATAGATAGCTTTATGGAAAGCGGTAAGAAAGTAAAAATGAATGATTTGGATAAAAAGGTATTGGCTGCTCTGCAAAGTGCTTCCTCTACTGTTTATATTTTGAGCCAGACGATTATCAGCCCTTCTACTAAGGCTGTTATCGCTGATTTTGCCAAAAAATATCCAAACACCAAGCATATTAGTTATGATGCTGTTTCGGCTTACGGTATATTGAAAGCAAATGAAAAATCTTTTGGTACTTATGCTATTCCTACCTATGATTTTAGTAAGGCAGAAATAATAGTAAGCGTAAATGCGGACTTTTTGGGAACTTGGCTTTCTTCCATAGAGTATGGAAATCAGTATGTACAAGGTAGAAAAATAAATAAAGAAAATAAATCAATGTCAAGACACTATCAATTTGAGAGTGGTATGTCTTTGACAGGAGCTAATGCTGATTATCGTGTGGCTATTCGTCCTTCTCAAGAAGGCATAATAGTGGCTATGTTGTACAACGAAATCGTAGGCGGAGCCAATACATCAGCTATTAGTGATAAAAATATCGCTGAAAAAGTAAAGAAAGCAGCAGAAGACCTCAAGGCAGCGAGAGGAAAATCTCTATTAGTTTGCTCTTCTAATGACGTTAATGTGCAAGTGCTGGTAAATGCCATCAATGATAATCTTAGCAATTATGGTAATACCATCGATATTTCTAAGCCAAGCTACCTCAAGCAAGGAAATGATGAGGAAATGACTAAATTTGTTGAGGATTTAAAAGCGGGTAATGTAGGAGGAGTTATTTTCTACGGAGCAAATCCTGTTTATGACTATCCCAAAGGTAAGGAAATAGCTGAAGCTCTCAAAAAAGTGGCTTTCACACTTTCTTTTGCTGATAGATTAGATGAGACAGCAAAATTATGCAAATTTGTAGCACCAGATACCAATTATTTAGAGTCTTGGAATGATGCCCAACCCTATGCAGGGCAGTTTAGCTTGGCACAACCTGCCATAACGCCTATCTATCCAGAAGGAACAAGACAAGCACAAGATTCTTTGCTCAAGTACGCTGGTTCAAATACCACGTATTACGATTACTTGAGAAATTTTTGGAAAAATAATATTTTTAAAGGACAAAATTTTGAAGATGCTTGGATAAAGGCTCTACACGATGGAATTTATGAGGCAAACGCCTTGGTAGCCCCTCAAACTGAGACAAAGGATACTACGTCTTCTGATAAAAAAGTGGAGAAAAAACAAGATGAAAAAACTCAAACTCTTGTAGCAAGTACTTCTTTCAAAGGTGATGCAAGTGCTGCGGCTTCTGCGGTAGCTGCCACTTACAAGGCTGATAATAATAAAATGGAACTTGCTATTTACCAAAAAATAGGTTTGGGAAGTGGTGCAATGGCTAATAATCCTTGGTTGCAAGAACTTCCAGACCCCATCACTAAAGCCACTTGGGACAATTATGTTTGTGTGTCTAAATCTCTTGCAAATCAGTTAGGAGTTGCCACAGGAGATATGCTCAAAGTTACTCTAGGAAGTAATACAATCACTTTGCCTGCATTGATACAACCAGGGCAACAAAAAAATACAATCTCTATCGCCTTAGGATACGGGCGTTCAGCAGCAGGAAAATGTGCTGATGGTATTGGACAAAGTGCCTATCCTATGGTAGCTTTCAAAGATGGAAGTTTAATGTATGCCGCTTTTGATGTGGCGGTGGCGAAATCAGAAGGAAAAATAGAGATAGCTCTTACCCAAACACACCAGACTTTAATGGGACGTGGGCACGTGAGAGAAGCAAAACTCACTGAGTACACAAAAAATCCAAAAGTTATACGTGAAAAATATGACGTGCTTATCCAAACTTCAGAGGGACTCAAAAAACCTACGGAGATAACTATGTGGAAAGGGCACGAAGAAGCCTATAATAAGAATCACTGGTGGGGGCTTGCCATAGACCTCAATGCTTGTACGGGTTGTGGAGCTTGCGTAATAGCTTGTCAGGTAGAGAACAACGTTCCCGTAGTTGGAAAACAAGAAGTTATCAATGCTCGTGAGATGCATTGGATTCGCATAGACCGTTATTATAGTACAGATGCAGATTTAGACGATAAAAGCGTCAGTGGCTATCAGAAAATGGAGGAGGCTTCTGAAAACCCAGAAGTAGTTTTCTTACCAGTAATGTGCCAACACTGTAATAATGCTCCTTGTGAGACTGTTTGCCCTGTAGTGGCTACTACCCACAGTTCGGAAGGTTTAAATCAAATGACCTACAACCGTTGTATAGGTACGCGTTATTGTGCTAATAACTGTCCTTTCAAAGTTCGCCGATTCAATTGGTTCAATTACACCAATGATGAGAAATTTATAACTGTGAACTTTATGTCTCAATCAGATTTAGGAAGAATGGTTCTTAATCCTGATGTAACAGTGCGTTCTCGTGGGGTGATGGAAAAATGCTCTCTTTGTGTACAACGTATTCAGGAGGCTAAACTTACTGCCAAGAAAGAAAAACGTAAGATTAAAGATGGAGAAGTAAAAGTTGCTTGTCAGCAGGCTTGCTCGGTAGGGGGAATAATATTTGGTGATATGAATGACCCTGAAAGCGAAATCTCAAAAGTAATAGGTGTTACTAAAAATGAGAAAAAGGACATTGTACTTGGTGAGGAGAGAGCTTATCATCTCTTGGAGGAAATCAACGTGAAATCAAATATTACTTATTTAGCTAAAATAAGAAATAAGGCTTAACTTTTAAATTAACAAAATATCATTATGCAAGTAACATCAGCCATAAGAGAACCCCTCGTTACAGGTGGCAAAACGATGCACGACATCACAGAGGACATCTGTAAAAGAGTGGAAGAAAAACCAAGTACATCTTGGATGATTGCTTTCGGTTTTTCATTGGTGCTTTTCGTAATAGGAGCAATTTCTTTAGCTCAAACTTGGTGGTACGGAATTGGTGTTTGGGGACTTAATAAAACAGTAGGTTGGGCTTGGGACATTACCAATTTCGTGTGGTGGGTAGGTATTGGTCACGCAGGGACTTTGATTTCAGCGATACTTTTGCTTTTCCGTCAAAAATGGAGAACTTCTATCAACCGTGCCGCAGAAGCGATGACAATATTTGCCGTATTGTGTGCAGGTACTTTCATTTTGATGCACATGGGGCGTACTTGGTTGGCTCATTGGGCTTTACCACTTCCAAACACTTATGGCTCTTTATGGGTAAACTTCCATTCACCATTGGTATGGGACGTTTTTGCTATTTCTACGTATCTTACAGTTTCTTTGGTATTTTGGTATGTAGGGCTTATTCCTGATTTGGCTACTATCCGTGATAGAGCTAAGATGACAATATTGGAAAACCCCTATTCACCTACAGATAGTCATTTGGAGAGAAGTGAAAAAAGAAAGAAAAGACGTGATATAGCTGCGTTTGTATATGGTTTCTTGGCTTTTGGCTGGGAAGGTGGAGCTAAGGTTTGGGCAAGATATGAGTATGTAGCTCTTATCTTGGCAGGATTATCTACCCCACTTGTACTTTCTGTACATACAATTGTAAGTATGGACTTTGCTACTTCGGTAATTCCTGGTTGGCATACAACTATATTTCCTCCTTACTTTGTGGCAGGTGCTATCTTCTCAGGGTTTGCGATGGTACTTACATTGATGCTTGTTACAAGGGTTGTGTATAAATTGGAAGATTATATTACAATGGAACATATTGAGCTAATGAATAAAATAGTAATGCTTACAGGTTCTATTGTAGGTGTGGCTTATATTACAGAGTTTTTCATAGCTTGGTATTCTGGTGTAGAAAATGAAAGTTATGCTTTTATCAATAGGGCTTTCGGTCCTTATTGGTGGGCTTATTTCTCTATGATGGCTTGTAACGTAATTTCTCCTCAGTTGTTCTGGTTTAGAAGTATTCGTAGAAACCTGATTTGGACTTTTGTGCTTTCTATTGTGGTAAATATTGGTATGTGGTTTGAGCGTTTTGTAATCATTGTAACTTCCTTACATAGAGATTATATTCCTTCAAGTTGGACATACTTCCGCCCTACCATTTATGATGTAGGGGATTATGTATTCACTTTCGGTTTATTCTTTGTTTGTTTCTTCTTATTTGCCAAATACTTGCCTGTTATCAATATGGCTGAAGTAAAAACTGTATTGAATTCTTCTGATGAAAAAGCAAAGGCGAAAGCTTTAGCTCATTTGGCAACTGGTGGTGCTGAGCCAATGAAGGCTTCTCCTTCTTACGATAAAGGTATTGAATAATCTAAAAATAATAGAAAAATGGCTAAAACGATAGATAAAAAGAAATATTTGGTGGGAATTTATGACCACGAGGAAACAGTTGTAGAAGCGGTAAAAAAGGTACAACATGACGGGGTAAAAATAGAAGAAGTTTATTCCCCTCACCCTATTCACCATATTGATGTGTACTTAGGGCATCCAAGAACACGCATTCCTATTGCAGCTTTTATGTTTGGGGCGACAGGTACAACGCTGGCTATCACGATGATTACCTTTATGATGAAAATTGATTGGCCTATGATAATTGGTGGTAAAAATAACTTTTATCCTCCTACAATGGTACCTGTTACTTTTGAGGCGACTGTACTCATAGCTGCTCTTGGTATGGTTGCTACTTTCTTGATTTCTAACTTTATGGGACCAGGAAAAAAGGAATTTATGTTTGATAGAAGAAGCACAGACGATAAATACGTAATGGTGATAGATCTGGAAAAAAATACTAAGCCACAGAGTGAAATAGAGCAAATCCTTGCTAAACATGGTGCTTCTGAAGCATCTAAAATTGTAGAAAAATAGGTGTTTTATCAATTAAGAACAAAAAAATGAAAATTTATAGACATATATTGAGTTTATTTTTGGGAGCTTCGTCTTTGTTACTGGTTTCTTGTGAGAGAGGCAATGAAGATCCGGGCACAGAGTTCTCTCCCAATATGTATGTTTCTTTAGCTTACGACCCTTATAGTCAAGTTGCTGATAGTGCTAACAAAATCAACCCAATGGGCTTGAATATGAGAAACTCGGCAAAGGGAACGGTAGCTCGCAGAAACTATGCTACTACTTATACTGATGCTTCAGGAAAAACTTATGACATGGGTTTAATGGTTTATAACATTCATAAAGATAGTTTAGAGCAAGCCTCAAGAATACTGTTAAATCCCGTACCTGCCAATAAAGAAACTCTCGCCGAAGGCAAGGAACTTTATGGTTATTACTGCCAACATTGTCATGGCGAGGGAGGTAAAGGTGATGGTTTGGTAGGACAAAAATATGGTGGTGTGGCTAATTTGACAGGTGGAGCTATTGCAAAAGTAAATGGAGGGCACATTTTTCACGTAATAACACATGGAAAGGGTAGAATGTGGGCTCACGCTTCGCAAATGAATGCTTTGGAACGATGGAAAATCGTAAACTATGTACATACTTTGCAAGGGCAAATTAACCCTGATGGCACAGCAATAGCAAAGGATACCACGCAAAAAAAATAACCTCACTTTCAAAAACAATAAACTTAACTTGAATTATGGCAGATGTTCATCATATACATTACGACTTAGACCAAAAATACGTTTTTACGGCAGGTCAGAAGAAAAACTTGCTTATAGCAATGGTCGTTGGGCTTATTTTGTTTGTGGTAGGGGCAGTATTGGTGTATACTGGGGTTGGTTCTCATCACGAAACCCACAAAGGTAAAGAGGATACTCATAAAGTTGAAGGAAAACAACAACATCAAGAAGCAGGAAAAGAAGCTCATCAGGCAGAACATCATTACAACCCTCTTACAAGAGTTTGGGCTAATCTATGGCTTAATAGTACATTCTTTATGTATATCTCTGTAATGGGTGTATTCTTTGTTGCTGTACAGTATGTAGCCTATGCGGGCTGGTCGGCGGGTATACGCAGGGTAGCAGAGTCTTTTGGGGCTTTTATTCCTATTGCGGGAGCTATTTTATTGGTTGTTTTCTTTGTAGGTGGGCACGACTTATTTCACTGGACACATCACGACCTTTACGAAAAAGGCAAACCTACTTTTGATAAAATCTTGAACGCCAAATCAGCTTATTTCTTTTTTCCCTTGGAGGCTGGTTCTTTCCCATTCTTTTGGGTTTTCAGAACGCTACTTTATATAGGGGTATGGTACGGAATGTACCGTGTTATCAGAAATATGTCTATTAAGGAGGATTTCTTGACAGAAAAAGGTGATTACACTTATCATAAAAAGAATATTACCTTTGGAGCTATTTTTATTGTAATTTTCGGCTATACAGAATCAACTTCTGCTTGGGATTGGATTATGAGTATAGACCCTCATTGGTACAGTACAATGTATGGTTGGTATGTTTTTGCAAGTTCTTGGGTATCAGCTTTAGCTGTACTTACTTTAGCTGTAGTTTATCTCAAAGAGCAAGGCTACCTTAAAATGGTTAATGAGAACCATTTACACGATTTGGGCAAGTTTATGTTTGGGTTTAGCATATTTTGGGCTTATATCTGGTTCTCACAATTTTTACTACAGAGTTATTCAAATATTCCAGAGGAAACTATTTATTGGGACGAAAGAATGGACGGCTTGGAAGGTGTTTACTCTCCTCTCATTATTTTTAACGTGATTGTGAATTTTGCTTTCCCTTTCTTGTTTTTGATGACAAGAGATGCTAAAAGAAAAACTATCTTCTTAAAAGTAACGGCTTTTGGTATTTTAGCGGGGCATTACTTAGATTTCTTTGTAATGATTATGCCAGGCACTACCAAAGGAAATGGAGGGTTCTTTATTCTTGAAATAGGCACTTTACTACTTTTTGCCTCAGCTTTTGTGTATGTTTTCGCTACTACTCTTTCTAAAGCCCTTGTTGTAGCTAAAAATCACCCAATGTTAGAAGAAAGTTATCACCATAATATATAAAATATATAAATTAAAAACATTTTTGATGTCTTTTTGTTAAGAATAAAAACTAAAAAATATGAACGGTCTTATTATCACTTTAGTAACGGTGCTGATGCTGGCTATCTTTTTGATAGTATTCAGGCTCAGTAACTTAGCTTCTATCCTCAAAAATAAAGGTAAAAACGCAGAAGAAATTGATACAGCTACTAACAATACACACGCTTATCTTTTCCTTATTTTGCCTATATTAGCAACAGTTTTTACATTTTGGTACACGGCTAAGCATTTGGGTTTGTGGGGGCAACCTCACGCAGTAGCTCACGGAAAATCCTTCGATTCCTTGTTCAGTGTGGCTCATATTATCATCATATTGATGTTTTTGATTACTAATGCGGCTCTATTTTTCTTTGCTTTCAAGTATCGTTACAAGAAAAATCATAAGGCTACTTTTTTCCCAGATAATTCTAAACTTGAAATTATCTGGACTATCGTGCCAGCCATTATTCTCACGACACTTGTTTTCACAGGTTGGAGACTATGGAGAGACGTAACAAAAGATGCTCCTGAAAATGCTATCCAGATAGAAGTAATGGGCAAACAATTTAATTGGATAGCTCGTTACCCAGGAAACGATAATAAATTTGGAGGGTTTAATTTTAGGTATACTGACGATGTGAACGAGTTAGGATTAGATTTCACTGATAGCAAGGTTAACGATGACTTTCAAGCAACTGAACTGCATTTAGTAAAAGGGAAGCCAGTTCATTTGAAAATAAGGGCGAGAGATGTTATTCATAGCGTTGGGCTACCTCATTTCCGTCAGAAGATGGATGCTGTACCAGGACAACCCACTAAAATGTGGTTTATTCCTACAAAAACTACTGAGGAGATGCGTGAGGAATTGAAGAAAAACCCTGAATATATGAAGCCAGATCCTTCTACAATGAAGGGAGACCCCAAAGATATGAAAGCTCGTTGGGAAACCTTTGATTATGAATTAGTTTGCCAAGAAATATGTGGTCGTGGGCACTTCAGTATGCGTATGAGAATTATAGTACACGATGAGAACGACTATAAAAAGTGGGTAGCCTCACAAAAACCTTTTGTTGAAAATAACAAAGAGTATGTAGTAGAGGCAATCAAAAGACAACAAAAAATGAAAAAAGGAGAAAAAAATGTGAGTATGCAAGAAAGCTCACAGAAAATAAATTAAAAAAATTCAGTAAAAGTTTTATATCTAAGTTTTATCTATTACATTTGTATTGTTTCATCTAAGATTTTTTAAACATAAAATTGTACAAGTATGGCATCAGTAGTTGCAAATCCCCATGATGTACACGTACATGAAGAGCATCACGAACACCATGACTCCTTCCTTACGAAGTACGTTTTCTCTACCGACCACAAAATGATAGCCAAGCAATTCCTAATTACAGGGATACTCTGGGCTTTTATTGGCGGTTTATTTTCTATTCTGTTTCGTTTGAAACTCGGTTTTCCAGAAATGGATTATGCTTGGTTAAAGCCACTTTTAGGTAAGTGGGTAGCACTCCAAGAAAATGGTACAGGTCAGTTAGACCCTGAGTTCTACTTAGCTTTGGTTACCATGCACGGAACCATTATGGTGTTCTTTGTGCTTACAGCAGGCTTAAGTGGTACTTTCTCTAACTTCCTAATTCCTTTGCAGATTGGAGCAAGAGATATGGCTTCAGGCTTTATGAATATGTTGTCCTATTGGTTTTTCTTTGCCTCAAGTGTAATAATGTTTGCCTCTATATTCTTAGAAGGCGGTCCTGCGGCTGGTGGTTGGGTCGTGTATCCGCCGCTTAGTGCTTTACCGCAAGCTATACAGGGTTCGGGTGCAGGTATGACTTACTGGTTGGTGGCAATGGCTCTCTTTATAGCTTCATCTTTGTTGGGTGGTATTAACTATATCTCAACGGTTATTAACCTAAGAACAAAGGGGATGACATTTTCTCGCTTACCACTCACGATTTGGGCTTTTTTCATCACAGCGATTATTGGTCTTCTATCTTTCCCTGTTTTATTTTCAGCGGCTGTTCTACTAATTTTTGATAGAAGTCTTGGAACAAGTTTTTATTTATCAGATATTTATATAAATGGACAAGCCTTAGACCATACAGGTGGCAGTGCTATTTTATACCAACATTTATTTTGGTTTTTAGGACACCCTGAAGTGTATATAGTTCTTTTGCCTGCTTTGGGTATTACATCTGAAGTGATAGCAACCAACGCTCGCAAACCAATTTTCGGTTACAAGGCAATGATTGGTTCTATGTTGGGTATAGCAGTACTTTCTTTTATCGTATGGGCTCACCACATGTTTGTTACAGGAATGGATCCTTTCTTGGGTAGTATATTTATGTTCCTTACGCTCATTATCGCTGTTCCTTCAGCGGTAAAGGCTTTCAATTACATAACAACTCTTTGGAGAGGAAATATTCGCTATACACCAGGTATGCTTTTCTCTATTGGACTTGTATCTTTGTTTATTTCTGGAGGCGTAACGGGTATCATTTTGGGTAATAGTGCAATGGATATTTATCTACACGATACTTATTATGTTGTGGCTCACTTTCACTTGGTAATGGGTTCAGCTTCTTTCTTTGGAATGATGGCGGGTATTTATCATTGGTTCCCTAAGATGTTTGGAAGAATGATGGACGATAAATTAGGTTATTTGCACTTTTGGCTAACTTTCGTAGGAGTATATTTGGTCTTTTTCCCAATGCACTTTATAGGTTTAGCTGGTTTCCCAAGAAGATACTATGAATTTTCTGCTTATGCAGCTTTCAGAGATAGCATTTACTTAAATCTTAACTCCTTCATAAGTGTTGCAGCAGTGATAACATTCGGAGCTCAACTTTTATTCGGATTCAACTTCTTCTACTCTATTTTTAGAGGAAGAAGGGCTACCTCTAATCCTTGGAATTCTAACACATTAGAGTGGACAACACCTCTTATACCTGGACATGGTAATTGGGAAGGTCAAATCCCTTATGTGTATCGTTGGGCTTATGATTACAGCAAGCCTAATGCTGAGCAAGACGGGTTCTCTGATTTCATTCCACAAAATGTACCTTATACAATGACTCCTAACTCTAATCTACCTCACGAAAATGAGATGATAGCGATAGAAAAAGAGGAAATGCTGGGTGAAGATACAACTATTGAAACGTTGGCTCATTTAGCAAAAACTAAGTAATAAGTGCTAAAATATTTTTTTCGAGCGAAGGGTCTAAGTAAAGCCCTTCGCTTTTTTGTTGTTTTTCTCAAAAAAAAAGCTAACTTTGAGGGGCTAAAAATTCTATTAAATGAGTTTCAGAGTTAAGTTTTTTACACTTGTTTTCTTGCTTTTTATCCTTGTAGGGGGGGATATGCTTTATTTGGGTATTTATCAAGAGATAAATTTACTTTTTGAAATAACACTCCTACTTATCACAGTATTAGTTTTATCAGCTTTAGTTTATGTAGTAGAGCAAGATGCTTTTGCTAACTTCAGATTTATCAAACTATTTACAAAATCTATAAAAGAAGGCGATAATATAGAAATTTCGGGGAAACTAATCTCCGAAACCGAAAGTATTGTAGAAAACCTCCAAGATATTGCCTTTGATATAAAAGAAGCTACTAATTTTGTAAGAAATATCGGGCAAAAAAACTTTGATTTTTCAGCGAAAATTAGTAACGAAACAGCCTTAGGAAGTGCTCTTTTGGAAATGAGGGAGCAGTTACGATTCATTTCTGATGAAGAGCAAAGCCGTAAATGGACAGTAGAAGGGATTGCCAAATTCTCTGATTTGCTGAGAGATAACCAAAATACTGATACGCAGGAAATCGCTTATTTATTTATTAGCGAGTTGGTGAAATACTTAGAAGCGAATCAGGGGGCAATTTATATTATTAATAGAGAAGCTCAAGAGCCTATCGTGGAGGTTGCGGCAGCTTATGCTTATGCAAAAAGAAAATTTTTGAAAAGAACCCTGCAAATACAGGAAGGTTTGGTAGGGCGTTGTATTTTAGATGAAGAAATAGTTTATATAGATGATATTCCTGCCAATTATATACATATTACTTCCGGTTTGGGGGATGCACTGCCACGTAGTATTTTATTAGCCCCTATTCGTATCAATAAGATTACTTATGGAGTTGTTGAAATAGCCTCCTTTCATTCTATACCACTTTATAGAAGACTTTTTGTAGGTGATATTGCTGAGGATTTTGCTTCTACAGTAGCTAATACGCAGATAAATGCGAAAACAAGGGAATTATCTAGTGAGGCGGAAAAAATGCGTGCTGAATTAGCAAAGAAAGAAGAAAATTTGCGTTTGGCAGAGCAAAAAATTGCTGAAATGGAGGAAATAATTAGAAAAAAAGAAAAAGAAATAGCTTATATCAAAAATACTCTTAGTATCCGTTAAACTATGAAAGTCTTGAGTTCTTGGTTTTTTACGGTACTTATTCATCTCACTTTTGCTATTATCTTGATAGGAATGCATCCTTTTCACGTTACGGCGTCCCTATTTGGCTATAAGGCTTATATGATTATTAGCCATTTGATGATGTTTCTTGTCTGGAAATCATCTTATCTAATTGGTAACAAGACACATATAGAGGGAGAAGAATGGATACATCAATTACCTGCTGATAGACCAATAATTGTTTTAAGTAACCATCAAAGTGAGTTTGAGATAGGCTGTTTGGGGTATTTATTTAGTAAAACGCCTCATCATCTCAAATATCTGGCTAAAAAAGAATTGGCATATTGGATACCAAGCGTATCTTGGAATATTCGGTATGGGGGGCACGGAATAATCAACCGTTATCATAGAAAAATTGCCTTCAATGCAATAGAAAATTTTGCAAAGGAGGTAGATAAGCATAACTGGGCAGCTTATATTTATCCCGAAGGAACAAGAAATAAAAGAAGCAATGAGGTAAAACCTTTTAAATCAGCCGGCTTTTTGAAGCTATGTGAAAGTTTGCCAGATGCAATTATTATTCCTATTGCTCTTGAAAACTTCTGGACAGTGAAAGCGGTGCCCGTACAACCTTTTTCTCTTATGCGAATTAAAATATTTGAGCCTATAGAGCAGTCAAAATTTGAAAGTGCTCAAGATTTACTTAAATATTGCGAAGAACTTATCAGAAACGAACTACACAATAAACCACTTTAAGAAATGTTTTTCAATGAATTAGACAAACATGATTTTCAGCAAGCTATCACTGATAGTGTGGGAGTACAAAATTATGTAGAACTACACGAGGAAATTAAGCAAATAGCTAGCTTTTTGCTTAAAAAACTTAATAAAACACATTTACAAGAGGAAAGAATAGCCTTACTTTTTATGCCCAATAGAAAATATGTGGCAGCTTTGTGTGCCGTTTGGCTGGCAGGTGGTGTTGCTGTTCCGTTGAGCCATACACACCCCACACCCGAAATGGCGTATATTTGGGAAGACGCTCAATGTAGCTTTTTGCTAACTGAAACTTCTTTGGAAAATAAAGCAAAGGAGCTGCAAGTATTTTATGCTTTGTACGAAAGCATAGAAAATAAAAATGATAGAAATATACAATTCCCCAAAATCTCTGATACACAAAGAGCCTTAATTATTTACACTTCTGGGACAACAGGAAAGCCTAAGGGGGTGGTAAGTACGCATAAAAACTTAAAATTTCAAATAGAAACCTTAGTAAATAGCTGGCAGTGGAATAGTAAGGATAAAATTTTACATATCCTGCCATTGCATCATATTCATGGTATTGTAAACGCCTTACTTTGTGCTTTGTATGTAGGGGCAGAAGTACATTTTCTTCCTAAATTTGAGGCTGAAGAGGTATGGAAAACTTGGCAAGTGAAAGGATTTACAATTTTTATGGCTGTTCCGACTATATATAATCGTTTGATTGCTACTTGGGAAGAGGCTACTCCTGCTACACAAATGCTGATGAGCGAATCTGTAAGAAAAATGCGGCTAATGATTTCAGGTTCGGCAGCTTTGCCTGTAAGTACTTTAGAAAAGTGGCAAAAAATATCAGGGCATTTTTTGTTAGAGCGTTATGGAATGAGTGAAATAGGAATGGCTATTTCTAATCCTTTAGAAGGAAAAAGAAAAGAGGGTTATGTGGGTTTACCTTTACCCAATATTAAGGTAAGGTTGGTAGATGAAAACGGTGAGGAAATAATAAAAAATGCTGAGATAGGAGAAATACAAGTGAAAGGAGAAAATGTATTTTTGGAGTACTGGAACAAAAAGGAAGCTACAAGGGATAGCTTTACCGAAGATATTTGGTTTAGAACGGGAGATACTGCCATAAGAGATGAAGAAGGTTATTTCAAAATATTGGGCAGGACATCTGTAGATATTATCAAAACGGGCGGGTATAAAGTATCAGCTATAGAAGTTGAAGAAGCATTGAGAACTCACCCACTCATTAAGGATTGTGCTGTTTTAGGAGTTGCTAATGAAGAGTGGGGAGAGCAAGTAACGGCTTTCATTATGAGCAAAGGTATCTTTTCCTTAGAAGAACTAAGAAATTGGGCAAAATCTCGCATAGCTCATTACAAAATACCTACCAAAATTTATTTTTTAGATGATTTTCCGCGTAATGCCTTAGGAAAAGTTCAGAAAAATATACTCAAACAAAAAGTATAATGAGCAGCAAGCTCTTTATACTAATACTTTATTAAAGCATTCTTCCAAAATATCGGCATAGATATTTCCGAATTTTTTATAGCACCAGATATACAGATACTCTTGCTCTATATCTGACAGAGTTTTTAGAGCTTTTTGTAATTCTTTTCTGAATAGGAGTTTATCAAAACTCACTTTACTGAGTATAGTCTGATAGTAACTAAGCATAATATTGTATATTTTGATGAAAAAATTGTGTTTTACTAATACAAAAGTAAAATATAGAAAAAAAATTACCATAAGATAAATTAAAGTAAAAAATGATTTTTATCATTGAGGAAAATTTAACCCAAGAAAATGTTTGTATACAATATCTTTCTAAAAATTTATAAATTTTTAGCTTATATCTTGGCTTTTATGGGAAGTACAAAAGCGAAATTATGGCGAAAAGGGCAAGAAGGTATTTTTGAAAATTTACAAAAATATATGCCTTGTAAGGGGCAATTAGTTTGGTTTCATTGTGCTTCTGTGGGAGAGTTTGAGCAGGCTCGCCCTGTTTTAGAGGCTTTTAAAGAACAATATCCTTCTTTTTTTATTTTGCTTACCTTTTTTTCGCCTTCAGGCTACGAGCTTCGTAAAAATTATGAATATGCCGATTATGTGAGTTATTTACCTTTAGATAACTCAAAGGATGCCAAAAAATTTTTGGATATAACGAAGCCGAGTATAATTTTTTGGGTAAAATATGAATTTTGGTATCATTTTTTATCCAAAGCCTACCAGAAAAAAATTCCAATTATTTTATTTTCGGCTATTTTCAGGGAAAAGCAACTTTTCTTTAAGCCTTATGGAAAATTTTATAGAGAAATACTAAGTTTTTTTAGTGCTATTTTGGTACAAGACGAAAACTCTCAAAAACTACTTGCCAATATCCATATCAAAGCAGAAATAGCTTATGACACACGTTTTGATAGGGTATTTCAGATAGCAGAGCAAAATAGAGATATTCATAGAATAGAAGAGTTTCGCAATGAAGAGAAAATACTCATTTTGGGTAGTGCTTGGCAGCAAGAAATTAATTTATTGAAGAACTTTTTGCAAATATTCAAAGAGCCTTTAAAAATAATCATTGCTCCGCACGAAATCAACAAGAAAGAGATAACCTTATTAAAACAAGAGCTTGGGAAAGAGCAAACTATTTTATTTTCAGAAATTTCTCAAGAAAAAGATATAAGTACTTACACCCACTTAATAGTGGATAATGTGGGTTATTTATCAGCCTTGTATCGTTATGCAGATTTCGCCTTCGTGGGAGGTGGTTTTAAGCAAGGTTTGCACAATATCTTAGAGCCTGCTACTTTCGCTTTACCTATTTTTTTTGGTAATAAAGCGTATCAAAAATTTAGGGAGGCAAGAGAGCTTTTAGAGCTTCAAGGAGCTTTTGCTATTGCTGATGCAGCGGATTTCTTGGAAAAATTTTCCAAGCTATACCATGATGTGCAGCTATGGCAAAAAGCATCAGAGATTAGTAGAAATTATGTAAAAAGTCACCTTGGAGGCACAAATCGTGTTCTGGAGCAAGTGAAAACTATTATTTTTTAAAGATTTTCGCTTTCTCCAAAAAAAGAGTGAAGTAATTGAGCACTTTTTTCTCCCCAATTACTCCAATCATTTTCAGATTGGAGAACTAAAACTTGGCTTGTTTGCATACTTCCTATTTCTTTGCCTGTTAGTAATTCTGCCAAATAAGAAATATGTGGATTATGACCTACCAAAAGCACAACATCACTTTGTAAATTTTGTATAATTTTGAGCCAAACCCTTACAGAAGCGTTGTAAAGCTCTTTCTCGCTCATAATTGTAGAGCTAAATCCTATTTGCTCAGCAATTATTTCGGCGGTGCGTAAAGTTCTGTTGGCGGCACTTGTCCAAATTTCTTTGGGTTGTAAAAAATAATCAGCGATTTGCTTACCCACTAAAAAAGCCTGTTGGAGTCCTTTTGAGCTAAGTTCTCTTTCAAAATCATCATAATTTGACTTGGCTTCTGCGTGGCGAGCTATAAAAAGTGTTTTCATTACCATTGATGTTTTGCTATAATTACACACAAATAAGTACCATATTTTCCGCCTTTTGCCCAACCAATCCCAATATCTGTCAGATTTGCATAGAACTTATCTATCCCTAGTAAATGGTTGCGATGTCCTGCCGCTTTGTGGTTGCTTACGCCTCCATCTTTGAGAAGATAAATAATGCCTTCTTTGGGGCTGATTGCCCCAGCCGATAAGGATTCAAAATAATTATTGGATTTAGGTACAGTCCAATCTTCAGGGATATGATAACCTGCTTGTAACAATAATATGTTGATACCATTACCATTTGGGTCGGTATGAGAGAAATAATTTTTTTTAGCCATATCTTCCGCTTTTTTTTGAGCTATTGAGGCAAGGGTATCATTCCATTGGAGTGCTGAGCGTCTGGGAATTTGTGAAAGATTGATACCTATCTCTTGACTAAACATACTCGGATTGGCTCTGATTTTATTGAGATAATCAAAAGCTTGTTTTATTTCAGCATTTTGGGCAATAGCACTTTGTCCAAAAAATAATAAACAGACAGCAATTAAGATTTTCATTCGGGTTTTTTAATGCAAATGTAAGGATTTAGCACTAAATTTGCTCATATTTTTGTGTATTTTATATTTTAAAGAATACATTTAAGATTAAAATTTTAAAAAAATATCTTTGTTTTTCATTTTTTTTTATCTTTGAGCAACAAAATAAAAAAACTTATGCAATACCTCAACAGAAACCTCTTTCCACTTTTTTTGCTTTGGGCAACTGAGCCCCAAAGAAGTATCTCATTAGCTAATGATGATGAGTTTGATGATGATGAAGACTTCGACGACGAAGAAGATTTGGACGACGAAGAAGATGACGACTTTGATGATGATTATGAAGATGATTATGACGATGAGGACTTAGAAGACTTTGAAGAAGAAGAGATAGAGGACTTTGATGATGATGACCTTGAAGACGAAGAAGATTTTGATGACGAGGAAGAAGAATTCTTCGAAGATGAATTTTAATAAAATATAGCAGAGTACTTCTGCTATATTTTTACAGGTTGCTTTCAATGTCTCTGTCTTTTTCACGCTTTATAGCCTCAGTTTTTATTATTACTTTTTTTTCTTTAGCAGCATCAGCTCAGGAAAACATTCGTTCGTATTTTGGTGAAAAATACAAGGTAGCCTTGGTTTTTGTAAAAAAAAATAAATCTTTCTTTGATAAGAAATTTTCTTCTAAAGAGGTAGCTATTGCTGTTTCTGTTGTTTTTCCAGAAATTCTACGCTATAATACTTTCTCTAATGATGCAGAAGTGCATTTGCTTAGGGCTTTGTATATACGCTGGGGGGCTACTTATGCCAATTTTTCGGTTGGAAATTTTCAAATGAAGCCATCTTTTGCTGAAAGCATTGATTTTCAGAAAGGGAAGTCTAAACCTCAAACCGAAAAAGAAAGGGAAGAGGTGCTCAAAAGGCTTTTGAGTATGGAAGGACAAATTCAGTATTTGAGAGATTTTTGGGACATAATGTTTAAAAAATATCCCGAACTCAGTAAGCTGAAACCAGAAGCACAAGTTGTATTTTTGGCGAGTGCTTACAATTATGGCTTTCTTGCCCCCAAAAAAGATATAGAAAATTGGGCTACACAAAAAGCGTTCCCTGATGGGAAAAAGGCAAAAATTCGTTTCTCGTATGCTGAAATTTCAAAAGATTTTTTTACTAATGAGGCTTTTAAGATTTTTCCTTGATGCAATTTAGAACGACTTTCAAAATAGAAAAACCTCCCTTCCCTTTTCATCATCAAAGTTCTTTTTTTAGTGTGGGTTCTTGTTTTGCTCAAACAATAGCTCAAAAACTTACGTACTACAAATGCAGCGTTTTAGCTAATCCTTTTGGAACGCTTTTTAACCCGATTTCTATTGTTAGAGTGTTTTCGCTTCTTGGCAAACAAGAAAATCTTTGGCAAGAAGGTTTCTTAAAAAATCCAGAACAGATTTACTATCACTATGATTTTCATTCGGAGCTAAAAAGTACAAAATTGGGGGATTTGCAAGGGCTTATCCACCAAAAAATAACAGATACACAGCATTTTTTGACTGATTGTCAGGTTATTATTATTACTTTGGGGACGGCTTGGGTCTATGAGCATCTACAAAGTGGGCGTGTGGTGGCAAACTGCCATAAAATGCCACAAAATCTTTTTCAAAAACGCTTACTAAGTGTAGAAGAAATTTTGGAGAATTTTGAAAAAATTATCACTTATCTAAAAAATAAACAAATTATCCTCACACTCAGCCCTGTAAGACATACAAAAGACACACTTCCTTTGAATGCCGTGAGCAAATCAGTTTTGCGTTTGGCTTGCCATTATCTTAGCCAAAAGTATGAAAATATTTTTTATTTTCCATCTTTTGAGTTGCTTAATGATGATTTGAGAGATTATCGCTTTTATGCTGAAGACCTTATTCACCCGAACGCACAAGCTGAAAATTATATTTGGGAGCATTTCGCAGAAACTTTTTTTGAGCAAGAAACCTTATATTTGTTTTCAATTTGGGATAAAATAGACAAGCAGTATAAACATAAGCCTTTTAATCCTCATTCGGAGGCTCATTTACAATTTCTACATAGACTTAAAGAAAATTTATTAAAATTATCCGAAAAAATGAATGTGAGCAAAGAAATAGAAGAAGTAGAGCAATCCATTCTTTATTTGCAAAAAAATATATAATTTTACGCCAAAAAAATATGTTTTCTACTACTGAAATAACTTCTCACGAGATAGCTTCTGATAATCCCATTCATCAGCGGTTGTTTTTTGCTTATTACAAAGCCACAGAATTGCTTTCGGGTAATGTGTTGGAAATAGGTTGTGGTATGGGGCGAGCTTTATCTTTGGTTTTGGAGCATTGTGAGCGTTACACAGCCATAGATAAAAATGAAAAGCTGATAGAGCAACTCGCAGAGAAATACCCCAAACATCAATTTATCAATAGCCATATACCGCCTTTAAGTTCTTTGCCATCTGAAACCTTTGATTTTGTGATAACTTTTCAGGTGATAGAGCATATCCAAAATGATGATTTGTTTGTAAAAGAAATAGCAAGAGTGCTGAAAAAAGGTGGAAAGGCTATTATTAGCACGCCCAATATCAAACAAAGCCTTAGCAGAAATCCTTGGCATATAAGGGAATACACAAAAGAGAGTTTGGAAAAACTACTACAAAAAGATTTTGCTAAGATAGAAAAAATGGGCGTTTTCGGTAATGAGAAGGTAATGAATTACCACGAACAGAACAGAAAATCAGTGGCTAAATACAAGAAATTAGATATTTTTAATTTGGAGCAAAATTTACCTCGTTGGGCATTGCAAATCCCTTACGATTTCCTTAATAGGCTCAACAGAAAGAAATTAGCTGATAGCAATAGCCTTGCCCTTGAAATAGACTATAAAGATTACTTTTTAGCCCCAGCAAGTGATGAAGCCTTAGATTTGTGGTATGTAGTGGAGAAATAATTTTATACGCTTAGAGTTAGTTTTTGAAAAGCGAAAACTCGTAGGCGGCATTTTCGTATGTGAAACTTTTCGTTTTTTCTAAAAAATCGTCAATATCAATGGAGGTTTTTTCTCGTGATGAAAATACAATTTCGTGGCTCTTTGACTGAATTTTAGATATGCCAAAATCTTCTTCGTACTCAAATATGGGTAAAGGAACTGATGATTTTTTCAATTTTTTATCAAGAAAAATATATTGATTTTTATTGCTATATAATATATTATTGTTATCTTTCTTTCTTTCAAATTTATCAAAAAGAATTTTTGTGTAATGATGCTTCTTTTTTGATGAAAAGTCAAAGACATATCTATTTTTTAAATCAAAAATTAAGGTATCACTTTCATTTTTAATGAAATAGTTTGATTCGCTCTCGTAATTATCAATAATCACTAATGAATATTTTGAGTTTTGTATGTTACGTAACCTAAATTTGACTTTCATGGGAACATTTAAGTCTACTTCTGTGTAATTTTTAGTTGCTACGTTAATACTTATTTCACCAAAATAAGTGTATTTATAGCTACTCTGAGCACTCGCCAACGGAATAGCAAAAAGATACATTTGCACAAAGAAAACAAAGGATTTCATCTGTTTTAATAATTTTAGCATTGGTAGTAGATTTCTCTACTACCAATGGAGTTTGATAACTATAATAGACCGAGTTCTGCAAGATAATGGTAAGCAAGAGTTTCTGCGATTTCCATTTCGCTCATTGAAGCGTTGATAATCACTCTATCATTTCCATCACCGTAATAGTGGATAGGTAAAGAAATGGAGATACCATTACCTGAAATTGCTAAGGTGCCATCAAATGTTACTGTTCCTTGTAAAATATGAACTTGCAAAACTCCTGTAAGATGAACCGTATATCCTCCAATATGTAAGGTGATGTTAACTTTCTTTTTCTCAGTTACAGGGTCAAGTTTAGCAAAAGATTTTTCTGTACTTTGTATTTGATCATGTGCCATTGAGTCAAAATTAGTGGCACACAATAAGGAAGCAATAAAAATAAATTTTTTCATTGGTTTGAAAATTAAAATTTGAAAGTAAAACTCGAAATTTTGAGCTCAAAAAATTTCTTGATACAAAGAAATTACAGATTCAAACTTTTTTCAAACTTTTTTCAAACTTTTTTCAAACTTTTTTCAAAAATTGCACTATTTTAATAAAAGCATATAATTATTATTAGAATATATTTTGCAGGTATTTTTGTGTTGCTTGTGGAAAAAATCTCTGTTTATGCTTGATAAATTTCTGCTAAATAACTCTCCAAACTGCACTTAACAGCAAAATAAGCAAAGCTATAGGTGTAAGCACTTTCCAAGCCAAATACATTAGCTGGTCTATGCGTAGGCGGGGGTAAGTCCAGCGGATAATTACCTGCAAAAATAATACGAGGACGGTTTTGCTGCTTAACCAAAAAATAGCCCAAAAACCTTCGGCTAAACTGCCTGCCTCGCCTGTAGTCCAAGTGGCAAGCCGAAACCCCGCTATGTTGGGGAAAGGAGTGTTCCAAGCTCCCCAAAATAAGATAATGCCCAGCAAGCTGACTAAAATCATCATGGTGTATTCTGCCAAAAAGAAAATTGCAAATCTGAAACCAGAATATTCCGTATGAAAACCTCCTACCAATTCTGATTCGCCTTCGGGCAAATCAAAAGGGGCTCTATTGGACTCTGCCAATGTTGCAATAAAAAAAATAATATAAGCAAGCCATAGAAAAGGAACTTTAAAAATATTCCAACTTAAAAAACCGCCTATTTCTTTCACATTTAGCGATTTTATTCCCCAAAAATAGCTATCGTTTTCGGTATAAATCCCCTGACTTAGGGCAATTTCTCTCAAATCCATACTCTGAGAGAGAACAACAACGCTCAAAACACTAAGCGTGAGCGGAACTTCATAAGAAACCATTTGAGCTACTGAACGCATTGCTCCATACAAAGCGTATTTGTTATGCGAGCCCCAACCCGCCATCAATAAGCCAACTACATCTAAGGCAACGATTGCCAGAAGTACAAAAATGCCAATTTCCAGAGACGCCCCTTGCAAACGAGGACTTAAAGGAATAACGCTAATGGCAGCAAAGACTGCGGGAAATATCACTATGGGAGCTAAAAGAAATAGTTTTTTATCCGCTCCTGCGGGAACTATATCTTCTTTTTGTAAAAGTTTGAGCAAATCTGCGAAAGGTTGGAGCAAGCCATATTTACCGACCTCAGTTGGACCCATTCTATCTTGTATAAAAGCGGCTAATTTACGCTCTGCATAAAAAGTAATAAGCACTAAAATAAGCGTAAAACTGAGATAGTAGATAAAGTTCAGAATAGCCAACATACAGGACGTTAAGAAATCTTTACCAAAAGAACATTAAATACAAATAACTTGCAATTATTTGGCAAATAGAATTTTATTTTAACTAAATAAAGTATTGATAATCAAGTATTTGAAAATTATATTTTTTCTTTTTTTATATTTTTTCTTTTTTTATATTTGTAATGTGTTCAAAATCAAATTATTGTGTATGAAGGTAAAGAAAAAAAAAGCTACTGTTTTTACTGCCTCTTATTGCCGTGGTGTTGATGAGTTGGCAGATTTGTTTTGGTGACCTATGCTTTTATAGTAATACTTTGCCAGGTGGATCTACCATTACGGGTGTCGCTTGGAAAGGGAAAAATGTATTTATGGCGATTTATGTTCCTGACCGAAAAAATCAAAGAAAAACATGGAAAATATTATAATTGTTATACTCGTTTTTATGGCGATTAACATGCCCACTTCCAAGGCTGATACTCTTTGCTGGCAATTTTTTAACGGACCTATTTACTGTTATGCGACTTTTACGATTGGCAATAATCATGTTGAGATTTGGACAAAAGGTGGTAAAGTCCTCAAATATAAGCAAACAAGAATTTCTCGTTCTTAATTTTCTAACCTAAAAAATATAAAATTATGAGATTTTTATTAGTTTTTTTCTCATTGCTGAGTTTAATTGTTGCTTGCAACAAATCAGAGGTGAGCAAGATGGATTTATCTTTACTGAAAATGCAGGAAGGTAGAGAAATGAACGCCAATATTTCTTTTGAGATGCGTTGTGATTGCCAGTCAGAACCTTATTTGTCTCTTTTGCAAAGTGATAATGCCTTTGCAGAAAGAGAAGGAAGTATAAACGAATATCTCACAGAATTATACAAAAAGCCCGTAGATAGTATAAACATGGTACAAATGGATATGCGTTTTCAGAATTACTTGAATGCACAACAAAACAATCCTCCAAGTATTACTTCTTTTTCTAAAAATTGGGCGGGTTACGGAGCTTTAAAAGTCTTTTTTTTACGCAAAACATCACTTACAGAATCTGAGAAAGCATTACTTGCCAGCTATATGGAAATGCTAATAGCCGTAAAAAATACAAATTTGCCTGAATTGGCTGATGCCGTAGAGAAATTAGAAGGCTATTGGAATAATACGAAGGTGATACAAACAGCAGAAGTTATCTTGACAAATTATGACTCTTACAACGAAGATGGATATTTGGATATAAACAGCAACGAAATAAGCCAAATTCCAGAAGAGCACAATTCCTTTAAACAGATGCTACAGGAGCTCTCGGTAGTTGATAATCAGGCAAAAACTAAGTTAAGAGATATAATTGAAAGAAACAAATAGTTGTTGGAATAATAAATAAAAAGGCTCTATCACTTTGTGTGGTAGAGCCTTTTTAGATTAAGGGAAAATACCCAACATTTGGTAACTAAGAGCTATTTTACGAATAGATACATAGAAAGCGGCTGTTCTCAAGTCTTCCAATTCAGGTTTATTGACAAGAGCCTCGCGAATTTCTCTGTAAGAGCCAATCATTGTATCTTCCAAACCAGAACGAACGATATCTTCTTCGTCTGCTCCTTGCGTGATAGAAGAGCGTTCTTCAAAACTTAATTTCTGTCCTGTGAGAGCCTCCATTTTATCTACAATTTTATTGTAGCTTTTTTCCTCAGCACGTTTGCCCATTCTTCCGAAACGAACGTTAGAAAGATTTTTGAGCCACTCAAAATAAGAAACCGTTACACCACCTGCGTTGAGGTACAAATCTGGGATAATAACCACACCTTTTGCCAACAAAATTTGCTCAGCTTTCATCGTAACAGGTCCGTTGGCAGCTTCAGCGATTATTTTAGCCTTTATTTTATCTGCATTATCAATAGTAATTTGATTTTCTAAAGCGGCAGGGATAAGGATATCACATTCCATCTCTAATAAATCAAGCCCTTTTTCTACATTGGTAGCTCCTGGGAAATTCAAGATAGATTTTGTATTCTTTCTGTGTTGAAAAACTGCCTCAATATCTAATCCATCAGCATTATACACACCACCTTCGTACTCTGCAATGCCGATTACTTTGGCTCCCGCTTCGCTGAGAAACTTTGCAGAGTGATATCCTACATTACCAAATCCTTGTACAATGACAGTTTTTCCTTCTATACCTTTGGTCAAACCTATTTTTTTTGTATCTTCTTCAAAGCTAAAAAACTCTCTGATACCAAAGAAAACGCCTAAACCAGTGGCTTCTGTACGCCCTCTAATTCCACCAATACCAATGGGTTTTCCCGTAACGCATCCTTGAGCATCAGTATCGCCAAATTTAAAAGTCATATAAGTATCTGCAATCCAGCCCATTTCTCTGCCGCTTGTTCCATAATCGGGGGCGGGGACGTCAACGGCTGGTCCGATAAGATTCTTTTTGATAAGTTCCGTTGCAAAACGGCGAGTAACTTTCTCCAATACCTTCTCCGAAACTGTACGAGGGTCAATTTTCACCCCGCCTTTCGCTCCTCCAAAGGGTACGTTTACTACAGCACACTTGAAGGTCATAAGGGTTGCCAAAGCCTTTACTTCATCTTCTGAAACTGCTTCGCTGTATCTGATACCTCCTTTCGTAGGAAGTTTGTGGTTGCTGTGTTGTACGCGTATACCTTCTATGTTGTGGATTTCTCCGTCAATCTCAACGGGAAAAGTAACTTTATAGACATTATTACAATGCCTAATTCTCTCCAACAAACCACTGGATAAACCCGTATGTTTGGCAGCCTTATCGTAATAATACATTACGGTATCTAAGAATTTTTTGCCTTCTTCTAAATGATTGCTCATAGATTTTTTGTGTTAAAAAATATATCTGCAAATATCCTTTTTTTCTTAAAAAAATCACAGATTTTCTTAAAAAAATTTTATTTTAAAATTTTACTGAAAGTTTTAATAGCAAATACTTCTTTACAAATAGCTTAAAATTTTTACTTTTGCAGCAAAATTATCTTTTATGATACAAAACGAACAAGATTGGACGGAAGAAATTAGTCCTAAAAATAAGTGGTTTGATATTCGTTTGAATGAAATCTGGCGTTATAGAGATTTGGTGGGGCTTTTTGTATATCGGGACTTTGTGGCAGTCTACAAACAAACTATTTTAGGACCTTTATGGCATATCATTCAGCCTTTATTTACTACCTTTGTGTTTTCTGTTGTTTTTGGAAGTATAGCGAAAATCAGCACTGATGGTGTTCCACATTTTTTGTTCTACCTTTGCAGTGTAACTATCTGGAACTATTTTGCCAATTCTATCAATAGTACTTCCAATGTATTTGTGAGTAATGCCTCTGTTTTTGGGAAAGTATATTTCCCTCGCCTCACGGTGCCTGTAGCGAATGTGATTTCTGGCTTTATGGCTTTTTCTATTCAGTTTGGCTTATTTTTGATAGCGTATTTGATATATTTATTTACGCAAGATATAACGTTCGCCCCTAATTGGTGGATTTTGGCTGTACCTATTTTTGCTTTCAATATGGCTTTATTGGGCTTGGGCTTGGGCATTATTGTATCTTCGCTTACCACCAAATACAGAGATTTGAGCTACGCAGTGGGGTTTGGGGTACAACTTTTAATGTACGTTTCTGGGGTTATTCACCCTTTATCTTATATCAGCGAGGAAAAACGAATGTTTATTTTGCTTAACCCTATTTTTACTGTCATAGAGGGATTTCGCTACGCATTTTTTGGTAAAGGTGTTTTTGAACCTTCAATGCTTTTGTATAGTTTGGGTATTAGTTCTGTGATTTTTTTGGTCGGGGTTGCTTTATTTCATAAAGTAGAAAAAACTTTTATGGATACGGTATAGGGAACATCTAAATTTAAAACATTTTTCGTTGGAAAAAGGTATTTTATTTATTTTAGCACAAAGTTTGCACAAGTTCATCAGAGATAAATAAAAATACACAATGAAAAAAATACTCACTCTTGCCTTTTCTGTTAGTTTTTGTATCAATATTTTTGCCCAACAAGTTCCTAACGATGCCATTGGGTATTACCAAGATGCTCTTATTTTTGCTCAACCTACCAGCCCGATGGGCTCGGCAAGGGTACAAGCTTTGGCAGGGGCTAATGTGGCTATTGGGGCAGATGTGTATGCAACGGCATCTAACCCAGCAGGCTTAGGACTGCTCAAAAGAGGGCAGTTCAATATGGGCTTGGCTTTCAGTAATCTTCAATCTCAAGCAAATTATATTGATACAGATACCAATAATGGGTATAGTTATCTAAAATTCAATAATATAGGCTTTGCCATACCGATTAGTGAAGGTAATGCAGGTGAGTATAAAGGTGGGAGTGTGGCAGTTTCTGTGATGCGTACCAATAATTACCAAAGGGAATTAAGTTATGAGGGTTTGAATCTACGTAGTACGCTTGCCGACCGATTTACGCTACTTGCTGATGGTATAGATGCCAATATCCTTGAGAATGAAGCTGCCACAGGCGAAATCTTAGATTTAGCTTCCTTGGCTTATGCCAATTACGTAATCAATCCTTATACTGATGATAGCACCGCTTATTACACGGAATTTAGAGACATAAATGATAATCTGGTAGCTCCTATCAGACAGAGAGAAACTATGAAAGTGAAAGGGGGCGAAACAACTTTTCATATTTCCTATGGTGGTAATTATGCAGATAAACTATTCTTTGGCTTTGGAATGGGTATAGCTACATTAAGATACAAATTGAGCAGTACTTATCAAGAAAATCTTAGTAAACAAGCCGCTGACGGCGAACTCCAAGAGTTTAGCCTACAAAATAATCGTACGACGACAGGTGGAGGCGTAAATTTTAACTTTGGCTTGATTTATCGCCCTATAAATGCAGTACGGATAGGTGCTTCTATTGCAACACCAACTTTTTATGCTTTGCAAGAGAAAGATGAAAATACAATGACAGCTACTTCGGTAGGATTTTCGCCTGTAAGCAACGCTACAATCCCCTCAGAGTTTAATTTTACGTATAGTTCTCCTTTAAGAATTAACACTGGCTTGGCTATTTTTATTAAAAAATACGGATTTATTACTGCCGAAGCAGAATGGGTAGATTATGCTGGAATGTCCTTGAGTGCTGAAGATGCTACTTTAGATGCGGATAAAAAAGCCATTGGGGCTTTATACACTTCCGCCTTCAATTTTAGAGGTGGTGCAGAGATTCGCATCAATTCTTTCAGGTTGAGGGCAGGTACAGCCTATTATCAAAGTGCTTTTAAAGATAACTTTGATGGGGCTAAACGTGAAATTTGGGCTTATTCTGGGGGATTAGGCTTGTTTTTGAACAAATCTTTTTCTTTAGATTTCTCCATGACCTATACCCCCTCAGCAACTACCTATACGCCCTATACACTTCCTAATTCAGACTATTATTATTCGGTGAGTAGTAAGAACCGACAAATTACGGGAATGTTAAGTGCGAGTTTGTTTTTTTAGTCGGGGAATGTAGCTTTTTGTTTTTGTAAAAATGCCATAAGAGCAGTTTCTACATCTTTGCTCATTAATTGTGAGGCGTTCCAATTAGCAATAAATTCTAATCCCTCGTTGGTGTGATGGTTTTGGCTATATAAGAGTGTTTTTTTGATACCTCTCACTACCAAAGGGGACTTTTCGCTGATGGCTTCGGCTATTTTTTGTACTTCGCTAAGGAGATTTTCTTTATTTTCAAAAACACGATTGACCAAACCATATTTTTCAGCTTCTTGGGCGTTCATTGGGCGGGCAGTGTAGCTAAGTTCGGCAGCTATGCCTGCTGGAATAATCTTGGGTAATCTTTGTAGTGTACCTAAATCGGCGATAATACCCATATCTACTTCTTTTACGCTAAAATAAGCTTCTGCTGAAGCGTAACGTAAATCGCAGGCACTCGCCAAATCTACGCCTGCCCCTACGCAAGCTCCGTGTATGCAGGCAATTACGGGTTTGGGGCACTGCTCTACAGCATTGATGCTTGCTTGCAGTTTTTTGATAAAATGATACACTTTTTCACTGGCTCTGCCTATTTCTATATCGCCAATTTCTTGTTTTAAGCCCATCAGCATTGATAAATCTATGCCTGAAGAAAAGTTTTTACCTTCACCTGAAAGCATAATACAGCGAACGCTTGGCTCTTGGCTGAGTTGTTGGAGGGCGAGTGGGAACTCTTCCCAAAAGTGAGCATCAAAAGCATTGGCTTTTTCGGGGCGATTAAAACGAATGTGAGCAACAGACTGCTTAATTTCTATGATAATAGACTGGTACATAATAGATTTGTTTACTGAAAAACTTTTACAAAAATTGTAAAAATGATAGCTTTTGCAAATTTTTTTCTGATTTTTCTTGCGAAAACTTATTTTTATTTTTACTTTTAAAATTCAAAAAACATTTACCTTTTCGTAACGTTTTATTCACAAACCATAAATTTTATCGTATGTTACACAATTATCTAAAAAAGAAAACAGCTATAACTTTGCTGGGGCTTGTTTTTCTATTACTAACAAGCAACAGCAGCCTTTTTGCACAAATAACCGTGCAGTTAGGAACGGGTACAAGCACAAGCTCAGCATCAGGGGGGGCTGGGACAGCAGCAGTGTATAATAGGTTCTGGGAAAGCAGAAAAACACAAGTCATTTATACAGCAGCTGAAATCAATGCTGCGGGTGTTTCTGTAGCATCTAATATCAATGCACTTGCTTTGTATGTAACTACAGATATCAATGGAACGCTGCCTAACTTTACTATAAAAATGAAGAATAGTTCTACTTCTTCATTCTCGGCTTTTGAAACCACAGGCTTTACCACAGTATACACAAGCACCCCTTCAGGTACGGGAGCTACTCTCAATAACTGGAAAACTTTTACATTTACCACACCTTTTGCTTGGGATGGTACAAGTAATATTGTAGTAGAGTTTTGTCACGAAGTTCTTACAGGATTTAATTCTACGGGGGTTATCAGACAATATGCGGGTGCAACAAATTCTCTGAGAAGTGTTACTAGTGGGAGTGCGAATCAGTGCCCTACAACTACTGGTGGTACAAATGGGGCGAATAAACCACAAGTACAACTCACTTTTGTAGCACCTGCTTGTAGTGGTACACCAGTTTTGGGTGGTGGTGGAGCAACCACTGTAACGCCTACCTCTGCTTGTTTGGGTGGTACAGTTGCTTTGAGTGTAACACCTCCTTTTGCTTCAAACTTAACCTTTCAATGGCAGAGCGGACCTTCTGCAAGTGGTCCTTTTAATAATATTTCAGGAGCAGTTTCCTCAAGCGTTTCTGTAGGGACGCCATCAACTGCTACTTTCTATCAATGTGTGGTTACTTGTACCAACTCTGGTCTTTCTGCTACTTCCACGCCTAACTCTTTTACACCTGTAGGAGTACCTACTTACGCTACTTTACCTTTCACAGAAACTTTTGAAGCTGACTGGACTACTTCTCCTTGTGTAACTTCTCCTTCTACTTTAGATAGACCTAACCAATATTGGGTAAATAGCCCTGCACAAGGCAACAACTCTTGGCGTAGAGATGATGGACAAAATACGGCAGCTTGGTCTTTTACTACTAGTGGAGCATACACACCTACAGGAGCTAATAGCACTACGCATTCAGCTCGTTTTCACACTTACGGTGCTAATTCTGGTTTGCAAGGTAGTTTAGATTTGTATATAGATTTGAGTTCCTCTACCAATGATAAGCAACTGAGTTTTTCTTATAGAAATCCAACAGGTACAGATAAACTGGAAGTGTTTCTTTCTACAGATGGGGGAAATACCTTTTCAGCAGTAACTACTTCTCCGGCTTCACTTACTACTAATTCATCTTGGCAAACTGTAAGTGCAACTATTAGTAGCAATTCGGCTACTGCTGTGATACGCTTCCGAGCAACTTCAGATTATGGAAATGATGATATTGGTTTAGATGAAATCAGTGTGATTATACCTCCAGATATTGAGGTGCGTGGGGTAGATAATAGCGTAATTGCAGATGGAACAACAGCAACCTCTACAGTGAACGGTACAGACTTTGGCACAATCTCTGTAGCAAGTACACCTTTCTTAGACCAGACTTTTACAATAGGAAATACTGGTACAGTAGATTTAACAATATCTTCTGTAACATCTTCAAATACTAATTTTGTAATTCAAACAGCACCTGCTTCTACGGTAGGTGGGGCATCAAACACTACTTTTGTAGTACGCTTTGCACCTTCTACTTTCGGTACTTTTAATAGTACAATTACTATCAATAATAATGATGGAGATGAGAACCCTTACACTTTTGCAGTAACAGGAACAGCAACTGCTCCTACGATTGCGGTGTCTGGTTTGGGTGTAAATATCCCTAATGGCAAATATCTTTCTACTAGTACAGATGGTACTTTTATGGGAGTAGCCACTTCAGGGAATCCTTCTGCTGTTTTCACGATTTCTAATGGTGGTAACGAGGCTTTAGGAGTAACAGGGGTTAGTTTCTCTGAGGGTAGTGCTTTTAGTGCAAGTGGCGTGCCTACTTCTGTGGCTTCGGCTGGTACAGCTGATTTCACCATAGACTTTAATCCTGCAAATGGAAGCAAATTAGACACACTTACTATAACCTCGAATGCTGCTAATGCACCCTCTTATCGTTTTGTAGTATCTGCGGGTGGGGTAGTTTCGGCTTTGGATAATAATTTGGAGGAAGGTGATTTGCAAGTAGTTCCTAACCCAAGTACGGGTAGCTTCAAACTACAAATCAAAGGGGCTAAATATACTTCTGCTGATTTTGTGGTGTATGATATGGCTGGTAGAGTTGTTAAATCCCAAAAAATAGCTCAATTTACAGGCTCAAGTATGATTGATTTGACCAAAGTAGAGAAAGGAACGTATATTTTGGTGCTTGAAACGGGCGGAGAGCGTGTAGCAAGAAAATTGATTAAGCAATAGTTTTTTTCATAAAATAGATTTATAAAAAATAGAGGCTTTTTTAGCCTCTATTTTTTTGTTTACTGTAGAACCCAATAGTTTCTTGTGAATTTATTTGTTGATTGATGGAGTTAGGCTAAGTTTTTGGCTTCATTCCAAAATATATCCATTTCGGCGAGACTCATTTCTGAGAGGCTTTTTTGCAACTCTTTGGCTTTTTTCTCCAAATACTGAAAACGTTTAGAAAATTTTTGATTAGTTCTCTCTAAAGCTGTTTCTGGATTGATACCCACAAAACGAGCGTAATTGACTAAAGAAAAAAGTAAATCACCAAATTCTTGTTCTGCTTTGTTGGCATCAAAGGCTTGTTCTGCGTTAAATTCTGCTTCGAATTCTTGCATTTCTTCAACTACTTTTGCCCAAACTTGTGCTTTCTCTTCCCAATCAAAACCTACTGCTCGTGCTTTTTCTTGCATACGCATTGCTTTGAGGAGAGCGGGCAGGCTGGTAGGTACACCCGCCAAAACAGATTTTTCGCCTTTGCTTTCTTGTTGTTTTATTTGCTCCCAATTTTGTTTTACTTGCTCTTCGGTATCGGCTTGGATATCGCCATAAATATGCGGATGCCTACGAATGAGTTTTTCACAGAGTTGGTTGATAACATCAGCAATGTCAAAAGTCTGCGTTTCGGAGGCGATGCGAGCGTAAAATACAATATGCAGGAGTACATCACCCAGTTCTTTTTTTATTTCTTGGCTGTCTTCTTGCAAAATAGCTTCGGAAAGCTCATAAACTTCTTCTATGCTGAGGTGTCGGAGGCTCTGAAAATCTTGTTTTTTATCCCAAGGGCATTGCTCTCGGAGTTCGTCCATAATTTTTAGCAATCTTGCAAAAGCCTCTAATTTAGCTTCTAAGCTATTCATTTTCAAATATTTTTTTATGTATAATTTCAGCAACGGATTTTACCCCTAAAAACGAATTTTGAAGGTATAGTTGTGTGTTTGGGTGGGTATTGGTAGCGTAGATTTTTTCAAAAATTTGGGCGTCTTCCAATTTCTTGAGAGCATTATTGCTAAATAAACCGTGTGTGGTAATAGCGAAAATTTTTTGAGCACCAGCCTCTCGGTAAGATTTGGCAGCACTTATCAGTGAGCCGCCAGTTCTTATCATATCATCATAAATAATGACGGTTTTACCTTTCACATCAGCACTGATGCCCGTTACTTGGGTTTCTTCGCCACTAAGTCGCCTTTTGAATACAAAAGCAGCGTTTACGTGCATATCATTTGCCAAAGATTCTACCCATTTTGCTCTGCCTGCATCTGTGCAAGCTAAAATAAAGTCTTTTCCTGCTATTTCTTCGCAAATATTGCTGATGACAGTTTTGCAATATAAATGCTGAGCTTGTACATCACCCTCAAAGTAATGGGATAGCCCTTCTGTATGTAAATCCATTAGAATAAAGCTGATTCTACTCCCTGTTTTTGGGATAGAGGAAAGCAGGCGGGCTCTGGTTTTGGCGGTAACTACCTCTCCTTTTTTTACGGCTCTCTCCATGGTAGAGTAACCGAAGTAAGGAATTACAATCGTGAGCGTTTTTGCACCATATTTACTAATAGCAGAGGCTAAATCATACAATTCTAAGGTATCGCTATCGCTGGGAGTTCCGCCCAGAAGTATTATTTTCTTTTCCTCAACCTCAGATAGAATACGCTGGTAACGCTCTCCATCAGGGAAAACTTTTACTTCAACCTCACCATTTTCGAAGCCGCCCAAGCCAAGCAATTCTTCTTTAAGATAAGTATAAGATTGTGTAGAAAATAAAAGCATACTTCGTTAGTCTAAGGGAAATTCTTTGAGAAGTCTATCGTCAAAATAATCGGCTGTTTCGCTGATTTCCAGCATTATATCTACTACTTCTTGGGCATCTAAACCGTCTAAGTACCTCGAAGCCGTCATATATATTTCGCTATCAAAAATTTCAAAACGCTCATTTACAAAGGAGCTATTCATTTCTAAAAGTTTGCGGAAAAATTCTTTTTGCTTTTTTCTAGGGATAGGCATAATATAGACCATCATAGAAAGGGTAAGTTCTTCGCCATCAGTAGTTGGAGTAGAGTTGAGCATCACCCTGATTTTTGCGGAGCCACGTTGCAATATCCAAGCTCCTTGTATGGGCGATTGTGCATCTTTGGGGTCTACACCCAACAAACGAAAGGCTTCTTCTACGGTACGAATATAATCTAAATGCGACATAATAGCTTAAAAATCTAAATACTTTCAAAAATACAGATTTCAGACTTTTATACAAATTTTTTCCAAGAAATAATAGGTTTTTAATTTTTTTTGTACCTAATTTACGAAAAAAATCACAATCTATAAAATCAAAAATTTATGAAATCAGTAAGATTATCCCAAATTCTTTTCTTCGCCTTAGTGGTATTGATGGCTGCTTGTAAAGGTGGTAGCCCTAAAGAAATGATTACCAAAAAATGGAAGGTTGATGCAGATGCTTTTGAAAAGCTAATGAAAGAAGAAATTGAAAAAATGAAAAAAGATAAACCTGAGGAAGCCAAAAATATGGAACAAGGCTTAGGTATGCTTAAAGGCATGATGGGTAGCGTTACTTTTGAGTTTAAGGCTGATGGCACAGCAGAAATGAGTATGACTGCAATGGGGCAAAGTGAAACTAAAAAAGGTAAATGGACTATCAGTGAAGATGGTAAGAAATTAACTTTGGAAGAAGAAGGTGGCAAAAAAGAAGATATGGATATAGAGGAGTTGAGTAAAAGTAAATTGGTACTCAAAAACAAAATGGGGAAAGAAGAAATCAAACTTCCTTTTGTACCTGCCAACTAAACAGAAAAGTCTTGATAAAAAAATCCTTGTAAAAATTCCTTTTTGCAAGGATTTTTTTATTTTTGTGCTATGATAGTCAGTATCAATACGGGGCAAAATAGAGCCAAAGTAATAGGACAAATCGCAATGGCAATAGGAATATTGGCTTTGTTGGTTTATCTTTTCTCAAATGTCTTTACCTATCTTATTATTTCTTTGGTACTTACTACTATTTTACGTCCTTTGGTAGATAAAATAACCGAAGTATATGTATTTAGAATGAAAATACCAAGATTTTTGGCTGCCTTAGTGGCTCTGGCAGTTTTGGTAGCTTTTATTAGTTTGTTCATCAATTTGTTTTTGCCTTTACTCTCCGACCAACTCCGTCTTATTCGCTCCATTGAGTTTAGCAAATTAAGTTCTCAGGTAACTGAGCCCGTCAGAAATATTGAGTTATTTATGATTGAAAAGCTCAAATTTGAGGCAGAACAAGGTTTCATTTTCAGGGAGTTGAATGCATTTATAGAAACATTTTTGGAGCATATAGATGTAGGTAATATTTTGAATAACCTCTTTGGCATAGCGGGTTCTTTGTTTGTTTACGCTTTGGCGATTAGCTTTATGACCTTCTTTTTGCTTTTTGAAAAAGGGATTTTCAGAAGAATAGTAATTTCCACAATTCCTAATCGCTATTTTGAAGTACTTATTACGGCTTTTTACAAAATAGAACATTTGCTTTCCAATTACTTACGAGGGATTTTCATTGAAACCCTCTCTGTTTTCGTGATATATTCGGTGGTAGGTACACTTTTGGATATTCCTTATGCCCTTACTATTGCGGCTTTTGCATCTTCTATCAATTTTATTCCTTATTTGGGTCCGTTTTCGGGCTATGGCTTTGGTTTGCTCGTGATACTATCAAGTAGTTTTAGCTCAGACCTTCCTTTATCACTTACTTTGGCTAAGTTTTCGGCTTTATTCTTTACAGTTCGTTTGGTAGATGATATTTTTTTACAACCTTTTATTTTTTCAAAAAGTATAAAAGCTCACCCTTTGGAGATTTTCGTTGTAATTTTTGGTGGAGCAAGTTTGGCAGGAGCTATCGGAATGGTTGTGGCAATTCCAAGCTATACGATACTAAAAGTAACATTTCAAGAGTTGATGAAAGGATTCAAACGCTATAAAAGTTTTAATAATTAAACTACAAAATATGAAAAAAACAATTTTACTTGCCTTTACATTTGGTTTGCTTTTTGGCTCAGCTTTTGCCCAGAAAAAAAGTAATCAAAATTTTATTATAGGTTTCTATAATATAGAAAATCTCTTTGATACTGAAGATGACCCAGCGATTGATGATGCAGAATTTTTACCTTCCTCACAAAACCAATGGAATAATGAAAAGTATCAAAAGAAATTAACGAATATGGCAAAGGCTATAGCGAGTATTGGTGAGCAATCCCCAGATATATTAGGGCTTTGCGAGGTAGAGAACAAAAAAGTTTTGGAAGATTTGATACAACAAGAACCCATCAAGGCTAAAGGTTATGAAATCATACATTACAATTCTCCAGACGAAAGGGGAATAGATGTGGCGATGATTTACAAAAAAGAAGTGTACGCACCCTTCAAACACCAATCTTGTCGTATCAATTTCACGGAATATCCCGATAAAACACGTGATTTCTTAGTGGTTTCGGGACTTATTGGTAAAAAGAAAGATACATTGCATATCATTGTTGCTCATTTTCCTTCGCGTAGAGGGGGAATGGAAGAAAGCCAGCCCAAAAGAGTATTTGTAGCGAATGAAATTAAGAAAAAAATAGATTCTATTCAGCTTGTTTCGCCTAATGCCAATGTAATGCTTATGGGTGATTTGAATGATGAGCCTATCAATAAAAGTATTGTTGAAACGCTTAATGCAAAGCCATACTCTAAAAACCTTAAAAATAATGAGTTGTTTAACGCAATGGGGGTACTCAAATACGAAGGAAAAGGAACGCACGCTTATTACAACGGTAAAACCAAGAAAACGGAATGGAACCTATTAGACCAAATTATTATGACGCCTCCTTTGGTTGAGAAAAAAAATAATTTGCGTTACGTTTTGAAATCGGCTCGTATTCACCAGCCAGATTTTTTGATGCAAGTAGAACCAGAACAATATAAAGGGCAGCCACTAAGAACTTTTGCGGGGAAAAAGTATTTGGGTGGGTATAGCGACCATTTCCCTGTGTTTGTACGCTTACAAGCCTCCAATAAGTAAAAAAAGCACCAAGAGGTGCTTTTTCTTATCTAATCATCAACAACTCTCTGTATTTGGCGAGAGGCCAAGCCTCATCACTGATAGTAAGTTCTAATTTGTCCACAGCATAACGGATTGGCTCAAAATAAGACTTTACTTGTTCGCTGTAAATTTCGGCTCTTTTTTTCAAATCTTCGGTATTATTAGCCACTTTACGTGTATCAATCATCGCTTTTACATTATTCTGCAAATCATTCACATAGCCTGCAATTTTATGAACAGTAGTAAGGGTGCTTTCAACCAAAGTGTCTTCTATGCCAATGGCTTTGAGGCTACGAACATACTCAACTAATTTATTTTGATATGAAATAGAAGTCGGAATTACGTGATTTACCACCAATTCTCCCATCATTCTTGATTCTATCTGAATTTCTTTGATATAGTTTTCTAATAAAATCTCATAACGAGCTTCTAACTCTCTATGGGAGAGTACTTGGTTTTCTTCAAAAATATGCACGGTTTTTTCGCTAATAAAAGCTTCCAAAGATTTTATACAAGAAGCGATGTTTGTCAGACCTCTTTTTTGAGCTTCCTCTTTCCAAGCATCAGAGTAACCATCTCCCTCAAAAATGATAGATTTGCTTTCTTTGATATACTCCTTGAGAATATTGATAATAACTACCTCTTTTTTATCACCCTTCTCTAAACGTTTCTCCACTTCAGCCTTAAAAATAGTAAGTTGGTTGGCTACAATCGTATTCAGTACAATCATATTAGAGGAACAATTAGCTGAAGAACCGACTGCTCTAAACTCAAACTTATTGCCTGTAAAAGCGAAAGGCGAGGTACGGTTTCGGTCGGTATTATCCAAAAGTACAGGAGGGATTTTGTTGATACCTGTTTTCATATAAATATTTTCACCCTTAGATACTTTTACAACAGCTTTGCTCTCTAATTCTTCTAAAATTTCACTCATTTGTGAGCCTACAAATACTGAAATAATTGAAGGAGGGGCTTCGTTAGCTCCTAATCTATGTTCGTTGCCTGCCGACATAATACTAGCTCTTAGCAAATCAGCATTTTGATAAACTGCTCTGATTACATTCACAAAAAAGGTAAGAAAACGTAGATTATCTTTTGCTTTAGTGCTTGGAGAAAGTAAGTTGATACCCGTATTTGTTTGTAAAGACCAATTATTATGTTTACCACTGCCATTGATACCTGAGAAGGGTTTTTCGTGGAAAAGGACTTTGAGATTATGCCTATCTGCTACTTTATGCATCACGTCCATCAAAAGTAAGTTATGGTCTACGGCTAAATTAGCCTCTTCAAAAGTAGAAGCACATTCAAATTGACCTGGAGCCACCTCATTGTGGCGAGTACGAATGGGAATCCCTAATTTTAGACATTCTATCTCAAACTCCACCATGAAGGCTTTCACACGTGAAGGAATAGAGCCGAAATAGTGGTCTTCTAATTGTTGCCCTTTGGGAGGGGTGTGTCCAAAAAGTGTTCTACCTGTAGAAACTAAATCGGGGCGAGCATAGTACATTGCCTTATCTACCAAAAAATATTCTTGTTCTGGTCCAAGGGTAGCTATGGTATGTGTTACATCTGCTTCAAAATACTGTGCTACTGCTGTAGCAGCTTTATCTACTGCTTGTAAAGCCTTTAATAAAGGCATCTTAAAATCTAAGGCTTCACCTGTATAAGAAACAAAGACAGTAGGAATACAAAGCGTTTTTGTGCCATTATCTTCCATAATGAAGGCTGGGGAGGTAGCGTCCCAGGCGGTATAACCACGAGCCTCAAAGGTGGAGCGTATTCCGCCGCTTGGGAAAGAAGAGGCGTCAGGTTCTTGTTGGGCAAGGGCTGTTCCTTTAAATTTTTCAAGTACTGTTCCGTCTTTTTCCAAATCAAAGAAAGCATCGTGTTTTTCGGCAGTAAGCCCGGTTAGTGGCTGAAACCAATGGGTGTAATGCGTAACGCCTTTGCTCATTGCCCAGTTTTTCATTCCTACAGCCACATTATCGGCGAGGTCAAGGCTAATGGGTTGCCCTTGGGCGATAGCATTTTTGAGTTTTTTATAAGTTTCTGCACTCAAATACTGCTTCATTGCTGCATCATTGAAAACATTACAACCAAAGTAGTCCGATATTTTTTCGGCGGGAGCTGTAACTTTGATAAAATCACGATTTTGTGCTTTTTTTACGGCATCAAATCTTAAAATAGACATAATTTTTAGATTTTTGGGTTTTATTTTTGGCAAATGTAAGAAAAAAATAATAAAAATAATAAAAATTAGCTAAAAAAACGAGGTTGATTTTTTTGAAAACTATAATAAATCTGAAATAAAAATTTTACGTATAGAATAAAATTTCTATTTTGCCGAAGCAAATAGAAGTGATATATGGAAAATCGTCATAATGCTCTCCAACAACCTGCCGAAGTACTTTTGCAGGAGATAGAACTTGAAAACCAAATTCGTGAGTTACTGAATGATACACAGATTTATTTTGATTATAACTTAGTGCCTGATAAGTTAGATGCAAAAATTCCTCTTATAAAATTAGATCTTATTACCATCAATAGAGAGCATAACCAGAAATTTCTGTTACACTCTACCAAAGGTTACAATAAAATTTCTATTTTGGAAGATATGATGGTATACATCAACGATTTCAAGAAGAAACAAGAAACTTACGAGTTGGAGTGGATAGATGCCAAGCACAACGAAAAGGTACAAACGTCCTGGTTTAGAGGAAACGATATTTTTGACATTTTACAAAAGTTTTATTACGATAAAAAACAAAGCCGATTTAAGATATTGAAAATCACTTTAATGCCAGAAACTTAATAATGCTTGCGGATAAAATTAAAAAACTAAGAGCTTACTTTATTCCAGATACCTATAAAGAAGATGTTTTTTCATACAGAAAAGCCGAGAATATTGTAAATGGAGCTTTGTTTGGGCTAATATTCGTTGTTTTATTATTGACGCTCAATATATCTCTGGGGCTGTGGGTGAGTTCGGTGGTGCATATCATTGCTTCTTTGTTACTTATCATCAATCTGTATGGCTTCAAAAGAGGTCTATTAGAAGTTTATTTTGGTGAGCTCACCAATTTTGTATCTTATATCCTGATATTCTCTATTAGTTTGGAAACGGGCGGTGTATTTTCGCCTGCTATTTCGGCTTTTATGGTTTCAGGAATGATTGCCTTTTTGTACAGAGGTAGAAAATCGGGTTTGTTTTGGGGGGCGGCAGGGATTATTTCTATCGCTATTCTGGGCATATTAGACATTACCAATCAGTCTTTTCCTTCAAAAATTTCCTCTACTAAAGCTACCATTTATGCGGTAATTTTCAATATACTATTGCTCATTTTTCTGAGTTATTTGGTACGCTCCTATGTGGCAATTCTAAAAAATATCAGTAAAAGGAATTTTCTAAAAGCGGAGAAAATGGAGCGTTTTCATCAGGTCTTATCAGAACAAGAAGAACAAATACAAAAGAAAAATAAAGAACTCCTCAGTCTCTACGAGCAATTTAATACACAAAATCAAAATTTATTGCTTCAAAAAGAGTTGCTCCAGACCCAAAATGACGAGCTAACAAGTACCTATGAAGAGTTGATAGATAGTATTTATTATACCAAACGTATTCAAGATGCTTTATTACCTGATAATGAGGTAATAAAAAAATATTTTAAGGACATAATGGTACTTTATAAGCCTAAAGAAATTCTTAGTGGAGATTTTTTCTGGTTCGCTCAAGTAGAAAAATACACTTTTATACTTGTTGCAGATTGTACAGGGCACGGTATACCTGGGGCTTTTATGACAGTTATTGGCAACGATTTGCTGAATCGTATCATCAAAGAGGAACATACATTGAGCCCCAAAAATATTTTGGAGCGTTTGGATGCTGAACTTTCCAAAACGCTCCAACAAGAATTAGAAAATACACAAGGAATTGCCGATGGAATGGATATCGCTATTTGTCGGATAGATAGAGAAGCTCAAGAAATATGCTTTGCTGGAGCAAAAAGACCTCTTTGGATAACAAGAAAGGCTAAATTAGAAGAAATAAAAGGTAGTAGGGTAAGTATTGGGGGGTTGGGCTCTGCCAATAAGTCTTATGAGGAACATGCCATCAAGGCAAGTGCAGAAGATATTTTTTACATTAGTACAGATGGCTATACCGACCAATTTGGGGGAGAAGATGATACCAAGTTTCTAACTTTGCGTCTCAAAGAAAAACTACAACAACTTTATCCCAAGCCTTTAGAATACCAAAAATTGTACCTTTTGGAGGTACACGAAATGTGGAAAGGTTTTATCAATGAGCAAACTGATGATATTTTGCTGATAGCTTTTAGAATTTAATTATCTTTGCAGAAAAAATTAGGCTATGTTACAGATACAAATTATCCGAGAAAACCCTGAAGCTATTATCAAGGGTTTAGAAAAAAAACATTTTTTTGAGGCTGAAAGCAAAATACAGGCTATTTTGAGTCTGGATACGCAGCGGAGAGAGCTACAAAAACAACAAGATGATAAACTTTTTCAATCCAATCAGATTTCTAAGCAAATAGGAACTTTGATGAAAGAAGGAAAAAAAGAGGAAGCCGAAAAAGCCAAACAAGAAGCCAAACAACTCTCAGAAGAAGCTAAAATTTTGGTAGAAAAGTTCTCCACCTTAGAGCAAGAAATGGAGCAACTCTTACTTTCCATTCCAAATGTTCCTTCCCCAAAAGTACCTGAAGGAAAATCTTCTGAGGATAATGAAATAGTATATACTTTCGGGCAAATACCTGATTTAGAGGCGAATGCTTTGCCTCATTGGGAACTTATTCAGAAGTATGATATTATTGATTTTGAGTTGGGTAATAAAGTAACAGGAGCTGGTTTTCCTTTCTACAAGGGTAAGGGAGCAAAACTACAAAGAGCCCTTATCAATTTCTTTTTAGATGAAGCAGAAAAGGCAGGTTATTTTGAAGTACAGCCACCTATTTTGGTAAATAAAGATTCTGGTTTTGGGACGGGGCAACTGCCTGATAAAGATGGGCAAATGTATCATGCCACTGTAGATGATTTTTATCTTATCCCAACTGCTGAAGTTCCTATCACTAATATTTATAGAGATGTAATTTTAGAGCTAAAGAATTTACCCATTAAGAACGTAGGCTATACGCCTTGTTTCAGGCGAGAGGCGGGGAGTTGGGGAGCAGACGTAAGAGGGCTAAATCGCTTGCATCAGTTTGATAAAGTGGAGATTGTACAAATACAACATCCTGAAAAATCGTATGAAACCTTGGAGGAGATGCGAGGATATGTGCAGAGTCTTTTAGAAAAACTGGAGTTACCGTATAGAGTACTCAAACTTTGTGGCGGAGATATGAGTTTTACTTCAGCTCTTACCTATGATATGGAAGTGTATTCAGCAGCTCAAAAACGCTGGTTAGAAGTAAGCTCAGTAAGTAATTTTGAAAGTTATCAAGCCAACCGTTTGAAACTTCGTTTTAGGACTGAGGACAAAAAAACGCAATTATTACACACTTTGAATGGCAGTGCTTTGGCTTTGCCTCGCATCGTAGCGGCTATTTTAGAAAATAACCAAATGGCAGAAGGTATAAAAATTCCGAAAGTTTTGCAGTCTTATACCAAATTTGATATGATTGGTGAAGAATAATGAATTGAAAGTATTGATTTTTTTATTAGTACTTACTTCGCTAATGGGATATTTGGAGTGGGGAGCAACTAAGAAAGGGGCGTTTTTATGGGAAGTGGAATCTGAGTTGATGTCAAAAGTATTCATTAGTCCTGCTTCTTTGCTTCACCCCTTCGTTATATTGCCATTAATAGGGCAAGTAATTTTGATAATTGCTTTATTTCAAAGTAAGCCAAGCAAATTAGTCATAACCATTGCGGCAGCTTTTTTAGCCTTACTTTTAGGTTTTATGTTGTTTATAGGTATGATAAGCCTTAACTATAAAATAGTGTCTTCAACACTTCCTTTTTTCTTCGTCCTTATGTGGGTAATTAGATATTTTAGACGAAATATAGGATAAAAAAACGCGTCCTTTTGTTATGTTTAGTTGCAAACTAAGCACAACAAGATACGCTAATATTGCTTGTATGCACTTTTTCCCTTATGCTTGGTGTTCCGCCACCAAGCATAGACTTGGCTCGGTCTAGAATATCGAGCAAGAGAGAAAAAATATCAAAAATAATTCTAAAACACATAGTCTAACCTTTCAATTTTCTACCAATCTACTATTATTTATGGCTTGAAATCCTATGGGCGTACTTTTTCTTGATTGTTGAAAGTTTGTTTCATCTTGGTTGTATATTTCTGCTAAGGTCATTTCTTGGTTGATATTTCTTGTAAAACCCAATTTTTTTGATAGCCTTTGAGCTTTTTCTACTTCTAATTCTTTGAAATCGTATCTTGCTATCAATCTTCCTTTTCTCATCAAGGCACTATCAATTTTTGAAATATCTGTATTGAATGAGGAGATTATTTGAATGTTCAGGCAGTCTGCAAGTAAGCCGTCAGCAATATTCAACAATGCTGAAACGGGGGAAATACCATTTATATCTCTATCAATCACAATGTTTTCTGCGTCCTCAATAACCAAAATCGAGTTTGGATTGTCTATGAGAATTGAAATTAATTCTGGGCTTGTAATAGCGTTCACCATATTTGGAGGCAAAAAAATCACATTCTTTTTTAAAGCGGCAATCAAATATCGGATATATGAAGTTTTTCCTGTTCCCGGCTTACCGTGCAGAAGTACCAAACCTTTGTCATTTTTACGAGAAAGCCTTTTGAATATGATATTATGAATTTCCTTGAAATCTTCGTTGTAGTTGTCTTCTATACTTAGTTTAGGCTTGCTAATCTGCAAGGATTTGATGTCAATGCCTCTTTGAGTTTGTACCAATAATGAAATTTCAGGTTTTTGTCTTTGCCTCCTTTTCTTAAATGCTTGAATGGAATTGATAATTTCCTCAATTTTTGAAATTTCAGTTTTTTTAAAATAAAAACGAATTAGATTATGTTCAAAGAGGAAGGAAATCATTAAGTCTTCGCAAATAAAATAACTCAATTCTTGTGTTTCTATTTTGTTGTTATGGTATTCTAGTATATAATCAGTGTTCTTAATTTTATCCTTATAGTTTTGAATGAACCATTCATTTGCCTTCACACAATCAATATCGTTGGTATATAAAACATTAGGAATAGTATGAAAGTAAGCGGCAAAGAGTCTGCTTCTATTTACATGACTTGAAGTAGCCTTATCTGGAAAGACATCTATTGTAGATAAGGTGTAGGGGAAATCAAGCTGATTTTTAGAGGCTAAATAAGGTGGTATCTTGTTATTGCTTTGCATAATTTCTCTTTTTGTATAAAAACAAAATTAAGCACCTACAACGCCAAATTGTGTCGCTCTAAAAAATATCCTCTCTCGTGTTTGGTGGCGGAAGAGCGATTAAGAGAGAAACCAAAACCTACAATGACTTATGCCATTTATTAGGGGCTATAAATTATTGATTTCTAAGAATATAAAGTTTATGAACCAGTGGTCTATTCCTCATTTTTTTAATCATAGAAAACAAGCCAACTCCAATAAGTGTACAAAATATAAGAGATACATTAACTATTCCTAAATGTGCTAAGGCAAAAACAATACCTGTGATGGATTTTCCACTGCCAATTAATTCATATTTATATCCAATTTGCATAGCATAGTATAATGTCCATATGAATAATAGTGAAGTTACTATCACAGCTCTTAAAGGCTTTCTAGCAGATTTAATTGCACTGTACTTTTCAAATCGATATTCAATTTTGGGAATATTTTCTTTAAAATATTGGAAGATAGCTCTTAATTTTAGAACATCATTAACTCTAAGGTGTTCTTCAGATTCTTGCCCAAAAAAGACTTGAATATAATTTTTCCCTTCTTGATATTGTATCGTTTTGATATAAGAAAATGGAATACTTAGTACATCTTTAGAAATAATATTGTTTTCAATATCACTCACATATTGAAATATTTTTTCTGTCTCAGGATTAATCTTGAACAGTTTATCGCTATCAATTGCAATAATTTTGTCCTCTCCTTTTTCTTTATTTATCCAAATTTTATTCATAAAAAATGATTTGTATCATGACCATCAACATTTATATAAACCCAATGCGTTTATAACTCCAAAAGTGCAAGAAACTTTTACTTGCACCTAAAAATATTAAATTGTTTTTACATACACAAATTATTTTAAGTTTTCTACTCCCCTGCCCTCAGAGAGATAAAGAGGGACAGGGTTGCTTGTTTGTTTTATAGAAAGCAATTAAGTTTGGTGTTGTAGTCTGGTCTTATTTGGGCTGTTCTTCCGTTGCCATCAGCGAATGGGTGTAAATACAAAAAATCAAGGCGGAAATTTATTGCTTTTTCCACCGATACTGCGAAGTATTGAATAGTGTAAACAAATTTATTGATGAGTGCCATAGAAAAAGCCTTTAATTTTAAAAATTAAAGGCTTCTTGCGGAATGGACGGGACTCGAACCCGCGACCTCCTGCGTGACAGGCAGGCATTCTAACCAGCTGAACTACCACTCCGTCTTTTTGTGTTTGCAAAAGTACGAACTTTTTTTTTCCTTGCAAATAAAATCCTAAAAATATTTTAAAATGCAAACACTCGGACTGATAGGTTATCCCATATCTCATTCATTTTCAAAGAAATATTTTCAAGAAAAATTTTTAAAAGAAAAGATAGAAAATATCACTTATGAGCTTTTCCCCCTACAAAATATTGAAAAATTCCCTGATTTGCTTGCCCAACACAAACAATGGCTCGGTCTGAATGTAACTATTCCGTATAAAGAAAGTATTATTGCTTATTTAGATGAACTTAGCGAGGAAGCCCAGAAAATAGGAGCAGTCAATACCATTCATTTTGAAGAAAATAAAAAAATAGGCTATAATACTGATTATGAAGGGTTTAAAAAATCTTTGGAGCAAATTGCTTTGCCCCAAAATACCAAGGCTCTTGTTTTGGGAACAGGTGGAGCAAGTAAAGCCATACAAGTAGCTCTGCAAAACCTTCATATTCCTTTTTTGTTGGTATCACATAGCTCAAAACCCCACTCATTACCCTATGAAATGCTTGATGCCAAAATTATGAAAGAGCATTCTCTCATTATCAACACCACACCTTTGGGAATGCAGCCTCAAACGGATACTTTTCCGCCTATTCCTTACGATTATATTACAGAGGCACATTTTTTGTACGATTTGGTCTATAATCCTGAGGAAACTACGTTTCTGAAAAAAGGAGCTGAAAAAAATGCGAAAACCAAAAATGGCTTAGAAATGTTGTATTTGCAAGCCGAAGCCGCTTGGAAAATTTGGCAAAAGAGCTAATTTTTAGTAGGTTGCCGAAAATTAAATAAACAAAAATAATAATTTTATGGAAGATTTTGAGCTTTTAGAGAAAATAGGTGAACGATTAGTTGATGAGCACCTCAATGTGAAGGAAGAAAATTTCAGGCTCAAGGAAATTTTGGATAATGAACACGTTGTCCCTTTCGTTATAGATAAAAAAGGTTTCTTTATTTTGCCTAATAAATATGCAATGAAAGCAATGGGGATTCAGGCTAAAAAACTGAAAACTAAAAACGCCTATGAGTTTTTTGAAAGAAACCCTAAAGCCGTAGAAAATATACGTAGAGCCTTGAAAGGAGAGAGTATTGTAGATGTTTTGAAATTAGATGGCAAATATTGGAAGGTTTCTTACAAACCGACTTACGATGAGGCTCGGCAAATTATAGGTATCACAGGATTAAGTATAGATGTTACAGATGTACTGGAAAATGCAAAAAAAATCTTATCAGAACTCAAATAGAAAAAGAATGAAAAAAATAGCAGGAATTATATTGGTTGTTTTGTCGCCATTTTTGGTCTATGCCCAACACCAGTATAGCCGCCAGGATTCTTTATTGGGAAAACTCACAGACAAAAGAACTTGTTATGATGTGAAACATTATGAACTTTCCCTACGGATAAATCCTGATACAAAAGAAATAAAAGGTTCAAATACAATTACTTACGAGTCCATCAACGATTTCAATATTTGCCAAATAGATTTAGATAGCAGTCTGGTTATCAATACAATAAAGCAAGGTAGAAAGCAACTAAAGTTCAAAAGAGATAAGCGGGCTGTTTTTATAGACTTTGATAAGGTACAGAAAAAAGGTTCTATCAATGCCATCACAGTTTTTTATGAAGGAAAACCTATTGTAGCTAAAAAAGCTCCTTGGGACGGTGGTTTTGTGTGGAGTCAGGATAAAAATAAGCAGCCTTGGATAGGGGTTGCCTGCCAAAACGTAGGAGCAAGTATTTGGTATCCTTGTAAAGATCATTGGACAGACAAACCTGATAGTGTTACTTTACACTATGAAGTACCCAAAAACCTGATGGCTGTGGGGAATGGCAAGTTGATTGGCTCAAAAAAGACTCAAAAAGGCTATAAAAGATATTCTTGGCAAACGAGTTATCCTATCAATAATTACAACGTAACACTTAATATAGGAGATTACTCAATTATTACAGATGAGTACACTTCACAAGATTTGGCAAAATTAGCTTTGGATTATTACGTATTGAAAGGAAATGAAGCAAAGGCTCTCAAACACTTCGAGCAAGTAAAACCTATGCTTACTTGTTATGAACTTATTTTTGATAAGTATCCTTTCTGGAGAGATGGCTATGCCCTTGTAGAAACGCCTTATCTTGGTATGGAGCATCAAGGAGCCATAGCTTACGGTAATCGTTACCAAAAGGGTTATATGGGAAGAGACCTTACCCAAACAGGCATAGGGCTACTTTTTGATTTTATTATTATCCACGAAACAGGGCACGAGTATTGGGGCAATAGTGTAACGGCTGATGACAAAGCCGAAATGTGGATTCATGAGGCGTTTTGTACCTATGGAGAGGCTCTTTATGTGGAATGTTTGTATGGCAAAGAAAAATCATTTACTTACACAAACGGCTGGAAAAATATCGTAGAGAATGATATGCCTATTCTTGCCCCCAGAGAAGTAAACGCTGAAGGCAGTGGTGATATGTATTTCAAAGGAGCTTTGATGCTACATACTATCCGAAATGTTATCAATGATGATGTGCTGTGGTTTGCTCTGATAAAGAAATTTTATCAGGAGTTTAAAGGAAAACACAGCCAAACCAAAGATGTTATAGCATTTTTCAATACAAATACGAAAATTGATTTGACAGGTATATTTGAAGAATACCTCAAATATACTGAAATACCAACTTTTCAGTACAAAATAGAAAATAATGCCTTATTCTATCGTTTTGAAGCGAAAGCTCATAATTTAGAAATGCCTGTGGAAGTAACTTATCAAGGGCAAAAAAAACGCTTAAAAACCACCACAAAGTGGCAAAAAGACGATAGCATAAAGAGTAGTGATATACAAATCGCTACAGACTTATTTTATATTCTTACCCAAAAACTATAAAAATTATGATTACTGAACGACTTTGGAACTTGATAAAATCTTATATCAATGATGCCATAGATGCAGCTTTGGATGAGCGTGGTTATACAAAAAAAGAGCAAGAGAAGAAAAATGCTTATACTGATTTTGAGGAGCAGTACAAAAAGTATGAAAAATACCAAAAACAAAGTTCCTATAATTACCAATCCAACCAAAATAATTATTCTTCGCAGAGTAAGACAACTGACGAAATGAAATATTACAAGTGGTTAGAGTTGCCTAATGGGGCATCTTTTGAAGAAATTAAAAAATCTTACAAAAGCCTAATGAAAAAATATCACCCTGATAATTTTCATGATAACGAAACGAAGCGAAAAACAGCCGAAACACTCTCGCAGAAACTTAATGAAGCCTATCGCTTTTTTGAAAAAAAGTATGGAAAGAATTAAAACTTACATACGTTATGTTAGTTGTTTATGAAGAAAAATAATCTCTATTTTATTGTTTAACTTTGTAAAAAATTACGACAATGGTAAGAAAAAGAAAAATATCAACGCTGAACAACTCGGCTGTGGATATTGCCAAGCAAGAAATCTTGGTGATGTCTTACCATTTAAGTTGCCTTTTGATGCGTAGCTCTCGCTATGAAACAGATAAAGTCCTCAAGGTTTTTGAGTACTTCTCCGATATTGAAAAGAAAAACCAAAAGCAAAAAAATTTGCAGGCTGCTTCAGAGAGGAGGCGTTTATTTTTGGAAAGCCTGAGGGAAACAGAATAAACCCTTTCCTTTTTTTGAAAAAAAATTCCCATAATGTATTTTTAGTAGTACATTTGCAAAAAACTCTATTTTTATTTATGGATAAACTTGTAATGATTGGGCAGTTGCTTCTTGGGCTCTCCATCTTAGTTGGTTTGCACGAGTGGGGGCATTATATTGCTGCCCGAACCTTTAAAATTCGTGTAGAAAAATTTTATATTTTCTTTGATTTTCTATTTCCTATGCCCAATCTTCTTAATTTCGCTCTTTGGAAAAAGAAGAAAGGGGATACAGAGTTTGGTTTAGGCTGGTTTCCTTTGGGGGGCTATGTGAAAATCGCCGGAATGATGGACGAATCTATGGATAAAGAGGCTTTAGCCAAACCCGCTGAGCCTTGGGAGTTTCGTTCCAAACCTGCTTGGCAAAGGCTTATCGTGATGATGGGCGGAATTATCGTGAACTTAATCTTGGGAGTTGTAATATTCATCGCCATTACTTTCATCAATGGTGATAAGTACATTCCTGCTGAAGAAGCTGCCAAATATGGTATTGTAGCCAAAGAAATGGGTAAGAAAATTGGTTTGCGTTCTGGCGATAAAATCATCAATATCAATGGAGAAAAATACGAACGTTTTAATGATATTATCAGCCCGAATGTTCTATTGAGTTCGGATGCATATTATACCATAGAAAGAGATGGCAAGCAAATGCAAATCAAATTGCCCAATGACTTGCTGGAGAAAATGACGGATTTCAAGAAAAATGAAACTTTTATTAGCTTTCTTCCTCGTAATAAAAGCTTGTTTATCAAGCAAGTACAGCCGAAATCTATGGCTGAAAAAGCTAAACTTCAAGAGGGCGATAAAATAACAGCGGTGAATGGCAAGGAGGTTATATTTTTTGATGAATTTCAAGAAATTTTAGCCGCAAACAAACTGAAAACTGTAGAAATTACGGTACTCAGAAAAAGTGGAGAAGCAAAATTGAAAGTAAATGTTACTGATGCGGGAACGATTGGCGTTCTAATGGATTTTTCGAATATAAAATACAAAGAAGAACAATATTCTTTGGGGCAGTCAGCGATGATAGGCACACAGAGAGCATTTGGTGTGATTTTTGATAATGTACGGGCTTTCGGCAAGATATTTAAAGGAGAGGTTTCTTTTACCAAATCGGTAGGTGGTCCCGTAAAAATTGCTGAAATGTATGGTTCTTTATGGGATTGGACAAAATTCTGGACACTTACAGGAATGTTATCTATGGTCTTAGCTTTTATGAATTTCCTTCCTATTCCTGCTCTTGATGGCGGGCACGTTATTTTCTTACTTTACGAAATGCTAAGAGGCAAACCTGCTCCTGAGAAAGTGATAGAAGTGGCTCAACAAATTGGTATGATATTGCTCTTGGGCTTAATGGGCTTTGTCCTTTTTGCTGATATTTTCCTCAAGTAAATATGTACTATTGGGCATTTTTATTTTGGTTAAACGTGTTGGGAGAGCCCCAACACGATTTTCACTCTAGTTTGGCTACGTTACAATATAATGCCAAAGCTAAAGCCTTTCAAGTTACCCTCAAACTTTTCGCAGATGATACAGAACTTGCTCTCAGTAAGTTTGCTGGAAAAACGTATCTGCTGGGGGCTATTGGTAAGAACAGAAACCCTGATGAAATTCTAAGGGCTTACTTAGAAAGTAAATTTTTGCTTAAAACTCGTCATAAAAAATTACCCATTCGTTACATAGGTAAAGAAACTGATACAGAAGGAGTTACTGTGTATTTTGAAATACCCACCGAAGCCCGAAGTCAAGAATATACTTTAGAAAATACGATAATGTTGGAGCTTTTCAAAGACCAAACCAATATTGTGAGTATCAGTAAAAATAACCAAACTCGTTCTTTCCAATTTGATATAGAAAAAACTACTTTTAACTGCAAGCTATAATATGAAAATGTTTTTAAAAATCTTTTTATCTTACATCTTGCCTTTGGCGTTGGGGATAGCCTTGTTTTATTTTATGGTTGTACCTAATATAGACGGGGATAAAATGTTAGAAATTTTCAGAAATGCAAACCCGCTTTGGATAGTATTATCAGCTGTTTTTGCTTTAATAAGCCACTGGGCAAGAGGTTATAGGGCTTGTATGTTGCTCAAACCTTTAGGATATAAAGTAAATCCTTTTCGCTCTTTTTTAGCTGTAATGGTTGGATATTTAGCAAATTTAGCCCTTCCAAGAGCAGGTGAAGTGATTCGTTGTGGAACGCTTCAGAAAATGGAGGGCGTTCCTGCCCAAGTAAGTTTCGGAACGGTTGTTACGGAGCGAATTATAGATTTAATGATACTTTTAGGTTTGGTAATCTTAGTGTTAGTTTTGGAGTTTGACAGAATTAGCCATATTTTGTTTAGTTTTGTAGGAGGGATTTGGCAGAATTTACCCAAAGAAAAATTGTATCTATGGGCTGGAATTCTTGCTATTCTTTTTGTTGGATTTTTATTGATGTTGTACATATTTCGTAAGCAAATTAGCTTGTTTTTCAGAAGCCGTGTTGGGGCATTTCTCAAAGGTATTTGGCAAGGCATTTTGAGTGTTAGACAGGTGAGCAATAAACCTGCCTTTGTGTTTTATACGCTTCTAATCTGGTTGATGTATTACTTGATGGCTTATGTATTATTTTTTGCCTCACCAGCTACAGCAGGGTTGAGCCCTATACAAGGTTTAGCTATTTTGGTGATGGGCGGTATAGGTATGGCAATGCCTGTACAAGGAGGCGTTGGGGCTTACAACTTGCTTGTCGGCAAAACTTTGGAGAGCTACAAAATAGCGAAAGATGCTCAACAGAATATCATATTAAGCAATACTATCGGAACATTTATGCATATCGTTCAAACACTTGTGATTGTAGTGTTTGGAGGGATTGCATTTTTATTAGTTTGGTTTATGAAGAAAAAAGAAACCAAAGAGTAGAGAATCTGTGCCTAAGCGGGCTCAAGCCATTTATTATCTTCTTTGATAAGATTGATAAGTTCATCTAAGGCTTTTTCTTCAGCTACGGTTTTTTTGACTATTTCTTTGCCTCTATACAAGGAGATTTTCCCTTTCCCTGAACCCACATAACCATAATCGGCATCTGCCATTTCACCAGGCCCGTTCACGATACAGCCCATAATGGCGATTTTCACGCCTTTGAGGTGGTCTGTACGTTTCCTGATTTTTGCTGTAACCTCTTGTAAATCAAAAAGTGTACGCCCACAACTTGGGCAAGAAATGTACTCTGTTTTTGTGATACGCATTCTGCTGGCTTGCAAAATACCAAAAGCTAAACTATTGGCTTCTTTTAATAAGTTTTTGGTTACTGAAATCATTATCGCATCTCCCAATCCATCAACCAAAAGTCCTCCAATATCTGTGGAAGCATCTATTTGGAGGCGTTCTATATCAGTTGTTTGGTAAGTTCTTTTGATAACTACGGGCAAATCAATATGATGAAGCATTAAATCCACAAAAACACGTCTTAGTGCAGGCATGGCGTGTTCGTTGTTAGTTTCCAAAACTAAAACAAAAGGATAGGTTTCCTCTTGTAAATTTTTGAGTAATTTCCCTTTCAAATCCAAATCATCGGCTTTGAGCAACAAAAAATTGAGCTTATCCGAAAAGGTATCATAACTAAGATACTCTTGATATGACCACAAAGGGTAAATATGCTCTTGTGGCTTTTCTGACCAAAGGCTGTAGTCTTGGATAGCTTTTAGTCCGTTCGGCAACATAAAATCAGGGTTATTTGTGCCTAAGTAAATAAAATCCGCTCCCAAATCGTTCATTGCCCATTTATCGGTGGCAGGCAAATAGAAGTGCCCTATTTGTTTTAAGTCATCAATAGAAATACTGCTAAACTCAGAAAAGTCTGCAATTACACGAGGAACATTTTTAGCTCCGAAGTTAAAAGTTTCTTTGCTTATTCTGCGATTGTAACTAAAAGGTGTGATGGGATATTGTTCAATTTCTGGTATAAATAATTGATTTTCAATACGCTTGCTGTATCTATCTACTAATTTTTTGGCAACGGGGATTTCATACTCAGGGTCTTCGGTAAGAGAGACACGAATGGTATCGCCCAAACCTTCTTCTAAAAGTGTGCCTATGCCCACTGCTGATTTTATTCTGCCATCTTCGCCATCACCTGCCTCCGTAACACCCAAGTGTAGGGGATAGGGCTGTAATTTTTCTTCTTCCAAACGCTGTACCAACAAGCGATAGGCTTGTACCATTACTTGTGGGTTGCTGGACTTCATTGATAATACGATATTGTAAAAGCCTTCATCTTCGGCTATGCGTAAAAATTCTAAAGCTGATTCTACCATTCCGAGTGGGTTATCGCCATACCGACTCATAATTCTATCAGAAAGTGAGCCGTGATTAGTGCCAATACGGAGTGCTGTGCCATATTCTTTACATATCTTGAGCAAAGGAACAAATTTTTCTCTGATTTTATCTAATTCTTCTTGATAGGCACTTTCGGTATATTCTATTACTTCAAAACGCTTTCTATCTGCATAATTACCAGGGTTGATGCGTACTTTTTCTACTATTCTGGCGGCAAGTTCGGCAGCATTTGGGGTGAAGTGAATATCAGCAATGAGGGGTGTTTGATAGCCCATTTTTCTGAGTTCAGCCTTGATATTTTTTAAATTTTCAGCTTCCTTTACGCTTGGAGCAGTGATACGAACATACTCTGAGCCCGATTCTATCAAGCGGATACATTCTGCTACTACTTTGGGGGTATCCATTGTATCAGCAGTAGTCATTGATTGTATGCGGATGGGATGATTTTCTCCCAATGGAACATCGCCTATTTTCACCTCAATCGTTTTGCGGCGTTGGTAATTTGTGAGTGAGGGTGTGTATAAAAGCTTTGTATGGTTCTCTGTGTACATTGTTACTTAATTAGATTGATAATCCCTTTAAAAACAGTGTGATTATATTGAATTTGATAGTAATACACTCCTGTTGGCTGATTTTCGCCACTCCAAGCGAAGTTTCTATCATCACTTTCAAAAATCCTTTTTCCCCAACGATTAAAAATGGTAAATTTTTCAAATTTATACAAACAATTATCCAAGGGTAAATTAGGGTTTGGTTGACCTTGGGGTTGTGTAGGAGGGGCAGGATTAAGGTTGCTAAGTGTGAACGTATCATTGATGCCATCACCATTCGGACTGAATGCATTAGGAGGTAAAAATTCATCAAAATGGGCGTAGGTATCACCAAAAACAAAGTTTACACGAATAGTATCGTAGGCTATAAAACAGCTATTGGGGGGAATTCTTTTTGCTACAAAGTCTACTTGTAGGGTATCTTTTTTGCCATTTATTTGAAATAAATCACAAGTGGGTTGCCAACTAAAAGTTGCTCTTGTATTGATAACAGCTTTTTCTCCACCCGAAAAAACCATATTATAGTCTTTGTATAGAAAATTAGAAGTAATGATGTTGATTTCTAAGCTATCTTTCAAATTTGTATCAGGGCTTTTTGCACGAAGTTCTATAGAAATAGAATCATTGGGGCGAGCCAAAACAAAACTATTGGAAGTAATATTTGCTGGATTTGAACTCACAATACTCAAGCGAGGGGGCTCACTTGTATTCCTGCTCTTAAATAAAATTTTTACATTTAGTTTGCCAATTCCTTCATTAGGGCATTGCTGATTAGAGGCATTGATAGTGAAATCATAAATTTTGTTATCTTCCAAACACTCAGGGATTCGCAACTTTACTTTGGCTAAACCACTTGCGTTTGCTTCTACTTGGCTTGGATTTATTACTAATCTATTAGCTCCCGTATTGATAAAATTATTAGCTGTGATGCTAAATTTTACGGGCTTAGGTCTATAAACATCTAATACGATGGTAGCTTCTACATCGAGTCTAATCTCATTCTCTGGATAACTATTTGCGTTCAACGTTAAAACTTCTCCTTCTTGGTAATAAGTTGGGGTAGCATTGAGTAATAGCCGAACAGTGGGCGTGTTTATCACTGATTGACAAGCATCTACAAAAAGTTGTATATCTCGTCTTACCTCGCCTATTTTCACACCTGCCCTGAACTCTTCACATTTTACAACAAAAGCATACACGCCTTTTTTAGCTGGATTTACTGTTAGCTGACCCGTATTACTATCTATACTCAAAGGAATACCGACATTACTCGGAATGGCATTATTTGCCGAAAATCCACTCTCCCAAGACACTAAAGGAAGGGGATAAGGGTAAGTATTAGGAAGTGGTGGAGGTAAAGATGTTGGTCGTGGATTTCTCGTGATAGCAAGAGCTTCGTAGGGGTCTGCTAAGCTATACACCAAAATATCTCCATCTCCATCAGTAGCTGAGAAATCTATATTACTGGTTTGTCCGTTACAAATATAGATATTGGTAAGGGTATTAAAAATGGGGTTAGAATTGATAAAAGTACTTGCTCCATCAAAAACTCTTGGAAACTCTGCATAAAGGCTAATGCCTACACGAGAGCCAAGTATATTCTCTATAACGCTGTTATTTCGGGTGTAATCCTGAAAAATTGCATAATAACCCTGACCATCGGAAAAAGTAGCATTATCAAATGTGCTAATTACTTCATAAACAATCCTTTCTAAGCGTCTATACTTTATATCTTTATCTATACAAATATTGTTTGGTAGGCTAATGAAACTAGAACTAACCCTTGGTAAAGAGAGATTTCGTACTCTTTGATGATTGATTTTCCTATAAATACTCACGGAAGCCAAACTTGGCGGGGAAGGGCTTATAGGAATGGGAGAGTTCGCAGGCGGCTCCTGGTAATTTGTTGCATCATAATAGTAAATAACCTGAATTTTATAGGAATTACCACTAATGTGTGTAACATACAACTCGCCTCCTGCATTATGATTGAGGGCATAAACGCCCGTCATCATGCAAAAATAAGCGATAAAAAAAAGAATTTTTCTTTTTAGGTAAATCATACTTCCTATAACTTAAAAATACCTGAATGGTTTTAATTTTTACTTTTCAATTCTTCAAGAGTAGGCAAATGTTTGTAGTGCCATTTACCTTTCACTGTACCATCTTTGAGTAGAAGCAATCCGGGGTTGGAGCGAACCATTGCCTTCAGTATTTTGCTATCCATAGAGTGATGCTCCATTGGGAGTTGGTATTCATGGCAAATAACATCAAATGTATTTCTGTCAGAACTTAAACCAATTACCTCCATATCTGTTCCCTTTAGGGATTTGAGCAAAGAACTAAGTGATTGATATGTTTTGGGAGAAACTTTTTTTACATCAGAAACAACTATAAGTAGTTTTATCCCCTTGAACATTTTTTTTGTACTCGTTGTATCACCATCTATCCAAACGAAATCAGCTCCTATTTTAGCTTGGTCTTCGGGATTGAGTAGTATTTGCTTGAAATCTTTGTATTTATATTTTGTGCTATCACTCAGTTTTTTTTCCCAAAGCTCTGTAAATTCTTTTTCTGTATAATTTTCATCTTTTTGGCTTTGGAGATTTGTATAAATGTAGGTATTCTGAAATTTTAAAGGCTTTTTAGGCTTCATTTCAGTAGGTAAATGATTGCCCACTTTGTAAGGCATAAAATCTATGATAGGCAAAAAATTGATGGCGTATAGCCCTACCCCGAAAGAAAAGAGCGTAGCTAATGTGCTGCCAATCCAAGCGATTTTATGCGAGTTGGCAGTTATTTTTTTATTTTGCAACAACAAAAAGCCAATAAGCACACTTAGAATTATATCTTTCATGAAGGTTTGGAAGGGCTCTAACTTGATAGCATCACCAAAACAGCCACAATCTGTTACTTTATTGAAATACCAAGAATAAAAAGTAAGCCCTGTAAAGAACAAAACTAACAAAAACAAAGCCCACAAAGTAAATTTTGGTCGGAAACGCAACAGTAAGTTTACTCCCCAAATCACTTCTAAGGCACTTAGCATAATAGCAAAACTAAGAGAAAAAGGTTTGAGAGCCTCAAAAAAACCACTCATCGCATTATCTTGTTTGCTTTTGGTTTCACCATTTACTACAATCTTATCCCGAAAGTCATCGGCAAATACATCAAAATATTCCTCAAACTTAATTTCAGAACCAACTGGGTCATTGAGTTTGACCAAACCTGAAAAAATAAATAAAGCGGCTACGAGCCAAGTAATAATTCTAATGGCTAAGTTCATTTTCCAAGAAATTTAGGTGTATCAAACAAAAAACAGCATAATTGAGTATATCTTGATAATTGGCGGCTACGCCCTCCGAAACTAAGGTCAGTCCTTGGTTATCTTCTATTTGCTTTATTCTCCTGATTTTCATCAAAATTAGGTCTGTCATAGAGCTCACTCGCATTTCTCGCCAAGCCTCTCCATAATCGTGATTTTTTTTGAGCAACAAAGTTAATGTATGGTTAGCATTTTCGTCATAGAGTTTATTCACTTCTTCCAAACTCAAATCTTGCGAAAAGTGCTGCTTTTCCTCTAAATCAATTTGCATCAGAGCCATAATCGCATAATTGATGATTGCCACAAACTCCGAGTTGATGCTATCAGCAATTTCTTGTTTGCCTACTTCTTGAATAGAGCGAATACGTTTTGCCTTGATGAAAATTTGGTCAGTAAGGGAGGATAAACGCAAAATACGCCAAGCAGAGCCATAATCTTGATGTTTTTGTATAAAAAGACTCTTGGAAAAAGCAATAACTTTTTGATATTGTTCGGCAGTTTGCGTCATTAGGTCTAATTTCGTTTTTGATAACAAAGATAGAGATTATTTGTTTTTGTCGTAATATTTTTATTATTTTTGTCCCAGATGTGTAAAACTTTGCTATGATGAATATTCCTGCTATTTTGGCTCTTTCTATCCCCATTGTTGCGATTTTGGGGCACTACTATCTCAAACTTAAAGAGATGGAAAGCAAATCAAAGGGATTCTCTCAAAAAGATGAGGATACGCTCAAGAAAATTATAGCTGAAAACCAAGAACTAAAAGAGAGAATTACCAATTTGGAGGAAATCGTAACGAGTCTTGATAAAGACCTTATCAGCCTATCCAATACAACGCTCAAAAATAAACTTCATAAAGAATAATCACAGTTCAAAGCGAAATAACTGAGTGTCTTAGCTTTGTAGATAAGACACTTTTTTTATATATAATTCAACCATTTAAAATTTATGCAACTATCTCCTCAAAATCGCTACGAAATTCAAGGAATTGATGTTTTAGAGCTTTGCCAAACCTATGACACACCTTTGTATGTCTATGATGCTTCAAAAATGCTTGAGAAACTAAAAAAATTAGAAGATGCTTTCAGTGAAGTAACCATGAAGGTCAAATATGCTTGTAAAGCTCTCAATAATCTTTCTGTGATGAAACTTTTTAAACATTACGGAGCAGGTTTGGATACAGTTTCTATCCAAGAAGTGCATTTAGGGTTAAAAGCTGGTTTTGAACCCAAAGACATTATTTTTACTCCCAACTGTGTAAGTTTTGAGGAAATCCAAGAAGCCGTGAATTTAGGAGTTGTTATCAATATTGATAATATTTCTATTTTGGAACAATTTGGGCATCATTACGGGAATACAGTACCTTGTTGTATTCGTTTCAACCCGCATATTATGGCAGGCGGCAATCACAAAATATCTACAGGGCATATAGATTCTAAATTTGGGATTTCTGTACTCCAAATCAGGCATCTACTTAGGGTAATCAAAACAAACAATATCCGAGTGAATGGCTTGCATATGCATACAGGTTCGGATATTGTAGATGCAGAAGTTTTTTTGCAAGCAGCAAATATTTTGTTTGAAGTAGCCGCTGATTTCCCCGACTTAGCGTTTATGGATTTTGGTAGTGGTTTCAAAGTAGCCTATAAAGAGGGTGATGTAATCACTGATATTGAAGATTTAGGCAAAAAACTGAGCATAGCTTTTCAAGATTTTTGTAAAAACTATGGTAGAAACTTAGAACTTTGGTTTGAACCAGGTAAATATTTAGTAAGTGAGGCAGGTTTCTTATTAGTGAAAACAAATGTAATCAAAACAACACCTGCCACAGTTTTTGTGGGCGTAAATTCGGGGCTTAATCATCTTATTCGCCCTATGATGTACGATGCTTATCACGAAATTATCAATATTTCTAACCCAACAGCCGCCACAAGAGTTTATACCGTAGTGGGTTATATTTGTGAAACAGATACTTTTGGTTGGGATAGAAAAATGAACGAAGTGAGAGAAGGCGATATTTTATGTCTAAAAAATGCGGGAGCTTACGGTTTTACAATGAGTTCGCAGTACAATGCTCGTTTTCGCCCTGCCGAAATCCTTATTTATGAAGGTAAGGCTCACCTCATACGTAAAAGAGAAACTTTAGACGACATCACTGCCAACTTAAATGTTTTGAGTTTTTCTTAATCAATTCAAACATTTTCCAAAAAGAAAGGTTCTATCATAAAACCTTTCTTTTTATTTATGAAACATTTTTTGGAAATACATACACTTGGCGAACTTAAAAAATCATCTTACGAGCCTTCATCTATCAAAGAAGAACTTAGAAGAAATCTAATCAAAAAAATACAAAAGAAAGAAAAAGTTTTTGAAGGAATTTGGGGATATGAGGACACGGTAATACCTGATATAGAGAGGGCTATTCTTTCACAGCATCATATCAATTTGTTGGGCTTGAGAGGGCAAGCCAAAACGCGTATTGCCCGATTGATGATAGAACTTTTGGACGAGTATATCCCAGTGGTGGCAGGCTCGGAGCTAAATGATGACCCTCTTCAACCGCTATCACGTTTTGCCAGAGATTTAATTGCTGAAAAAGGTGATGAAACCCCTATCGAGTGGCTGCACCGTAGCCAACGCTATACCGAAAAATTAGCCACGCCTGATGTTTCAGTAGCCGATTTGATTGGTGATGTAGACCCTATCAAGGCGGCAAGCCTCAAACTGCCTTATTCTGATGAGAGAGTTATTCATTTTGGGTTGATACCCCGCTCGCATCGTTGCATTTTTGTTATCAATGAACTTCCTGATTTACAGGCTCGTATACAGGTTTCTTTGTTCAATATCTTGCAAGAAGGTGATATTCAAATCAGAGGTTTCAAACTAAGATTACCGCTTGATATTCAATTCGTTTTTACAGCGAACCCTGAAGATTACACCAATCGTGGAAGCATTGTAACGCCTCTCAAAGATCGTATAGATAGCCAAATCCTCACGCATTACCCTAACTCTATTGAGATAGCTAAAAAAATAACTCGTCAGGAAGCAAAACTTACTGAAGCTCAACAGAAGCATATTCATATCCCTGAGTTACTTGCCGATTTAGTAGAGCAAATTGCTTTGGAAGCTCGTAAAAGCGAATATGTAGATGCTAAAAGCGGTGTATCAGCTCGCCTTACCATTGCTGCTTTTGAAAATCTGGTGAGTGCCGCTGAAAGAAGAATGTTGCTCAATCAAGAAACACATACAACGCTCCGTATAGCCGATTTGATAGGCGTTATCCCCGCTATTACAGGGAAAATAGAACTTGTATACGAGGGAGAGCAAGAAGGAACAGCCATTGTAGCCCAAAATCTTATCTCAAAGGCTATTCGTAGGCAATTTGCTTTGTATTTTGAAGAACCAGAAAAAGCGAAAAAGAAACGTGATAAAAATCCCTATCATACCATATTGGAGTGGTTTGGTAATGGAAATTCTTTGGATATCCTCAATGATAGTTCAGATATTGATTTTAAGGAGGCTCTTTTTAAGGTAAAAGGCTTGACAAATTTGATAGATGAAAGACTCAAAAATCTAAAGACGGAAGAAAGATTGCTAATGATGGAGTTTGCTTTACACGGATTAGCGGAGTTTTCGCAATTAAGCAAAAAACAACTGATACGTAGCTTGCAGTTTTCAGACCTTATTGCTGGTATGCTCAATATGCCTGATTTTGAGCAAGAAGAAGAAGATTAAAGAGAACATTCTGATAAAAATCATCTTTAGTAAATAAAAAATCTTGTACCTTTGTTTGTCAGACATTTTCTTTAGATTAGAAAATGTCTGATTGCGTACGTCTCTTTACATTACTATGATTGATTTTCCACTGATAAGTGCCTTAATTTTTACACCTTTGGCGGGGTCTTTGCTTGTGTTGTTGCTACCCAAAAGCCAAGAAAAAAACTATAAATGGCTCAATATAGGAGCAACTTCTCTAATGCTTTTGCTCAGCTCTTTGGCTTATTTCTTACGCCCTGATAATTTGGCGGGTGTGGTTGATACCCAACAGATGTTTTTAGTGGAGAAACTCTCTTGGATAAACCTTCTAATGGGGAATTTTAATATCCGAATTGATTATTTTGTGGGTTTAGACGGTTTGAATATAACCATTGTTTGGCTGGCGAGTTTTGTACTTTGGATAGGAGCAATCGCCTCTTGGAGCATTTCCCAAAAGCAAAAAGCATATTTTTCGCTTTATTTATTGCTTTCCGCTTCGGTCATAGGTACTTTCGTAGCTTTAGATTTTTTCTTATTCTACCTTTGTTTTGAGTTTATGCTCTTACCCATGTACTTTCTTATTGGGGTTTGGGGCGGAGATAGACGTGAGTATGCTTCCATCAAGTTTTTTATCTATACACTTACAGGCTCTATTTTTATTTTGATAGCAATGATAGGTTTATATATGTCTGTAAAAAGCCCTGATAGCCAGTATTATAGCTTCAATTTATTGGAAATGACACAAAATCAGAATTTTATAAAAGGCTCTATTCTCTCTTTGGATAATACCTTTCAAATTTTTGGGTTTTCGCCTCGTTTTTTAGCTTTTTGGCTATTAATTTTGGGTTTCTTGATAAAAGTACCATCTTTTCCTTTTCATACTTGGCTGCCTGATGCTCACGTGGAAGCTCCCACGCCAATTTCGGTAGTTTTGGCGGGTATTTTATTAAAAATTGGGGGCTATGGTATTCTAAGAATAGCCTATCCTATTTTTCCAGAAATAGCCTTAGAATCAGCATATTATATAGCAATTTTGGGTGTGATTTCTATTATTTACGGGGCTTTGAACGCTCTTGCTCAAAGTGATTTGAAGAAAATGGTTGCCTACTCCTCTATTTCGCATATGGGTTTTGTGTTGTTAGGCTTGGGGGCTCTTGATGCTGAGGGTATCAATGGAGCTATTTTTCAAATGTTCAGTCACGGGGTACTATCAGCGATGCTTTTTGTATTGGTTGGGGTGATTTATGAGCGAACTCATAGCCGAAAAATAGAAGACTTTAAAGGATTACTTGGGGCGATGCCCTGGTACGGAACATTTGTAAGCATTGCTTTTTTTGCTTCTTTGGGGCTACCTCTTTTTTCTGGTTTTATCGGAGAGCTTTTTTGCATAATGGGCGGTTTTCAGTCTAAAATTTTACCCAATTGGTTGTCTGTTGTGGCAAGTTTGGGCATTATCTTGGGGGCTGGTTATTTCCTTTGGACGCTTCAGAAAATGTTTTTGGGCAAATTGTGGTTAAGAGATACTACTTGGCAACTCCCTGACTTGAACTTTAGAGAACGTCTGATGCTGATGATAATGGCTCTTTTAAGTTTAGCCATAGGCGTACTACCACAACAAATTTTTGCGAGTTCTCAAAAAAGTGTAGACATACTTCTGAAAATTTTAGCTCAATGACAAACCTTTCTGTTCAGTACGACCAATCCATTGAAACTCAGCTACTGACAGCAAAAGGTTTTGTAGAAAGTGAGGAATTAGTGAATTTTTTGGAGCAAATACCCAAACAGAAAATCATTATCAATCTTTCGGAAAGTAACTATGTATCCAATGAATTACTTTTTTGGTTACAAAATTATGCAAATGCAGAAAAAATAGTCTCTGTTATATTAGATAAAGATTTCTTCCCAAATGCCCAGATTCAAACGATAAATACGAAGGCTACAAATAAGTATATATATTTTTGTGGTCATCTCTTACAAGCAAGAGCTTGGGTAGCAAAATTCTAAGATTTATTTTGCTTTTAAGCGTTTTTTACTAAATTTCGCTTTACAACTAAACTAAAAAAATATGAAAAAACTATTGCTTCCAATTTTAACATTATTTATCAGTTTGCACGCTTTTGGGCAGGAAAAAATTTGGTTTAAAGATGATTTCTCTAAAAAAGATTGGTACTACAATAAACCGCCCGCTGATATTGTATATGGCTATGAAAATGACGCTTATGTAATTGATAATAAGACTACTGGTGGAAGTTATAGTTGGTCAAATAAAAGCATTTTCACGGATAAAAATAAGCCTTTCAAGATGGAGGCAAGTTTTAAACTGCTGAGTAGTGAGCAGTTGGAGGCTTCACACGGGTTTTGTGTATATGCAAAAAATCAACAATATTATTTTTTCATCATACAGCCTCAAAAACAGACCTTCCAGCTTCGCTCTTGGAAAAAGGGAGAAAATGTGAAAGACTTTTCAAGCCCAGTTGTAAAAGATTTTATTAAGAAAGACTTGAATGAAACTAACAAATTACAAGTAAAATTCTCTCAAAATAAGTTACAAGTAAGTATCAACGGGCAGGAGGTCTATACGACTACAAATATTTTGAGTGATAAAGTAGGAAATTATGCTTTTCTAACAGGCTACAAGCATAAAGTAGCCATAGATGACTTTATATTTTATCAGGATAATACGATAAATATTGCCGCCAATACGCCCAGAGTATTAGAAAAGAAAAATTTAGGAAAAGGTATCAATACGCCTTACGCTGAAACAGCTCCTTATGTAGCCCCTGACGGAAAAACTTTGTATTACTCTACTCAAAATAGCCCTGAAAATACAGGCGGGGAAAAAGATGGAGATGAAATTTATTACTCTGAGTGGGACGAAACCAAAAAAACTTGGAAACCAAAGAAAAATATGGGTTTTCCGCTCAATAATTCAGGGAATAATGCGGTAATTTCTTCTACACCTGATAACAATACCTTACTTTTGATGCATAAATATAAAGCAGACGGCTCTCCAGGAACTTCAGGTTTTTCTATTAGCAATCGTACAACAACAGGCTGGGAAGTTCCTAAAGATGTAGATATGGAAGATTTTGTTTCAAAAAGTACAAACGAATTTTGCCTTTCTTCTGATAAAAAAGCGATTTTGATGAGCGTGGAAAGAGATGAATCTATTGGTGGCAAAGATATATTTGTGAGTTTCAATAAAGGAGGTAATAAATGGAGCAAGCCTATGAATTTGGGAGATGTAGTAAATACAGGAGAAGACGAAGTAAGTCCATTTTTAGCCGCTGATGGTGTAACCCTTTATTATTCTACTTCTGGCTTGCCAACCTATGGAAGCCACGATGTTTTTATGACCAAACGCTTAGATGACACTTGGAAAAACTGGAGTAAACCACAAAACCTTGGCGAAGGTATCAATACAACTGGTTGGGACGCTTATTTTAAGCTATCAGCTTCTGGGGAGTATGCCTACATGACTTTGGTGAATGGTGATGATAAATTAGATATTTATAGCATCAAGTTGCCTAATTCGCTAAAGCCTGAGCCTGTGGTACTTATCTATGGAACAGTTTATAATCTTAAAACCAAAAAACCAATGTCTGCTGATATTACTTACAGAGATTTGAAGTCTGATAAAGAGTTGGGGGCAGCGATTTCCAACCCTAAAGATGGGGCTTACAAGATAATTTTGCCTGCGGGTAAGGTGTATAGCTTCTTAGCAGAAAAAACAGATTTTATCGCCGTTAGCCAGAATATTAGTACCCAAAAAATTACCACATACAAAGAAATAAAGCAAGATTTGTATTTAGCTCCGATTGAGGTGGGAGAAAATATCAGGTTAAATAATATTTTCTTTGATTTTGATAAATACGAACTACGCCCAGAATCCTTCGGTGACCTAAATAGATTGGCAAAAGTGCTACAAGATGACCCCACTATGAAAATAGAAATAGAAGGACATACGGATAATGTAGGGTTGGCTGCTAAAAACCAAATGCTTTCCGAAAATAGAGCTAAAGCCGTTGCTGAGTATTTGGTTCAAAAAATAGGAATAGACGCCAGCAGAATTAGCTACAAAGGTTATGGTTTGACAAAACCCATTGCCCCAAATACAACCGAAGAAGGTAGAAAACAAAATAGACGCGTAGAATTTACGATTTTGAGTAAATAAATGATATGCAAAAACAAAATCTAAAAATAAGTAATCAGAGCATTGCGGATACTTTCGCTTTATTTGCTTTGCTCTTGGAGTTGCATAACGAAAATGAATTTAAAATACGTTCTTACAATGCGGCTATTTTCAAGATTGAGAAAATTCAAGATGCTATCTCAGAACTTTCTCAAGAGCAAATCAGGAAAATAGCAGGCATAGGCAAGAGTATCACTGAAAAAATTATTGAAATTATTGAGACAAAAACTTTTCAAGAATTAGAAAATCTTTTGGCTCAAACTCCCGAAGGAGTACTCAAAATGTTGAAAATAAAGGGTTTGGGAGCTAAAAGAGTAAGAATACTTTGGAAGGAAGCTCACATCACCTCCTTGGAAATGCTCTCACAGGCTTGCGAAAGAAACCAAATTGCTCAAATTAAGGGGTTTGGAGAAAAAATGCAGGAAAGTATCAAAAATGCCTTGCTTTTTGTGAAACTCAACTCTGATAAATTGCTTTATGCAGACGCTTTGCCTTTTGCCCAAATGATTCAAGATTATTTGAGTAGAAATACTGATAGTCAGGATATTGTAATTGTTGGAGATTTTAGGCGTGCCACAGAGGTAATCGCAAATTTGGAGTTATTAGTACGTACAGAAAACAAAAACTTACTAATTAGTTGTTTAGATGAGGTTTCCTTTTTGGAAAAAGATAAAAAAAATAGTGGAGTTTTTGTTTGGCGAGGCTGTTTTAAAGAAAATAAATTGCCCTTAGATGTTCACTTCGCTGAAAAAGAAGATTTCTATCAAAAAAACTTCCTTCTTTCTTCTTCTGCGAAACACTTGGCTTACCAAATCAACGGAAAAACTTTATTAGAGTTGGCGTCTCGGAGAGGTTTTCATTCTGAAACAGAGATTTATGAGCAAGCAGGCTTGCCCTATTTGCAACCAGAGTTAAGGGAGGGTTTCTTTGAGTTTAATTACACTGATACGCCTTCACTTATAGAAAATGCAGATTTGAAAGGAACTTTACACACGCATTCTACTTACAGTGATGGAAAAGATAGCTTAGCAGCAATGGCAGAAGCGGCAAAAGCCTTTGGTTTTTCTTATATGGGTATCACAGACCACTCAAAATCAGCGTATTATGCCAATGGTTTAGATGAGAAAAGAGTAGCCGAACAGCAAAAAGAAATAGATGAGTTAAATGCCAAAAACCCTACTTTTCGTATTTTTAAGGGCATAGAAGCCGATATTTTGAGTAATGGCGACTTGGATTATGATAAAGAAATATTAAAAACTTTTGATTTTGTAGTGGCTTCCATTCATAGTAATTTGCAAATGAGTGAAAGTAAAGCCACACAGCGTCTTATCAAAGCCATAGAAAATCCTTTTACCACAATCATTGGACACCCGACAGGGCGTTTGCTACTGCGTAGAGAAGGTTATCCTTTGCATCTACCAAGTATTATTGATGCTTGTGCTGCCAACAGAGTAGCCCTTGAAATCAATGCTCACCCTTTACGCCTCGATTTGGATTGGCGTTGGGTTTGGAGAGCCTTAGAGAAGGGCGTAAAAATAGTTATCAATGCTGATGCCCACGACAAAGAAGGCTATGCTTATCACCAGTTTGGCGTTTTGGTAGCTCGTAAGGCAGGGCTAAGTAAAGAGAATTGCCTAAATACGCTTCATACAGAGGAATTAGAAAGATATTTTAGGCAAAGGAAATAAACCCCTCCAAATTGGGAGGGGGAGATGCTATTTTCTCTTTTTGTTTTTATTTTTCTTTTTATTTTCTGGGAGCTGGGGCTCTAACTCTGGGTCTAAGTATTGGGGGGTAGCACCTACCAAATAAAAGT
>JANRLU010000091.1:0-3038 GCA_033762275.1 Thermonemataceae bacterium | reverse complement strand
TCCAGCTATCGTTGCATTTCCGTTATTGTCTACGGATAATAACTGTCTGTTGTTTGTGTCGCTTATTGCCAAAGCTGCAGGGGCAGAAGTAACTCACGTGGATTCTGTAAAGCAGGTAATTACGTGGTCAAAAGAAAATATGGAAACCTCTGGACTTCAAAATATTCGTTGGATCGTAGAAGATGCCCTGAAATTTGTGAAAAGAGAAGCCAAAAGAGGTAAAAAATACAATGCCATTATTTTAGACCCTCCCGCTTATGGGCGTGGTGCTGATGGTGAAAAATGGATTTTGGAGGATAATCTCAACGAAATGCTCAAGGTTTGTAAGGAAATTTTAGAGCCAAAGGATAGTTTTCTTGTTCTTAATCTCTATTCTATGGGTTTTTCAGCACTCATTGCTGATACACTCATAGAAAATATTTTCCCTGATTTTTTCAAAGAAAAGCAACTTGGAGAATTATTTTTAGAAGATAAACATGCCAAAAAGCTACCTTTGGGGGTTTTTTGGCGTGGCACAACTTTATGAATGGTATTTCTCTAAAAGTTTGAGAAGGACTGCAAAATCCTTAGGATAGGGTGCTTCCTGATGAATTTGCTCCCCTTTAAGTCCTTCAAAACCAATCGCATAGGCGTGTAAAGCCACTCTGCTGATGATGGGAGCTTCTTCCTCTTGCTTTCCCAAATTAAATTTTCTTTTAAATTCAGATAAATAAATTTTTCTTCCTCCGTACATTTCATCTGCGACAATAGGAGCTTTCAAGGCTTTCAAATGAATACGAATTTGATGCATACGCCCTGTATGCGGGCGGGCTTCTATCAAAGTAAAGTTCCCGATATGTTTGAGCGTTTGAAAAGTTGTATGAGATTTTTGCCCTTCTTTGAAATCAATCGTAACCATTCCCTTTTTGGAGAGTTTGAGAATAGGAAATGTAGCTTCTTGCTCCTCAAACTGATGAACTCCCTCAGCAATTGTATGATAGATTTTACTTACTTTTCGGCGTTCAAAAGCCATTGCCAAATGCCGATAGGCTTCTGGGTGCTTGGCAATAGCTAAAATCCCTGAGGTTTCTTTGTCTAATCGGTGAGCAATTTGGTAAGTAGGTTCATAGTTTCTGAGCAAAGCTATGATACTTGTGGTTTTTCTGTCTTGTGTGCGTTCGTCTAAAGTCGCCATCAGAGGTGGCTTATTGATAAGCACAAAGTCTTCATTCTCAAATAATATTAAATCTGCAAAATTTATTTTAGACATATTTTTTATCTTATATTTTAAATTTTATTTATATATTTTTTCCACCAATACTGAAATACAAGTAATCCCCAAATCCGAGCGTGGGCATCAGCAGGATTGGCTGAAAAAAGTTGTTTTTTTAAATCTTTCACTGCCCCTACATCAAAAATACCTTGTTCCTCCACAAATCTATCCAAAAGTAAGTCATTTTCAATCAGAGAGCGTAAATCTGTTTGCAACCATTTGAGCAAAGGTACTTCAAAGCCGTGCTTGGGGCGTTTGTAAATTTCAGAAGGTAACATTTCTCTGAAAGTATCTTGCAAAACTTTTTTACGTATATTTTTATCGATTTTGGAACTTACAGGCAAAGAAAAGATAAAATTGACAAAATCGTGGTCTAAAAAAGGAACACGTACTTCCAAACTATTCGCCATAGACATCCAATCTACTTTTACCAACATATCATTAGGCAAAACTAATTGCATATCTGTATAAAAAAACTCATTCATCGCCTCTAAATCGCTGCTTTTCAAGTTTTTAAGCAATTCTTTTTTACTTTCCCAATAACTTTCTTTTTCCTGATTTTTTAGAGATGCTGATAAAAGATTTTCCACTGCGGCTTCGTTTGCAAAGCCTGCCCAAGCCCAATAACGCTCTTGCGGACTCAAACGACTTCCCTCCGCAAAACGCCTAAATTGCCTAATTTTATTTCCCAAAAAACCATTTCTTGACTGCGGAAGTTTCTGCCAAATTGGTAATAATGAGCTAATTATATTAGCTAACAAACCTTTCTGCCTAACTTTATACTCGCCCCAATGTTTATTGTAACCGCCCAACATCTCGTCAGCTCCGTCACCCGAAAGAGCTACTGTAACGTGTTTTCTAACGTATTTGCTTAAAATAAAAACGGGCAAAGCAGAAGAATCGGCAAAAGGCTCATCTATGTAATCTAATACATCAAATAAAATATCATAAATATCTTTTTGAGCCAGCTTGAAAGTGGTATGCTTGGTTTGAAAATGCTTTGCTATACTTTCGGCATAATGGGTTTCATCAAAAAAGGGGTTATCTGTATAGCCTACTGAAAATGTTTCCAGATTTTTGATATGTTTGCTTGCCAAAGCTACCACCACAGAAGAATCTACGCCACCACTCAAAAATGCCCCTAAAGGAACATCAGCCACTAATCTTTTTAATACAGAGGCTTCCAGAAGCTCGTAAACCTTTCTTTTTTGAGCCTCATAGTTGAGCGTGTTAGGGCTCGTTTCATAAGTTTTCGGGATTTGATAGAAGGCTTTACGCTCTATTTGCCCATTTTTAATATACAAATAATGCCCAGGAAGAACCTTATAGATATTTTTGAAAATAGTTTTGGTAGCAGGAATATAATTGAGATGTAAGTAATGCCTAAGAGCCGCCACATCAATTTGTTTTTCTATGCCATATTGCAAAATTGACTTCATTTCAGAGGCAAACAAAAACCTATCTTCATCTGTATAATATAACAAAGGTTTTATACCGAAACGATCGCGAGCCAGAAATAAAGAATTTTCGTTTTTATTATAAATAGCAAAGGCAAAAAAACCTTGCAGGCGTTCAAGAAAAGCCACTCCCCAATGAATATAAGCATATAAAAGCACCTCCGTATCGGTGTGCGAGTTAAATTGTACGCCTTTATCTTCCAGCTCTTTTCGTAATGATTTGAAATTGTAAATTTCACCATTAAATACGATTGTATATTGTTTGGTAATATCTGTAATTGGCTGATTACCAGCCGAAGAAGTATCTATAATGGAAAGTCTCCGATGCC
>JANRLU010000090.1:0-29982 GCA_033762275.1 Thermonemataceae bacterium | reverse complement strand
CTCGATAGTTTCTATATCCAAATGGTTGGTAGGTTCGTCAAGAATTAGTAAATCAGGTTCATCAATAAGAAAATAAGCTAAAGCTACGCGTTTTTTCTGCCCACCTGAAAGTTCTCCTATTTTTTGTTCCAAATCATAGATGCCTAATTTACCCAAAATCTGTTTTATTTTCAATTCATATTCCCAAGCTTGCCATTTATCCATATCTTCAAGGGCTTTTTGAAGGTTATCGGTATTTTCAGCGTGTAAAAGGGCTTCTTCGTAGGCTTTGATAGCTTTTTGTTGCGGATTTTCGGTAGAGAAAATAGTATCAGCAATACGCATATTTTCATCAAAAGTAGGGTTCTGGCTCAAAAAACCAACTTTTACATCTTTTCTAAGAGCTATTTTGCCTTTATCGGGCAGTATATGCCCAGCCAAAATGTTCAGTAGGGTAGTTTTTCCCGAGCCATTATTGCCAATGAGAGCTACTTTTTCGCCACTTTGTATGCCAAAAGAAACATCTTTGAGCAGAAATCGGTCGCCAAACTGCTTAGAAATATTATCAACAGAAAGAATATTCATCTAATAAAGTATTATTTTTTCTATAAAAATTTGATTATCAACATTTTCTAACTCCAAAAAATACAAACCCTTAGGGAGCTGAAAATGTAGTTTTTGTGTATTTTTATCCCAAAAAACCTTTTGATTTCTTCCTTGCAAATCTTTTAAAGCTACATTTTTTAGGTTATTATGAGAAATGACGAGATAGTTTTTAGCAGGATTTGGATATATTCTGGCTTTGTTTTGATGAGCTTTAGGCAAGGCATTTACAATATCAGTATCAAAAACGGGGCGAATCATCAGGCTACCTTTGATGTTGGCGTCTTGCTCCCAAAGTCCTGTGGTATTGTAAAAAACTTCTGAAAAAGAGTCTTTATGTACATCAAAACCAATAGCTAATAAATCATCAGTAGTTTGTTGGATACCAATGTAAATGGTGTCCTGTACATTTACATTAGCTACACTATCAATAGCAAATCTCACAAAGCCGTTTGGCTTATCAGGATAGGTAACGGGTATAGAACGTTGGAAAATAGCTTCTTCAGTTCTTCCGTTTATCGTTTTCCAGACGGAAAGTACAAAAGTTTGCGAGCTAAGGTCTTCAATAAAAGGAACGAAACAAATGTCAATATCTGTAAGTTGGGCATTTTGAAGAATAGGAAAACGTACCGCAATACGTCCCAGACGTTGGTTGATACCCGCTACATACTCAGCTTCTCCATCATCATAGGCATAAAAATTATCCAAGGTAGCCCAAAGTTGGAGGGTATCGTTATTGCGGAAATCAATGGGGGGAATCAGCACATTATTATCGCTCGTATTGATAGCTAATTCTGCTTTGAGAACAGCTTTTGGCGTATTGATAGGCAAGGCAGGCATTTGCGGATTTACCTCTAATAGAAAATCATCTTCAGGAAAGATAAGCGGGGCGTTGGGTGATACAGCACTCAGCGGTAAATTGCTGTACACAGTAGTATGGCTGATGGTGTCAATCAAATTACACTCATAGGCTAATACTCTAAAAGCATTGTCCAAATTTTTAAGTCTAAAGGTGATTTTAGTATTGAGTAAATCGTTAGGGTTGGGATATTCAAAAAAGTGTTTGGCTGGGATAGCTGTAAAATTCTTAAAATAGCTACCAATAGCCTGACTACCAGCGATATCTGGGGTGCTTTTGTCAGTATAATTTCTTTGATGATTTAGGTAGACGTAATCAATATGCCAAATATCAAAATTACCAGAGAGTTTAGCGTATCTTAAAAACCTAAATTGGAAATCATTATGAAAATAGGCTATATCAGTAATAGGAATCAAAGCCTGTTGAAAAATGGTATCAGGGTTGGTATTTCCGTTTTTTTGCCAAACATTTTCCCAACTTCCATCACTTTTCTTAAAGGCTACCAAAATAAAATCTTCTTCATCTGGCTGCTCTCCAAGCCCTTGTGCTTGCCAGAAAAAACTCAGATAAAGGCTATCAGCGGGGGTGAAAGTAGCTAAATCAATCCCTTTTGAGCTAAGTGTATCAGAATAGCCTATTGCCAAAGGAGAACTAATATTGTAAGCCTTCGCACTGTCATTATAGCTATCTAAGGTAATGACACCTTTACTGATGGGGTTACGAGCTATATTTTGTGTGATATTTGCTCCACTGCTTATCCATAAGGCATTATTGATGGTATTTCCTAAAAAATCGTCAAAAAAGGGCAGCAACAAGGGGCTATCTCTTTGATGTTTGTCGGATATTTGATGATTTTGCTTGATAGGATATGTTTTTATTTGTGCCGAAGTATATAGACTTGAGCAACTCAGCAGAATAAACGCAAAAATTCTAAAAAAAAGCATTTCTGATAAGATTAAAACTAAGCAAAGTTAGGAAAATATTGACAATCTACAAGTATAAAGGTGTGGCTTTAAAAAAAACCTAAAATTATTTGTTATTATCAATATAAAATATTACATTGGGGAAAAAAAGAAAAAAATATGGAAATCTCAACTGTTCTACAAAAAATTGCTGATAATATGGGTGGAAGTTTTACAGAATATTCTGAAAACAATCTTATTCTTACAATTCCTACCGAAGATGGCAGATTTCAAGGAATAACGACCTACGTTTTAGAAAAAAATGGAAAGCAAGTTCTTGAAATAGCCTCGAAAGTTTGTGAAGCCAATACACCTAATATTGATTATCGTAAACTTTTGGAGATGAATCAGGAACTAACTTACTCCAAAATAGTCATCTTTGATGATTACATTCAATTAGCTTCTGAGCTTATTGCAGAGCATTGTAACGAAGAAATATTGAGAGACATTGTAGATGAAATTGGGCATACAGCCGACAAAATAGAGTTCCAACTTACAGGTAAAGACGTATTTTAACAGCCTTTAATTCATATTTAGAAGCCTCTTAGCTCTTGCTAAGAGGCTTTTTGTTTAGGTTTTTTATGGGTAAATTAAACAAAAAGAAAATAAAATAGGTTATAGTATAAAGTTAGTTTTTGTCAAAATAAATAGCACGTTTTTTGCCAATGTAGTTTAAAACACCTAAAATGAACAAAATAAAAGTATTCAGAAAAGAACATTTTAATGCCGCTCATCGCCTTCATAACCCTGCTTGGGACAAGCAAAAAAATGAAGAAACATTTGGAAAGTGTAATAATCAGTATTATCACGGGCACAACTACGAGTTGATTGTAGAACTGACAGGGGAAATAGACCCTGAAACAGGCTATTTGATGGATATGAAAGTACTTTCTGACCTTATCAAAGAGCATATCTTGGATAAATTTGACCATAGAAACCTAAACGAAGAAATAGAAGAATTCAGACAGCTCAATCCAACTGCCGAAAATATAGCCGTTGTGATTTGGCATATTCTCCGAAAAAAAATAAATCCCCAACACGAACTCAAAGTGAAACTATATGAAACAGAACGAAACTTTGTTGAATACCCCGCTTAAACATCTACAACTCATAGATGAATTAGGGGACAACCATTTAGGAACTTCTATGGAAACACCACTCAGAGATGACGCTTTTGAAATAGATGACGAACTAAAGATAGAGCTTATTGAAAAACACTTCAGAGAAATTATGCACATCTTAGGTTTGGATTTGAGTGATGACAGTCTTAGTGGAACTCCTCACAGAGTTGCCAAAATGTATATAAAAGAAATTTTTAGCGGTCTGAATCCTGCCAACAAGCCTAAAATTTCTCTTTTTGAGAACAAGTATCAATACAATCAGATGTTGGTAGAAAAAGACATTACGGTGTACTCCAACTGTGAGCATCATTTTGTTCCTATTGTGGGTAAAGCACACGTAGCTTACATTTCTAATGGGCAAGTGATTGGCTTGTCCAAGTTGAATAGGATAGTACAATACTACGCTAAACGTCCACAGGTGCAAGAACGCCTCACCATGCAAATAGGTAAAGAGTTGCAGGAGGTTTTACAAACCGAAGACATTGCTGTAATAATTGATGCCAAACACCTTTGTGTTTCCTCTCGAGGCATTCAAGATGTTAATAGTGCTACGGTTACCGCTTTTTATGAAGGTAAATTTAAGGAAGAAAGTACGAAAAAAGAATTTCTTCAATACATAGGATTCAATACACAATATGGACTATAAAAAAAGGGGATTTAGTCCCCTTTTTACTTGTAAGTATGTGTGTCTGTAGGTTTTATACCTCGTCAAAAATAATATTGCCTAAATTAGGTTTGCTAATATTCATTACTTCAACTTCAAAAATAAGGTCTTTGCCTGCCAAAGGGTGGTTAGCATCTATGGTTACGGTTTCCTCACCTACGAAAGTCATTACAGCAGGAATTTGTCCACCATTCTGCAAATTGATGGCTAATTCTGTTCCAACAGCAATCGGCATACCTTCTGGCAACTGACTTTTTGGCACTTCTAATACCATTTCTTGTACAGCTTCACCATATCCCTTTGCACAAGGAACATTGATACTTTTTGTTTCGCCAACTATCATACCCAAAATACCTTCTTCAAAGCCCGGAATCATTTGTCCTTGCCCCATCGTAAATTCTAAAGGCTCTCTACCCATAGAAGAATCAAAAACTTCACCTGATGTAAGTTTTCCTGTGTAATGTACACTTACAAGAAAACCATTTTCTGCTTTTAACATAAAAAGAAAATTAAATGATACATAAAGTATAAAGGTAGTTTTATTTTTTGATTTACCAAAATTTAAGATACGTTTTCCTATCTGAAAGCCTAATGAGTGCTCATAAAACCTTATTTTTTTCTATCTTTTCTAAAATATTTTTTTGAAAATCTTGCTCCATTGTAGCATCTAAAAAAGATACACGGATAGCTATGGAGAAAATTCGTGTAGAAAATTGATGTAAGTTTATTAAGTTTTTTAGCTTTACAGCATCTTTTTCGGTGCAAATAAGCCCCATATTTTTGTCTTTTTCCAATATCTTAGCAATAACTTCAGTATCTTTTTCAGTAAAAAAATGATGGTCAGAAAATTGAAAATGCTCTTGAACAATTACTTTTTTCTGTACAGCCTCTTCAAAATGTTTGGGCTGGGCAATAGCCGAAACCAAAATAACTTGTTTGAAACTGAACTTGTAATCTGCTGAAAAAATATTTTTAGGCTCAGCATAGGTAAAAGTACTGAAAAAAATAGGGCTGTTGGCATTGTAATAAGCAATTTGCTTGCTAATATTTGCTTGCTCCTCTTTTTTGAGAAAATTAGGGCATTTACTTACAATAATAATATCTGCTCTTTTTGCTTGTTTTCTCCTTTCTCTTAATCTCCCTGCTGGAAAAGGAAAATCTTTATAGAAAAGTCTTTGATAATCAGTGAGTAAAATATTTATATCGGGGCGAATGGCTCTATGCTGGTAGGCATCATCTAATAAAATGAGATTGGTTTCGGGAAATAAATGTAAAATTTGTGGAACAGCCAAAATTCTTTCTTCTCCAACGCTCACAACTACATCTGGAGAGAATTTCTCATAAAACTGCATTGGTTCATCACCAATACTTTGGGCGGAAGACTCCTTGGTAGCCAACCGAAAACCCTTCGTTTTTCTGCCGTAGCCTCTACTTAGGGTAGCTATTTGGTAAGTTTCTTTGAGCCAATACAGTAAATACTCTATGTGAGGAGTTTTACCTGTCCCACCCACTGTGAGATTACCTATGTTGATAGTAGGTATATCAAAATGAACGGAAGGCAAGCGATTTTTATCATACAAATAGTTTCTAATGTCAGTAATTCCTCCATACAAATAAGAAAAGGGCAATAAAAATTTTTGTAGGACTTGTAAAAAGCTCATATTTTTCAGAATTTTATTTTAAGACATCTAAAATATCCATACATTTGCTTTAAGAAGCCCAAACAATCCATAATTTATTTATGAACGATTTTCAAAAAGCCATCTTACAAGGTATTCCTGATATTTTACCAGAAAGCCCTGTTTACGATAAGCAAATCAACCATGCTCCCAAACGCAAAGATATTCTAAATTACGAAGAAAAAAAATTGGCTATTCGGAATGCTTTGCGTTATTTTCCTCAAAAACATCACCAGCTGCTTGCCCAAGAATTTGCTCAGGAGTTGGAGCAGTATGGAAGAATTTATATGTATCGTTTTCGCCCAAGCTACCCAATGTATGCTCGTCCCATACAAGCATACCCACATAAAAGTTTGCAGGCGGCAGCGATTATGGCAATGATACAAAATAATTTAGACCCTGCCGTTGCCCAACACCCACACGAGCTCATCACTTATGGTGGCAATGGGGCTGTTTTTCAGAATTGGGGGCAATACTTGCTAACAATGCAATATTTATCACAAATGACAGATGAGCAAACCTTGGTGATGTATTCGGGGCATCCTCTGGGTTTGTTTCCTTCACATACGGAGGCTCCGCGTGTGGTGGTTACGAATGGAATGGTTATTCCAAATTATTCAAAATCAGATGATTGGGAGAAAATGAATGCTTTGGGGGTAAGTCAGTATGGGCAAATGACGGCAGGCTCTTATATGTATATTGGTTCGCAGGGTATTGTACATGGGACGGCTATTACCATACTGAATGCCAAACGAAAAATAGCAGCAACAAGTGGCAATCAAACTAAAATATTTGTAAGCTCTGGCTTAGGAGGAATGAGCGGAGCCCAACCTAAAGCAGCCAAAATAGCTGGTGTAATTTCCATTACAGCCGAAGTGAACCCTAAAGTGGCAACTAAAAGGTATCAACAGGGTTGGGTTGATGAAGTTTTTGAAGATTTGGATACTTTGGTAAAAAGACTTAGAGAAGTTTTAGAAAAAAATGAAATTATTTCTATGGCTTATGTAGGAAATATAGTCAGCCTTTGGGAAAAGTTGGAGCAGGAAAATATTTATATAGATTTGGGTTCAGACCAAACCTCTTTGCATAATCCATTTTCGGGTGGTTATTACCCTGTGAGTTTAAGTTTTGAGCAAGCCAATGACATGATGGCAGCTGAACCAGAACAATTTAAGAAAGAAGTATATCTATCTTTGCAAAGGCATACAAAGGCTATCAACCAACACACACAAAAAGGTACTTACTTTTTTGATTACGGGAATGCTTTTTTGCTGGAGGCTTCAAGGGCTGGGGCAGAAATTATGGCAGAAGATAAGCTTCACTTTAGATACCCTTCTTACGTACAAGATATAATGGGACCTATGTGTTTTGATTATGGTTTTGGACCTTTCAGGTGGGTTTGTATGAGTCAAAATCAGGAAGATCTAGCTAAAACAGATGCTATTGCTTTGGCTGTATTAGAACAACAATACCAACAAGCCCCCGAAGAGATAAAACAGCAAATAGCTGATAATATTTTGTGGATAAAAGATGCTATGAAAAATAATTTGGTGGTAGGGTCGCAAGCTCGTATCTTGTATGCTGATGCTTGGGGAAGAGTTCATATAGCTAAGGCTTTCAATGAGGCTCTGGCAAAAGGAGAAATAAGTGCTCCTATTGTTTTGGGAAGAGATCACCACGATGTATCAGGAACAGACTCTCCTTACAGAGAAACTTCTAATATTTACGACGGTTCGCAATTTACGGCTGATATGGCAGTACATAATTTCGTGGGAGATGCTTTTAGAGGGGCAACTTGGGTAAGTTTGCATAATGGCGGCGGAGTTGGCTGGGGAGAGGTTATCAATGGAGGTTTTGGCTTATTGCTTGATGGCTCGGAAGCAAGCGAAAGGAGACTAAAAATGATGCTTCATTGGGATGTAAACAATGGCATTGCTCGCAGAAGTTGGGCAAGAAACCAAGAGGCTATTTTTGCCATCAAAGAGGCTATGGCAACAGAACCTCGCCTAAAAGTTACTTTGCCTAATTTGGTAGATGATAATTTATTAGAAAATTTATTCTAAAAATATGAAAAAACATATCTTTTTTTTCGGCTTTGTGCTTGCTTTTATGGCTTTGTCCTTGAGTGTTTGGGGGCAGAGCCGTAAGCAGTTGGAGGAAGAAAAAAAGGCTAAAATGAGAAAAGTGAGTGAAATAGGCAAGATACTCAAAGAGGCAAGTTCAAAAAAAGAACGCTCTATAGGAGAACTCAATGCCTTAAATGCTCAAATTAGTGAAAGGGAATCTGTGAAAAATACGATTCAGAAAGAAATAAATTTGATAGAAAGAGATATTTCAGATTCCGAGAAAATTATTATAGCCTTAGAGGAAGACCTCAAAAGCCTTAAAAAAGAATATGCTAAAATGATTTATGAAGCCTCAAAAATTAGTAATAGTTACAATCAGTTAAATTTTATTATATCTTCTAATTCTTTTAATGACTTGCTTAGAAGAATGGAATTTGTGAAGCAGTATTCTGAGGCAAGAAAAAAACAATTTGAGGAGATAGAAAAAACCAAAAAATATTTAGAAGACCAAAATCTTATCATCAAAAAACAAAGAGAAGAAAAAAACAAAGTGCTTGTCAGCTATGATGCTGAGGATGAAGAGTTGGAGCGTTTGAAAACCGAGCAAAGCGAGGTGATTAAAGACCTTACACAACGAGAAGCTGAGCTTATCAGAAAATATAAAACGGAAAAAAAGGAGTTAGAAGATTTGGAAGCACAAGTAGTTAAACTTATCAGAGAGGAAATCAAAAAAAGTGCTTCAGGTGATGAAAATGTAAAAAATATGGTGCTTAATGCCGAAGAAGTGCGTTTGGCTGGCTCTTTTTCTCGTAACAAAGGTGCTCTGCCTTGGCCTGTAGATAATGGTTTTATTTCTATGGGTTTCGGAAAGCAAAAGCATCCTGTTATTCAAAATGTATACCTTGACAACCCTGGTATCAAGATACAAGCCAAACAAGGCTCTAAAATTAAAGCAATTTTTGAGGGAAAAGTAGAGGCTATCAGAGAGAGAATGGGACCAGGCTACAGCGTAATGATAAATCACGGGGATTTTTTTACGATTTATGAACCTGTGGATAATTTAAGCATCAAAGAAAATCAAAAAGTGCAGGCAAATCAAACTATCGGTTCTATTGTGCTAAACTTGGAGGGAACACCAGAAATACTTTTTTCTATCTACAAAAATGATAAAAAATTAGACCCAAGAGATTGGTTATACAAAAAATAAAATTTTCTTGCAAAAACCAAAAAACTCAATTATCTTTGCTCCACAAAAAACGGAGGATGTAGCTCAGTCGGTTAGAGCGTCGGTTTGTGGCACCGAAGGTCGTGGGTTCGAGCCCCATCTTTCTCCCTAAAGCAAAAAAGTTTCTCAGCTTTTTTGCTTTTTTTTATCAAAAAAATTATGCGAAATTACCCCTTTGATATTATTTACGAAGATAACCATCTGCTCATCCTCAACAAACCTGCAGGTTTACTTGCACATGAAGATAATACCAAAGATAAAACGCTTTTAGACTTTGCAAAAGCCTATATCAAAGAGAAATACCAGAAACCAGGGGATGTTTTTATGGGCTTGGTGCATCGCCTCGACCGCCCCGTAAGTGGGCTGATAGTCTTAGCTCGTACTTCTAAAGGGCTTGAAAGAATGAATAAACTTTTCAGGGAGCGAAAGGTGCAAAAAACTTATTGGGCAGTTGTTCGAAGACAACCCGAAAAAAAAACAGGAAAACTGACAAATTGGCTGCTCAAAGATGAGAAAAAAAATATAGTAAGTGTTTATGATACGCCCTATAAGGAGGCTCAAAAAGCAGAGCTATACTACCGAACACTCGGGACAATCAATAACTATACACTTTTGGAAGTAGAACCTGTTTCAGGAAGATCACATCAGATAAGAGCTCAATTAGCCCATATTGGCTCACCTATTCGTGGCGACCTCAAGTATGGCTTTCCTTACCCCAACAAAGATAAGAGTATCAATTTACATTCTCGTAGGCTATATTTTGAACACCCCATTAAAAATGAGAAAATAGTTTGTGTTGCTTTATTACCCCAAAATGATAGCTTTTGGCAGGAATTTTTGGTTTTAGATGATGAAGAAATAAAACTAGAAAACTTAGCATTTAGGTATGAAAGCTAAACTTATATTTTCCACTGATGAAGAGCTTCTGCTATTTTTCTGTCGTTAGATAGGCGAGGTACTTTGTTTTGCCCGCCTAACTTGCCCAAAGATTTCATGTATTCGATAAAAGCATTTTCAGCCAAAGGAGTAATAACTAAGGGTCTGAGAATTGCCCCACGAATCAAGTCATCATAGTATACGTTTAGCTCTGTCATTTTTTGGTCTAATATTTTGGCGAAATTCTCCAAACTATGAGGCTTCTTTGCAAAAGAGATAAGCCACTCGTGGTAAGGTAAGCCTTCTTGTGGAGTTACTTGCGGAGCCACCGTCATTTCAATAATTTCAGTTTCAGGAAATTGTTCTAAGGTATATTTGAGGGCTTTTTCCACCTCTTCGCCTATTACGTGTTCGCCGAAAGCCGAAATAAAGTGTTTTATTCTCCCCGAAACAATCACTCTATAAGGATTTTTAGAAACAAACTTAACTGTATCGCCAATGGAATAAGCCCATAAACCAGCGTTATTGCTAAGCACAAGAGCATAATTTTTATTAAGTTCTACTTCGCTGATACTTAATCTTTTAGGGTTATCATTAAAATATTCTTCTGTTGGCACAAATTCATAAAAGATGCCTGTATCCAATAGTAAAAGCAAGCCTTCGGCTTCAGAATGAAACTTGTCTTGGTAAGCAAAAAAACCTTCTGAGGCGGGGAACATCTCCAAAGAACTTATTTTTTTACCGATGCTATCCCAAAGTTTTGACTTGTAAGGCTCAAAATTAACACCTCCGTAAATAAATAGTGAAAAATTGGGAAAAATATCTTTGATTTTCTTCCCTGTTTTGGTAATAATCCTATCAAAATACATTTGTACCCAAGGAGGAATCCCTGAGATAAGGCTCATATCTTGAGAGAGGGTTTCTTCAATAATTTTATCTAATTTATCTTCCCAATCCTCTATGCAGTTGGTATCCCAAGAAGGGAGTTGGTTGCTTCGCAAATAGCCAGGAACGTGATGGTTAGAAATCCCTGATAGCCTGCCTGTTAGGACGCCATTTTTATTTTCCAAAATGGGGCTTCCTGAGAGAAAAATGAGTTTTCTATCCAAAAAATCGCTGTTACCTGTTTCATAAACATAGTTGAGCAAAGCATTTTTTGCTCCATTGATATGGTTATGGATAGAATCCTGACTAATAGGAATGTACTTCACGCCTGATGTAGTGCCACTGGTTTTGGCAAAATACAGAGGTTTCCCTTGCCATAAAATATCTTCTTTGCCTGCTACAACTTGCTCGATATAGGGTTTTAAGCCTTCATAATCGCGTATAGGAACGTTTTTAATGAAATCTTCGTGAGTTTTGATGTCTGAAAAATGATGGTCTTTGCCAAAAATAGTATGTAGCCCTTTCTGAATTAGATTTTTAAATACTTTTTCTTGAGCAAATGCTGGTGATTTTGCCCATTTCTCTTGGCGAGCAACCGCGTATGAGGCTAAAGGTTTGGCAAGAAAAGAACGAATACCCATTGTAATAAAAAATTTGGAGTTCAAAAAGTGATATATTTATTTATCTTCCAGTAGGTCTGGTCTTCGGAGTTTTGTACGTAATAAGGATTGCTCAAAACGCCACTCATCTATTTTTTTATGATTGCCTGAGAGTAAAATTTCAGGAACTTTCCAGCCTTTGTAATTTTCTGGACGAGTGTAGACGGGTGGAGCTAACAAATTATCCTGAAAGGAATCTGTAAGAGCAGAAGTTTCGTCAGAAAGAACGTTGGGTAGTAGCCTAACAACGGCATCAGTTACTACGGCGGCTGCCAACTCCCCGCCCGAAAGCACAAAGTCGCCTATACTGATTTCTTTGCTAATAAAATGCTCTCTAATGCGTTCGTCAATGCCTTTGTAGTGTCCGCATAATAAAATCAGATTTTCCTTCAAAGAAAGCTGGTTAGCTGTTTTTTGTTCAAAGCGTTCGCCATCGGGGCTGAGATAGATGATTTCATCATAGCTTCTCTGACTTTTGAGCCAAGTAATACAATTATCTATAGGTTCTATCATCATCACCATACCAGCACCACCACCAAACTGATAATCATCTGTTTTTTTGTACTCACCAAGTCCGAAATTACGGAGATTATGAATAACAATCTCTACGGCTTTTTTTTCTTGTGCTCTTTTAAGAATACTATGAGCAAAAGGGCTTTCAAGTAGCTCAGGAACAACACTAATTATATCTATTCGCATAATTCTTTAGGTATAACATTTGTGTAATTGTTTCAAAAAATCAATGATTTCTTCTGTATGCAAGGTATGCTCTATCTGAGTTCTCTCCAAAGCAGCCACGGGCATTGTATCTATGAGGCACTCGCTGGGTTCTTGTACGATGCTCAAACCTCCTTTTTCTACAATTTTTTGCATTCCCAAGGCACCATCTCTATTAGCTCCAGAAAGTAAAATACCTATGAGTTTGTTTCTGAACACATAAGCAGCAGTCATAAATGTAACATCGATGGCTGGGCGAGAATTATTGAACATTTCTTCTGTAGAAAGTGTAAAAGTATTGCCGAGTTCTATACCTAAATGATAATTCGCTGGAGCTAAATAGATTTTCCCTTTACGAATAGGCGTCTTGTCTTCTGGTTCTTCTATGATTTTCGCACTTTTAATGTTAAGAGCTTCTGCAAATCCATTGCGTACATCTTTGAGTCTGTGCAAGCACATAACAATAGGCACTTGAAAGTTTTCGGGCAAACATTCCAAAATTTTGCTTACAACCTGAAAACTGCCCGCAGAGCCGCCTATCACAATGGCTTTGTATTGGTTATGCAGATTATATTTATTTTTTTGAAGATGGATATTCATTGATTGGGGGTTCTATCATTAGCAGAAGAATTTAATCTTTGATTTTTTTATAAATCTTTTCTTCATTATTTACAATAATGAACTTGTTGGCAAGGTCGCACCATATCAAAGATTCTTTAGAGCCTATCGCCAAAAAAGCGTATTTATGCAAACTTTGGTGAAATATACTAAGCACTTGATTTTGAAGTGTCTGGTTAAAATAAATCATTACGTTTCTGCACAAAATAAGGTCAAATTTGCTAAATACATCTCCTGTTACTAAGTTTTGCTCTCGAAACTCCACGTTACGTACCAAGCTTTTATCCATCTCAGCCTTGTTATTTGTAGCTTTATAGTATTTTTCTAATTGGTATTTCCCGCCAAAGGTTTGGTAATTTTTGCTATTCAGTTCCATGTTTTTAAGATGATAGCGGGCTTCGCGGGCTTTGTCCAAAATAACATGGTCTATGTCAGTGGCTACGATACGAACATCATCAAGAATCCCCATTTCTTCCAATAAGATAGCCATAGAGTACACTTCCTCTCCAGAAGAGCAGCCAGCGTGCCAAATGCTAAATTTCTCACTATTTTGGCGTATTTGTGGGATAATATTGTCTCTAAGTTCTATCCAAAAGGTAGGGTCTCGGAACATCTCTGTTACATTGACAGTGATTTCTGCCAAAAAGTCTTTGAAAAACTTGGCATCACTGTCAAGTTTTTTTAGTAAAACTGACACATTGTCCATTTTATTAAGCTCTAACACACGGGCTATCCTTCTTTTGAAAGAGGACATTGCGTAGTTACCAAAATCGTAATCGTATTTTTGCTGAATGAGGTCTGTGATTAACCGTAATTCGCTAATTTCAATTTCTTTCTCTAACATAAGAAAATTAAGAATTTCAAAGCAATTTACAAATTTTAGCAATAAAAAAAGCAAATCCTAAAATAAGATTTGCTTTTTGACATCTTTAAACTTTTACTAAAACTTACGAATTAACTTTAGCAAATATCTTGCCAAATTTCTTATATTTATAGGTTTTACAGAAAAATAATTTCGTGAATTACTTGGTACTGGAATTTATGATTAAGGATATATAAAATTTTATTTTTATTCATCAAGAGTTCTTGTTTCAAAGGGGCAGAATTGACTTTCACAAATAAAGTGTTGCCTTTGGCATATACCTGCGAGGTTTGCTCTGCAATGGGTTGCCCCATTACCTTAGCCCAAGACGCCACCATATCAGTTTTATCTAACTTGTTTTGTAGCTTATAGCCCTCCAATAGTGCCTCTATGGCTTCTTTTATGGTATAAGTATCAGCTTTGCGGCTATTATTTTTGTAGGTCATATTGTATTAGTTCAACCAAAAATAATACATTCGGGGTAGTTTTGCAAGTTTTACCCAAAAATTATTATATTTGGGTTTTATTGAGCTGTTATGAGAAAAATCATTATTACTTTTTTCGTACTTGTGAGCATCATTCAGACGAAAGCACAACTGCAAGAGTATGCTCGTTGGCAACAGCCTATCCCTAAAAAATTGGAGCAAAGCTTTGAGGTTTTACCGCTTATCAAGGATAAAAAGGTAATCATTTTTGGAGAAAAAGAAATAGAAAAAAATGACACTAAACTAAATGCTGTTTATTTCAAAGTATTGGATAGTAATTTGCGAGTTCAAACGGAAAAAGAGTATATTTTAGAAAAAAAATGGAACTTTGAAGATTATTACTCTGATAGCACCAATTTGTACCTTATTTTCTATAATAATAATTACAGAAATTTTACTATTCTCACCTTCAACCAAACTGATATAGAGCTAAGAACAGCCGAAGTACCTTTTACTTTTACACCTACCAGTTTTTGGGTTTTTGGAAATAATGCTTTCATCATAGGCAGGCACAGAGGTAAAGATGTTATGTTGGATTTTAGTTTTTTTGATAATACATTAAAAGCTATTCCTTCTTTTTTTGATGATAAATATGACATCAGAAATATAGAAATCAATAAAGAAGAAAACTATGCCAATGTAATTATACAAGAGTTGAAACGAGGGGAAAAAAAGTTTTTTGTGAGAAGGTTGCAAAGTAATGGAAAGCAAATTTCTGAAAATGAGTTTCTTTTTGATAAAAGTAAGTACCCAACAGATTTGGAAAGTTTTACATTTAATAATGAACACTACTTATTGGGCTTGTACGGAAATGGACAATCACATTTTTACTCACAAGGTTGGATTTGGGCGAAGTATAACCCTGAAAACCCAAAAACACCTTACATAAGTCAGCAATCTTTTGACTATTTGCAGCATTTTTTTGAGTATTTTAGCTCGCCCAGAAGAGCAAAAAAAGAAAGGGATAAGGCTTGGAAAAAAAGAGAAGAAGGGAAAAATTATACTTACAAGCTTCGTTTTAGGATGCAAAGACCCCAAGTCTATAAAAATCAGTTATTACTTACTGCCGAATCTTTCACGATGGCGTATCAGTATAATGGTAGCCTTAATAACCCAACAAGTCTTACCAATGCCGAATTAATGCGTTACCCTTATTATGCTCGTCCTTGGGGTACAGCTGCCAATCCTACGGCTATGCCTACTTATCAGTTCGCTCATAGTATTACTATGGCTTTTGATTTCAGTGGAAATTTGCTTTGGGATAATGCTCTAAAAATTCAGGAAACCTCCAAAATAGATTTAGAGCCTAATGTATTGATAGCACCTAAAAATAATTATATTTTAATGTTACAATGTTATCAGAAAGGAATCAATTTGAAAGTGATAAACCAAAACAACACTATTTTTGAAGATAAAAAAATACCCTATCAAAAATACTATGAATCATATCCTCAAAAAGAAGCTAAAATAAATCCAAAAACCAATAAGACTTATAATTGGTATGATGATTACATTTTAATATCAGGAGATTTTAACCCAAATGGAGATAAGATTTTCAATAGGGTAGAAGATGTTTTTTATGTTGCTAAATTAAAGTTTATTAAACCTGAAAAATCTAAAAATAATGAAAATAAGTAATTTGATTTTTTTATTTATATCTTATGTGATAAGCGTTTCTTGTACTACAACACAAGGGGAAAATAAAGATACCAATAAGCAAGCAAAACCACAAAAAGAAACAACTGCCATTTTAGCAGTAACAGGCTTCGGGGTTGAGCAAACTAATATTACGATGCAAGAACTAAAAAATAAGTTTTGTGCTGGGGAAGTTTATGTATTGGAACATTTGAAAAATGATATAGAGAAAATTTGGGGCTGCCCTGCCAAAAAAACGCTCAAAAATGCTCAAGATTTTGCTTCTTTGGCAAAAAATAATCTGTTACTCACAGATTTGGAAAATCTTACACCACAATTTAAGGCATTACAGATAGATAGTATTGACTTCTTTGAGAACAACGAAAAGTACAATTTTTACTTGTTAGGAGATGCTAAAAAAACTTTTGATTTCAAGCAAACTATTACTAAGTTTACGCTTACAGGTACAACGGCTGTTACGCGTTATATGGGGCAAGCCACCGATAAAAATGGTATGGAGTGGCTTATTGAGCATCTTTTACCAAAAGTGAAAGATAGTGATTATCTACATGTAAGCAACGAGGTAAGTGCTACGGATAATTGCAAATACATATCTGGAATGAAGTTTTGTATGAAAACAGAACACTTGGATATCTTTCGTAAATTAGGTGTAGATATTGTAGAGCTGACAGGTAACCATAACTTAGATTATGGTAAAGAGGCTTACATCAGCACAATACAGTGGTATAAAAATAATCAGATGAAAGTTTTTGGTGGAGGTCTCGACCCTGAAGAGGCTTACGAACCTATGATACTTACTATCAAGGAAAAATACAAAATTGCTTTTGTAGGATTTAATGAAAGTTGCCCTGTACGCGAGTGTGCTGGCAAAGGGGGAAATCAAGTGGGAGCAGCTTTTTATGACAGCCTAAAAGTAACACAAATCATAAAAAAACTCAAAGAAGATAAAAGTATTGCCTATGTGATAGCTTCGGTGCAATTTAATGAATCCGACTCGTATAGCCCAACCAAAAGCCAGCAAAGAATAAGTAAGTATTTAATTGATATAGGAGCTGATTTTGTGTATGGTTCGCAGGCTCATCAGGTACAACAAATTGCTTTTTACAAAGGAAAGCCGATTTTTTATGGCTTAGGTAATTTCCTCTTTGACCAAATTCATAGGGTAGGTGTAAGACAAGGCTTTTTTTTACATAATTATTTTTACAAAGGGAAAATAATCCAATCTGTACCTGTCTATACTTTTACTTCTACTGAACGGAGACCTGCTCTTGCCAATGAAGAAGAAATAGAAGCTATAAAAAAAGTAATATTTTTGGATAAAAATTTATATAAATAAAATATTTTGGAAAAAAGTATAAAACTTAGTGTAATTATTCCCACCTATAATGGCGAAAAAAAAATTCTTTCTGTTTTGAGGTCTTTAGAAAACCAAAACTTTAAAGATTTTGAGGTAATTGTGATAATTGATGGCTCAAACGATCATACAGAAGGGCTTTTGAAAAGTCAAAAGTTTGATTTTTTAGCTTTTCGTGTATGTTGGCAAGAGAATAAGGGACGTTCGGGTTCAAGAAATGCAGGAGCTAAATTAGCCCAAAGCGGTATCTTGCTTTTTGTAGATGATGATATGCGTTTGGAAAGCAATGCACTGCAACTGCATTATGAGTTTCATCAAGGGAAAAAGGATATTTTGCTAATGGGTAGTGCTTTAGAAGAAATTGCACTAATGAAAACAGATATTCAGAAATATAGAGCTTTTCTGAGTAGAAAATGGGGAAGGGCTTTTGAAAATAATTTAAAGTCTCTTACTTCTCATAACTTCTTCTTAATGGCTGCCAATTTTTCTATACCCAAACCATTATTTTGGGATTTAGGTGGTTTTGATGAGAAACTTACTGATGCCGAAGACTACGATTTAGGTAAGAAAGCCATTGATAAACAAAAAGATATTTACTTTAACCCTCATATTATTGGCTGGCATGATGATTTCATCACTTGTTTGTCCTATATTAAAAGGCAGCAACAATACCGAAAGGCACACGAGAAGTTGAAAGCTCTTTACCCTGAAAGATACGAAAATAGTCAATATGATTTTCACGAAGCAAAAGGGCTAAAAAGACTTATTTACCAATTTTTTGCAGGTAAATTTTGGGTTAATGTGATAGATAGCCAATGGAATGTTCTGAAAATACTTCCCCGAAAACTTAGATATAAACTTTATGATATAATTATTACGGCAAATGCAGTACATTTTCCACTTGCTTGAGCGAAATTTATAGCTGAAAAACTTTTTTCTTGAACTCGTACAACTCGCCTAAATATTTTTTGCGAACTTCTATATCTTGAGCTAAATTTTCGGGGATACCCTCCTTAAAAACTTTTCCTTCACTCATTACATACACCCAATCAGTGATGGAGAGAGTTTCGTCAGCGTTGTGATCAGTAATAAGTACGCCTAAATTCTTAAACTTGAGTTTATATACTATCTTTTGGATTTCCTCTACAGCTAAGGGGTCTACGCCTGCGAAAGGTTCATCTAAGAGTATGAACTTAGGGTTCGTAGCCAAAGCACGAGCAATTTCAGTACGTCTTCTCTCTCCGCCTGAAAGTACTTTTCCCATATTTTTTCTGACATGCGTGAGGCTAAATTCCTCTAAAAGCTCTTCTGTTTTCTCTTTTTGCTCCTTCTTGCTTATTTTCATCATTTCCAGAACAGCCCTAATGTTATCTTCCACGCTCAAATTTCTGAATACGGAGGCTTCCTGAGCCAAGTACCCCAAGCCAAGTCTTGCCCTTTTGAACATCGGCAAATCTGTAATATCTTGGTTTTCTAAGAATATTTTTCCTGTGTCGGGTTTTACCAAACCCACTGTCATATAAAAAGTAGTGGTTTTTCCTGCTCCGTTATGCCCCAAAAGTCCCACAATTTGTCCTTGTTCTACCTCTACAGACACATTATTGACTACGTAGCGTTTGCCATAACGCTTTATTAGGTTTTCAGCTCTTAATTTCATATAACAAAAATAAGTTTTATTCGTTTAAAATAGGGTGCGTTTCCGATAAAACTTCGCCAAAGGTCAAAATAAAATACTATTTTTGCAATAAATCATTAAATATTCAATGCCATACACTATGTTTTTTTTACTTATCAATTCAATCGGAATTATTCCTGTAGCCTTGGCTATGGGTAGTTTTTTATTCCTTATCTTTTTACTTAGCTTTCATACGCTGCGAAATTCGTACCAAACGCTTAATGCTTCCGTTGGGGCTATGATAGAGGAAAGTAGAAATTATTACCAAGTATTTAAAAAGTTGGTGGATTTAGTTCAAACTAAAGGAGATTACATCAATCATTCAGAAAGAATTTTGAGTGTAGGAAGTAGTTTGATGAGTGAGGATATTAACTTAGAAAAAAGTTTGAGGGCTAACAAAAATCTTCAAAATGAAATAAAGATAGTGAAGGAAATAGTTTTTAGTATTCCAATACTCAACGAAGATTCATCTATCATATCAGCAGTAGAAGAGTTGAGTCAGAAAGAACAAACCTATCAAATAGCCTATAAAAAGTATGCTTACAACCTAAAGTATTACAATAACTTTGTTGCTAAAATGCCCTCCAAATTAGTAGCAAATATGCTTGGTTATAGGCTGGTTCAGTTTTAATGGGGCGTAAAGAGTTTTTACGCCCTATTATATTTTAGAAAGCAGGTAAAGCGGGTTTATTCCCCAAAATATCTTCTATTTTTGTCATCACTTCTGTTGTCAGAATATTTTTAGCCACTTCAAGGGCTTTCAAATTTTCTTGCAGTTGTATTATTTTGGAAGCTCCCGTAATAGCCGTACTCACATATTCTGGCTTAATAGCCCAAGCTAAAGCCAATAAGGGCATTGTTGTACCTAATTCTTGTGCGAATTTTGTTAGTTTCCTTACTTTTTCCAATCTATCATCTACCAATTCCCTATTTTTCAGCCATTCCATACCTTCTATACTTAGTCTGGTTTCTTCTGGGAAGTTCTCATTATATTTTCCTGTGAGTATGCCTGAAGCTAAAGGCGACCAAATGGTGGTTCCTAAGCCTATGTTTTTGTAAAGTTGGGCGTACTCTACTTCTACGCGTTCGCGGTGGAGCATATTGTATTGAGGTTGCTCCATGGTAGGTGGAATCAGGTTATATTGGCGAGCCACCGAATAAGCCTCCTGAATTTCCTGAGCCGACCACTCAGAGGTGCCCCAGTACAAAACTTTTCCTTGTTTGATGAGGTCATTCATAGCCCAAACAGTTTCCTCTATGGGCGTATTTTTATCGGGGCGATGGCAAAAATAGAGGTCTAAATAATCTACTTGTAAGCGTTTGAGGGCAGCGTGGCAAGCCTCAAAAATATGTTTGCGGCTAAGTCCTGTTTGGTTAGGAAGTTTGCCACCAGCTCCAAAAAAGACTTTACTAGAAACCACAAAAGTATCTCTTGCCCATTGCATTTTTTGTAAGATATTACCCATTACAATTTCTGATTGCCCCCTTGCGTAGATTTCAGCATTATCAAAAAAGTTGATGCCACTGTCATAGGCTTCTTTCATAAGCTCTTCGGCGGTAGTATCACCTATTTGTTTGCCGAAAGTAAGCCAAGAACCAAAAGAAAGCACACTTACTTGTAAGCCCGATTTTCCTAAACGTCTGTATTCCATAATAGTATGTTGAAATTGAAAAATTAAAAAGTGAATATAAAAAAACTCAATACTATAACGTATTGAGTTGGTGTTTGAGGTATGAGGTGAACAATAATTTTATTTTTTGGGAATCTGCTACACGGATACGCTTTTGCATAATAGTACTTGCTTTTTGGCGTTTTATTTTTTTAAATAAATTGATATAATAGACGTAAGCCAAATAAACACCCATTCTCGCCCCTTTGGGTAACTTTTTGATACCTTCATAAGCATCGTCAAAGTCTTTCTGAATATCTTTTTCTATAATTTTTTTTGCATTTTCATCAAACTCCTGAAAATCTACATCGGGGAAGTAGGTACGCCCCCTTTCTTGGTAATCGCTTTGTAGGTCTCTTAGGAAATTTATTTTCTGAAAAGCTGCTCCAAGACTTCGGGCAGGCTCTTTGAGGCTTTCGTAAAAAGCTGCATTACCTTCACAAAAAACACGCAGACACATCAGACCAACCACCTCGGCAGAACCATAAATGTAGGTTTTGTAATGTTTTTCATCATAATTAGTCTCATACAAATCCATTTCCATGCTTTTGAGAAAAGCTTCTATCAACTCATTCTCTATAGCATACTGATTTACAACTATTTGGAAAGAATGTAGAACAGGATTCAGGCTAATTTGCTCATTGATAGCCTGATAGGTATCTTTTCGAAAACGCTCTAAAAGTTCTTTTTTATCATATTGATGAAATGTATCTACAATTTCATCAGCATAACGAACAAATCCGTAGATAGCATAAATAGGGAAATGAAATTTTTTAGCTAAAGTTTTGATGCCCAGCGTAAAAGAAGTGCTGTAATGCTCAGTAATAAGTTTGCTGCACTTGAAAGTGGTTGTATCGTAAAGATTTTGAAAAGTCATTTTTTAAGCATTAGTTTTAGTAGTAACTTAGCAAGGCAAAAAATGTTTATTTTTTTTAGTTATTTGCGTCACTCAAAATAGATTTTTCGTAATTGATAAGGTCTAAAAGTAGGTCTATGAGGTTTTCGGGTTTCTCACTTTGATAGCCTAAAAAACGAAAATCTACTACTTTTTCAGAGGGTTGCCAAAAGGCGATATCTCCCTTGAGATGATTATTTTGAATGTCATAGAATAAAATATTGAAAACAGCATCACCTTCGGCAGCAAAATAATTACAACGAATTTGCCAACGCATTTGCTTTCTTATGCTGCACAATTTTACAAGCAGATTGAGCGTGGTAGCTGATATTTCCATTTTTTATTTGCAATTCTTGGTCATCCAATCCCTAATTTTCGTATCATCAGCTCCTTTATCTATAGCCGTTTGATAGTCTGCACAAGCCATTTTTTTATTTTTAAGCATTTTATGGCAATCTCCTCTATTGAGATATTTTTTGGCGGTTTGGTACTGTTCCCCCTTGGCGAAAAGCGTGTTGTAGTCTGTTAGAGCTCCTTTGTAATCTTTGAGTTCTTTTTTAGCAAATGCCATTTCTGATAGATACTCTGGTTTTGCTTGAATTTGATAAGCTTTTTGGCTATGCAAAAGAGCTTCTTTATAGTTTCCTCTTTCGTTTTCAAGCCAAGCCATTTCGTAAAGAGCTTCGTGATTTTTAGGATTTAGTTCTAAAACTTCTTTAAATTCTTCGTAAGCTACAGAAAGCTGTTTTTCTCTCTTGAGCAAAACTTTACCTTTTTCTAAGTGGAGGCGTTCGCGTAGCGTATCACTTACACTAATGTTTTTATCGGCTACTTTATCACAAAGATAACTAATTCTATCTTCATAATAAAACAAATCAGTGGCATTGAAATCAGTTCTTTTTTTATAGTCAGCCACTTGATTCTGATACACTTGGAGTAATAAGCTGGCGGCTGTATTGGCTTCGTAGTTTTTGCTTATGCAATAATCTAAATCCTCTATGACCATATAAACGGCTTCAATGTCATCTAAAGAAAGTAAAGCGTATTTGAAATGAGCTTCAGGAAACTCATAGTTGTAGCCAATGGCGTATCTGTAATTCTCTTTGGCATTGAATTTATCACCTTGTAATTCAAAAACTTGTCCTTTTAGGTAAAAAGTTTGTGCATTTTTGGCATCAAGGAAAATGGCATTGCTCAAGTAAGTCAAAGATTTTTCATAGTCTTTGCTTTCCATAGCTTTTTTAGCCATTTCTTGGTATTGAGCTACAGAAAAGCGAGCTTTTTGTATATAAATATTTTTGAGTTCGTCATCTTCATTGCCTATATCTACAGCATACCATTTTTTATTATCTTTCAGAGCTTCCAACACAAGCGTATCTTTGATATTTTCATATTCAAAAATTAGTCTGAGGGCATAATAATTATCAGAAACTAAAGACAATTTTCTCTCCTCCAAATTTTTGATTTTCAATAAATTAGGATTTATTTCTAGGTTACGAAAATTTTTGATAATTTCGTAGGTTTGGCTCGCCAAGGATTTGTGTTGCTCTTGAGCGATACTTTCCAACTCTGTAGAAGTTTTACTTTTAAAGCTTTCTGAAAACGCAATGAAATTTTGAGCTTTAGGGCTTATATTTTTTAGTAGCGAAGTATCTTGCTTCTGTAAAATATCAAGATAGGCTTGAGAAAGTTGTTGGGGATTTTTGAACGATTTTTGCGAAAAAGCTACATAATTAGCAAAAATCAAACACATTTTTACGAGAACTATCAAACGAACTGCCATATAATTTTTTTGAGGTAAATAAAAAAGACCTTTCCACAAATTTAATAAAAGAAAATTCAGAGCCTAATCAATTCTTATTTTTTTCGTTAAATCCCTGTCAAATCTACATTGATTACTTCATGTATAGCCTTCAAACTTTTCAAATAAGCAATGGTGGTGGGGTTGAGTGGGGAATCTATCTCATAAAAATGACAAGCCAAATCATTTTTACCTTTTCTTGATACACTCATTGTGGCAATGTTGCAGTCATCGTGAGCTAAGACGGTGGCTATAAATGCGACCATTCCTTTGGCGTCATCAGCAAGTATCATCAAAGTATGGGACGCTCCCGAAATATCGGCTTTGAAACCATTATAGGAGGCAATATGAATAATACCTCCGCCTCTACTTTCGCCAATAAGCTCTATATGCTTTTCTCCTGCTGAAAGTTCTAATTTTATGGTATTTGGGTGGAACAAAGAGGCATTTCCTATAGCTTTGAATGTATAGGATAGATTATTTTCTTGGGCGTAATCAAAAGAATTTTTGATACGAATATCATCAGTAGCGAAATCGAGAAGCCCTGCAATAATTGCTCTATCGCTGCCATGCCCTTCGTAGGTTTGGGCAAAAGAGTTGTAAAAAGTAATGTTTGCTTTTTCTGGGCTTTGCCCCAAAATTTTTACGGCTACTCTGCCGATACGCACTACACCAGCTGTATGCGAGCTTGAAGGACCTATCATTACAGGACCTATCATATCAAAAATACTACTTCTTTCGCTCATTGCCTTAGTAATTTAAAGTTTCATTCCAATCCTGATACATTTCTTCAAACCTATCCAATACTTTTTTTACGAAACCATCATTCTGTAAAATCTCCTCAACTTCTTCTTGGCTAACATCTAATTCACTGATTTTGAAGGTTTGCTCCAAGTGATATTTCTCAAATTTAAGTATAAATTTTTGATTCCAAGCAAAAAGAGTTACTTTAAAAGCCTCAAAACTAATTTCTTTGATTACTCTCATTGGGCATAGCGTTTTTTTCTCAAAAAGTTCCACACGAAACCAAATACTAAAATAAAGGCAATAGGTGTCCCCACATTGAGCCACTGCCAATAAGTTCGTTGATTTTTTACTTTTTTCTTATCTAAAGGGCGGAGCATAATTTCTTTATTTCTTGCTAAAATAATTCCTTTATCATCAAGCATATAGTCAAGTATATTGAGGAGAAATTGTTTGTTTGCAAACTGATATTGCATTACTCTATCATAACCAAGTGGGCTGAATTGCCCTGTTTTGGAGTTTACAGCGTTTCGGAGTAAATCACCATCAGCACAGACTAAGATTTTTGTTTCTTTACTTTCCTTCAAAAAAGTTTTGGCACGTGGGTCAGAGGGCAAAATTCTTTTAGCAAATAAAGACTGAAATTTTCCTTCCAACAAATACATCATTGTTTGGGCTTTACCACGTTTGTAGACATTCATATCTGGTGGAATGCGGGCTTCTTCATACTTGATAATTACGGGAAAAGATACTACCTTGGTGTAGTTGGAGGAGCTTGCCAAAGGTATTTTTCGGACAGCCCCGCCAGAGGCGACAGTATCCAGCGTACTTACATATCGCCCTAAAATTGGTTCTAAGTTTTTGACAGCAGGGTGCGGATAAAAATTCCTGATAGCCAAATAGTGCCGCCAAGGTAGCGTTTCTATTTTGGGTTTGCCCCCATATTCACCTACAACGAAAGCTAAAAAGCCAAAATTTTGTACATCTTCAATGAAGTTCATATTGAAACGGATACCATAATTGAAAAATAAATCGGTGGCACTCTCCACAAAATCGGCATAGGGGATAGCAACAGCCCCTTCTTTGGTATTGATGCTATCCTCTCTGATATCTAAGGCATCTACAAAAAATAAGGCTTTCCCACCTTTCATTAAAAATTGGTCAATCTTGAATTTATCCTCTTCAGTTATTTTTTGGGTAGGTTTTACCATAATGATTGCATCTAAACCCTCAAGACTTGGGCTTTTGGGCAAATCTACGGGGAATACTTCATATTTTTGAGATAAGGTTTGGGCGGCATCAGCCACAAAAGGGAAATCTAACTCGCCGTGCCCAAAGATAAATCCTATTTTCTGTACTTTGTTATTGCTTACATCTCTAATACCCGAAATAATAGAATATTCTATATTTTCAATGGAATTATTGAGTAAACGAGCTTCCATATCTTCATTGACGGCAGCGGCAGCCACATCACTTTTAAGCAAAGGTACGGTAACTTCTAAGTTTTTATAGGCGATTTCGGCAGCAGGAAAAATAAATTTTTCTATTCTTTCACCATCTTTATATACAGAAATTGGTGTGGGAACAATTCCTTTTTTTTGTAAGGATTTGAATAAACTATCTCTTTCTTTACTATCTTTGATAGCTAAAGGGTCTATAAATTTCACTTTGAAGTTTTTGCCTGCGTATCTTTTAAACTCATCTAAATTTTCGGCAATAGCATTTCTAAACATTCTATAGCTGGCAGGTAAGTTTTCCCCCTCCAAATACACTCTGATAAAAACTTGGTCTTGGAGATTTTCTAAAACGTCTTTACTTGCTTCAGAGATGGAATAACGCTTATCTTCAGTCAAATCTATACGAAATACACCATACTGAGCCAAAAAATTGATGGCAACCAATGCCAATAGCATCAAAAAATACTTAATAATAGACTTTTTTCGCATTTGATATACTTTTCTGTTGGCAAATATAAGCATTTTATCACAAGGAAAAGCGTTTTTATAGGAATTTGCTTTGGCTAAGCAGCAGAGAAATATGTATGTAAAGCGAGAATTTGCAAATAAAATTATTCAAAAAAACAGCTTTTATCAGAGATAAAAATCAAAAAAAGTGTTTTTTTGTAAGAAAAAATCAAAAAAAGAGATAAAATGTTGCAAAATTACCAATTTGATAAAACAGATTTTCGTATTCTTAATTTGCTTTTGGAGAATGCTAATTTGCCTTACACGGCTATCGCTGAGAAGGTTTTTGTTTCTAATGGCACCGTTCACGTTCGTATGGAGCGACTCAAACGCTTGGGGATAGTAGAGGGGGCTGAGTTAAAAATAAACTATCATCTTCTTGGTTGGGATATCACTGCTTTTATTGGGATTTATCTGGATAAAAGCTCCCTATACGAAGAGGCAGTTGAAGCCTTAGAGCAAATTCCTGAAGTTGTTAATTTACACTATACGACAGGCTCTTATAGTATTTTTGCCAAAATTATCTGTCGGGATACCAACCATCTACGGGAAGTTCTTAACGAGAAAATACAGAAAGTTAGGGGTATTCAGCGTACAGAAACTTTTATATCTTTGGAAGAAAGGCTTAATCGCCCCTTGATTTTATCTTAAACAATTTTTGCCGAAATACCTCGCTCACAGATAGCATCTCTCATAGGGCGTAGTTTATCAAAATTTCCAAACTTTACGGTGGCTTTTCCTTTATAGTGTATAAGTATGGTGCATTGCTCGGCTTGCTCGGCTGTGTGCTCACAAACTTTGATAAGCGTATCAATCACATGGTCAAAAGTATTGTAATCATCATTAAAAACAACCAACTCGTGCTCTTGCTCTAATAATTCGTCAAGCTCGATGCTCTCCTCAACAAAAGGTTTGGTAAATGTTTTGGTACTCATAAGGCTTTGTATGCTTTTACAAACAACATAGCAATAACTAAATGCACAAATAGAAAGTTCCTTTAAATAGAAAAATATCTTTGTATAGTAAAAAAACTTACAAGTATTTTGTTTTACTTAATATGGCTATCAATTATTTTTAAGTCTAATTGTAGATTTTTGCAATTTAATTTTGAGAAAATATTACAAGGCAAAATTTTATATTTTTTTTACAAATGCTTACTTTTTTAGTAACTTTGGGATTTATTGAAAAAGCAAAACTTAAATATATGATTTTGATGAAACACAAACTATCTATTTTGAAATTATTATTTCTTCTTAGTTTTTCTTCTTTTGTTTCTTTGGCTCAAAACTTGCCACTTAAAGATTTCAATAGGAGAAGCTTACAAGAGAGAGGCTACGTTAGATGTTACTCTTCAGAGTATAACGAGCAATTGCGACAACAAAGCCGCAGCAGACTTAGCGAAGCCGAAAGAGAGAGAATTATTGAGGGCTGGGTAGAAAAATACAAAAGAGAGCATAGCAACCAAAGACGCTCAAGTGTTTTTTATGTGCCTGTGGTAGTACACGTTATCCATAACGGAGAACCTGTAGGTACTGGTACAAATATCAGTGCTGCACAAGTACAATCTCAGATTGATGTATTGAACGAGGATTTTAGGAAGAAGCTGGGGTCTCGCGGTTACAATACGCACCCCGCAGGAGCAGATACAGAAATAGAGTTCGTCTTGGCAAAACGCAGAAATGATGGTTCAGCCTTTGCAGCAGGTGAGGAAGGCATCAATAGAGTGAATGGAAGTACGGCAGGTTTTACAGCCCCTCCATATAACATGACAGATATAGATGGTACTATTAAACCTGCTACTATTTGGGACCCAACCCAATACTACAATATGTGGGTTTTAGATTTGGATGGAGGCTTGTTGGGGTATGCTCAATTTCCGGAAGATTCTGGCATAATTTTAGGAACAGGAGGAGAGTGTGCTTCTACAGCCAATACAGATGGTTTGGTAATGGGCTATTTTTGTTTTGGCTCAAGTGATAAGGGTACTTTTCCTGCACTTTCAGCTCCCTACGACTTAGGAAGAACAACCACACACGAAATTGGGCATTCTTTTGGATTGAGACATATTTGGGGTGATGGTGGCTGTGGCGTTGACGATTATTGTCAAGATACCCCCACCGCAGGAGCATCTAACTTTACTTGTGCCGTAGTGAACTCTTGTACAGATACGCCAACAGATGCCAACGATATGGTAGAGAACTATATGGATTACACAGATGACGCTTGTATGAATATATTCACCTACGACCAAAAAATTAGAATGTTGGCGGTTTTGGAGAACTCTCCAAGACGTAGAGAGTGGACGGTTTCTCCAGCACTTATTCCTCCAACTTCAGATTTAGGTTCTCTGGTAAATATCATTTCACCAACTGCCGAAATTTGTACTTCTGCTCCTTCGCCAGTGATTACAGTGAAAAATATGGGTACAAATACGCTGACAAGCATGGTAATTAGCTATCAGGTAGACGGTGGAGCAACCCAAAATTATAATTGGGTGGGAAGTATTGCCAGCAATGGAACACTCAATATCACAATGCCCGCCATCACGGTGGCAGCTGGAGACCACACCTATCGTGCCTTTGTAGCAAGCTCTAACGGGGTAGCTAATATTTCAACACCAGGACAAAACGATTTGACTTTTAGTTTCACTTATACTATCAATGGAGCGGCTATTCCTTATATCGAAAGTTTTGATGGGAATACATTTCCTCCTAAAAATTGGCAGATAAATCAAGTAGGAGGGCAAGATTGTGCTACATGGACGCAAAGAACCAATATTACAGGAGCTGATGCCTCATTTACTTCTGCGGCTTTTATGAATCATTACTCTTATGACCCAGGAAGTAACCAACAAGATGAGCTAATTAGCCCAATTATAGATATATCCACTGCTACAGGAACAACACAACTTCTTTTTGATGTTGCTTATAGGAGATACGATAACACAACAAATGAACGCTTACAGGTATTTATTTCTACGGATTGTGGAGCAACTTGGGTAGCTACCGCCATTTATGATAAATCTGGAGCTACCTTAGCTACATTGGCAAATTCAACCGCAGATTTTGCTCCAACGGCTTCGGGAAATTGGCGAAACGAAACGATTGATATTTCCACCTATGCAGGACAAAAAGTTAAGTTCAAGTTTGTAAGCACAAATCAGTTTGGTAATGGCTTATATGTAGATAATATAAGAGTAATAGATAGTAATCCTATTGTTTCTTTTGTAGCTGCTGCTACAAGCCATACAGAAAATAGTACTTCTGGTACAGAGGATTGTAGGGGATATCAGGATATAAATATAGCTCTGGCTATCTCTTTAGCACCATCTTCTGATGTAACAGTAGATTTTACCCTTTCGGGTACCGCTGCCAACAACGCAGACTACAAACTAAATAGTTCTACCGTTACTTTTCCAGCAGGTAGTGCCGCCAACCAAAACTTAAGTGTAAGAGTTTATAATGACCAAGCCATAGAAAGTTTGGAAACAGCTATTATCACATTGGGAACTATCACAAACGGTATTTCCGACCCCACAAAAGAAACACATACTATTTCTATCACAGATAATGATATAGCTCCCTCAGTGGCAAATGCAGGTGGGACACTGCTTTCTGAAAACTTTGAAGGAGCAGTAACTGGCTGGTCTCAGTATACCTCTACGGGAGCAGCAAATATTTGGCGTATAGGCACCCAAAGAGTGCTAAACGGCACTTATAGTGCATATATCTCTCAAAGTGCTGTGAGCGGTAATTACAATAATACGGCTGGTGCAGCCCTGCTCCAAACTCCCGTTATAGACGCATCTGCCTATCCTACCAATGACTTACAAGTAAGTTTTAACTTTCAGTGTAATGGAGAAAGAACGCTTGGTACAGATTATGATTATGGTTCTTTGTATTATGCTTTGGCAGCTACGCCCACTACTTGGGTATTGATAGAGGGAGCTGACCCCTCCCCTTA
>JANRLU010000089.1:0-3854 GCA_033762275.1 Thermonemataceae bacterium | reverse complement strand
ATTATTGATGAGAAATGTAAAATGTAATGTATATGCAACGTATTCATCCTGCGTTGAGCAACCCGCCGCAAAAACATTTGTTGGTATGATGACAATAATCGCATTTCTCATTCTTGTTACTGATGCAGTTAATGCATATGGTCAATCTGATGGTCCTACTGTTCCTACATTCATACGATTATGTGATGCCTTCACTGATGTAATATTTGGTATCAACAATCACACATTGATCTATTAACTCCAAGATGTCAGTGCATTATGGTGATATGAGGGAATAGTGAGGCAACAGTACATACAACCATAAGTATGATGTAACTAGTATATATGAAGTGTGTAACATCTTATGGGAAGGAATCCCCAACACATTGATTCCAGGAATTTGGAAGAATATTAAATTTGGAACCAGCAACACGAGAAGCGAGTTTTTATAATATGTTGAATACATTGTATTTCAAATATGTTGACTTCTGGTGATAATTGGGGGTTCCTGCCAGAAAAAAAAATTGTTGTGAACGACTGTTATTTGATTCATGAGCCAAATAAGATTCGTTCAAAAAAAAATTCGTTATTTCACATCAAAAAAATTTGTTATTCGAGCCAAATAAGGTGTATTAACAAATTTTTTTTTGGGGGGTCTTGATCGTTATTTTTGTAGCACCAACGGATAGCTGGTTCAAATACTTAGGTTCGAAACGTAGGCCAAGACACTTCCACCTCCCCCCTTCCAAAGTCTTTTATCATCGCCTCCTGTGAGTTTGATGTGCAAATTGTTTCATCGTTGCACTTCCCAAAAAACCATACGATGAGTGTCGACAATCCATTCAACGACGAAATTAGTAACTACATTGAGATGATTGAGAAAGTGCCTCAAGAGCCTCAAGGAATTCCAGACGACATTATTTGCACCGTATCTACAAATAATACAAACACTGATAGCGACATTGATGACGACCGGGTGCAACCAAAAAATATCAACAAAAATGGTAAAGGCTCCAAACGATTCATTTGGAGTTTTTCTCTGGAGCAACAAAAGTTCTTTAAAAATGTTGGTAAGAATTTGTTATACAATCCTTTTCTCACTGACATGAACGTAGAAGATCTTCTCTTTTCTGAACAGCTTATGTCCAAAAAGCCACACCGTGCTGGTCCAAAACAAAAGAAGAAGGTTTGGACCGACTTTGCATTGGAGTTGCAGTTGTTAAAAGATCCAAACGGATCGTTGCTATTTGATAAAATATCAAATTACTCGGCAAGATCAAGAGCAGAAAATTACCTTAAAATGGCAGAATACTGGCTACAGAAAAATGGAGCAATAAATGCGCAAGGTTCATTTGTCAACGAAGAAGAAATAGAGGCAAAAGAGTACAACAAAATGAATACATGGGAAAAAATATACCATAATGTAATCGAATATATTGTAGACTGTGAAGAATTTTCAAATGAGATCCGACAAAAGAAGGACAGCAAAGACCAACAAGAAAAGGACGACAATGAAAAAGCCGAATGGATGCAGCGTCGTGCAGTTGGACTGGAATTATTTAACGATCCAAAATTTGAAACAGCAACTAGTGCAAGTAAAGAATCATCATCAGAATCAAATGAAACAGGTATGCAGATCAAAAAAATTCATTGTTATAAAATGAAATAACTCTCATTTTTTTATTTTCTTTTTTCCATATTTTGTAGGCAACAACATATACACTACCCCTGCATTAGACAAACCAAATTCCATAAAGAATACGGGTAAACGTAAGTATGTTGATGAAATGACCATGTACAATCAGCTTTTCCAAAAGCTTGACAACTTGGATAGTGAGAAGTCCAAAAACTTATCAGAAGAACGCAAAAAGCGTAAAGCGATGGAACACGATGATCGGGTGGCACGATTGGAATTTGAAGCCAAAAAATTTGCTGCAGAAACTGAGCAACGTGCCGAGCAGCTGAAATTAGCAAAAGAACAACAAATAATTGAATTAAAACGTGAAGAGAATCAAGCAAGATTGTTGGGTATGTTTGAGGAAATGCTCCGACAAAATAAAGAACAGCAAGAAAAAAAATAGTTGTTATGATTAACAGTAGGGACTTCCTGCACAACGAAAAACTTTCACTAGCTAAAGCAGTAAAAAAACAAGTACTTATTTAACAAATCTTTACGTTGTATACTTTTTCAATCAATCAATTGCAAATAGACCTGTAACGACATAACATTACAATCAAAGTACACATTTGTTGCACCACCATAGAAGCAGTTTTGTAAATTCACTAAGAAAGCACAGTTTATAAATTGTTGCGCTATCGGCTGCTCAAATAGCTTCATGCTCCTGGTAAAATCCAAATGCGTCCAGCGTCGCAAAATAGTTGCAAATCCCCATTCAACTGCAATACGAATTCGGGACATGGCTTGATTGAAGCGTGCCTCAGGAGAATTCCGATCCGGCGCTACAAATCCCCCAAAAATGTAGGCTGATTGTGGATATGCTAAGTCTCCGTACAGTGTATACACTGTTCCATTACTCCCATCTTCTGGCATAAGGGCTTCCAATTGTTCTACTAATTGTGATTCTCGCAACATACGAGAATCGTGCCTTCTTCCAACAAATGGTCCAGCGAGGCAAGCAACATATCCATCGGGAGTCACAACGCTTTGAAATTTTATAGCGTGGCAACGTTTGTATCGAGTGTAAAGAACTTGCTGAAAATGCATCGGACGACATGTTTTCCTAACAGTGCCGTCAATGTACCCCCAGATATTATCGAACATACCGTTGATCTTATTACTAATGACTAATGCATAGTATGGCATTTTATGATGCCATATATTAGGGTTTGACAAGTACTGAATAGCTAGTTCATACAATGCCTGACCAAAGAATCGAATCATTTGTGACAATTTCGATTTACGGATGCCAAAAAAAGACTCTACTTCTCCAATTAACCGGCAAGGATGCGACATTTTGAATAGATAAGCACAAAGGCACGTTTCATAATGTGCTATATACTTGTTACCAACTTCAATACGGCGGACATCATTAGAATTCAAATAGATTCTCAGACGAGGCCATAATTGATTTGCCACCTCAATCAAATCATCCTTGAGGAAACGAAAATACAATAGGCATTCGTGTTCCGTAAAGTTGTTGATCGTTTTGGTTTGACCAAATACTATATTGTCATCTTCAATTGGACATAAAACACGTGCACGTTGATGATATCCAATTACCCATAACACACGAAGCGGGTCAACGTAAGGATTTCTGTTAGTTTGTTCGTTGTTGTCGTCATCGTCGTCATCATCTGAGTTGTACTCCAATTCAAGTTCTCTTTTTCTACGATACGCTGCAATAAATGTGTACTGAAATAAGCTATTTACACGAAGTAGCTTTTTTCTATCCTCAATAGAGTTCCATAAGCGTAGTGACATGGTATAGTCTGTTGCACGTAGCTTCTTGTTACGATAGAACACAAATGGGGGTGTTGTTACAACAAAATAAAAGTACAGAGTTGTTGCAACAAAATAAAAGTAGGGAGGTGAATTTTACTACTGGTTTTTTGCGTGCTTTCTACTCAATTGTTTTTTGCTGCAGTGACAAAGTACTTAGACAGTTTGAAAATTCAACTCCCTAAATAATTTTGAATGTCTTCATAATTACTCCCCTAAATAAAATTTACTTAGCAATTAAAAAAAATAGTACACGTTCATAACGATTGTTTCTTAGCAGGAAACAATTTTTAACAGTTGGAAAAAACAAATGACTGTTATTTTTGTCCGGGTTTGTGAATTTTAACGATCATTCATAACAATTTTTTTTTCTGGCAGGAACCCTCTAATCATTCAAAATGAATGCTTACTCCCG
>JANRLU010000088.1:0-17654 GCA_033762275.1 Thermonemataceae bacterium | reverse complement strand
CTATTTTCTATTTTCTATTTAGGAAAGTTAATTAACAACTGTTAGAAAAAAGTTGAATTTATTATAATTACGATTTTATATTACTTCTTACACGGTAATAGATACGTAATTTATTTTTGACAAATACATATTTTTATTATCTTTGAGATTATCCACCTAAAATCAAAAATCTTATGACAAATGCACAAAGCCAATTAGTGAAACAATCTTTCCCAAAAGTTTTGGCAGGCACTTTATCTGGAACAAAATTTCTGTATGAGAAGCTTTTCGAATTAGCTCCCGATTCCAAAGAGTTATTCAAAAATACATCTATGGATAAACAAGCACAAATGCTTATAGCAGCTATTGGAAAACTTATCAAAAGTATAGACCAATGGGACACAGTAAAGCCTGATTTAGAAGTATTAGCTCAAAGACATATAGGCTATGGTTTATCTCCTGAACATTTTGTCTATTTTGGGCAATCTTTCATTTATATGCTAAAGAATATTTTTGGTGCTGATTGGAACTCCGAACTTGAAGATGCTTGGCAAGCTGTATACCAACGTATTTCTGAAGTAATGATAGGTGTCATTTTTAGTAGCAAGTAGGCTTTATGTTTCTTTTCAAACCTTGAAATATATAGGGTTTGAAAAGAAACAAACATTTTAGAAACTTTTACTATACTATTTTATATGGCTAATAAAGAATCAATTTTTATAGATAAAATACCCAGCTACCTCATCGAGTCCAAATTGTATTTTATAGTTCTAGAAGACTTAGAAGGAAATTACCTATTTGTTAATGATTTTTTTAGAGCTAAATTGAAACTACCAGAAGTTTTATGCAATGAAAAAGTTGTAAACTATATTTTATCAGAAGACTATATGAAATATAAAGAGGCTTTAGAAAATTGCATGAAAGAGGAATATTTTAGAGTTGAGATTAGAAAGTTTAATAAATATACAAAAGAGATATATTATATAGAATGGGAATTAGTAAATTTGAGAGACGAAAAAAACAATATAGTGGGAATATTACGTATTGGCTATGATGTTACTAACTTTAAATTAAAAGAAAAAAAACTCTCTAAACAAAGTGAAGCCTTATTTGAAATAGCAAGAAAGCAGTCTCACGAGGTAAGAAGACCTTTAGCTAACATATTAGGAATTTGTAGCCTATTACAAGATGATTCAAAGCTATCAGAGAAAGAGCGGAGTGATTACATAAAATATCTAAAGCAATCTAGTGAGGAACTTGATGAAATGATACATAGTATTGTCCGTCTAACGAATACTTACTTCTGAATCTCTATTCTTCCAAATATTTGGCGAAAAAGTCTAAGATATTATCCACCTCAGCGTCCCAATATTTGTAATTGTGCGTATGTTTGGGGTCTATGTGAAGTTTTACATCTAAATGAGGGTGATTTTTCTGCAAAGCCTCATAAAAAAGCAATGATTGCTGGTGCGGACAAACATTATCCAATTTACCATGCCCGATATAAATAGGTGTTTGCCACTTTTTTATCTCAAAAATAGGGTTATCTTCTTCTTTCCAGCGTTTGGAAAATAATCTGTAAGCCCCATAATAGCCGATATGGACATTATCGTTCGGGATTTTTGTTTGGTCGTAGTCGCCAGAAAGAGCCGCTACTGCCTTGAAAAGTGTGTTTTTTTCCAAAGCTACTATTGCTACCCCTCTCGCCCCTGTGGAAAGCCCCACGATGAAATTTTTCTGTTCGGGCAAAAGCATACAATATTTTTTCTGTAAAAAATTGAACACAGAGTCTGTAAGCCAATACTTCTGAGGGTATTTTTGCCAATCTGGGCGAGTTTGAGGGTAAAATTTGCTCATATAATTGCTTTTTCCCATTTCTGGCATAATAAGGGCATAACCTTGAGCTAAAGCTTTTTTACAAAGAGAGGATTTTTTACACCAATCATCTTTAGGAAAAGCAAAACCCTGCAAAACGAGTAAATTTCCTTTTACTTTCCCTTTCGGCAAGGCTATATCCACTTGATGCCCTGCTATGGTAAGTGTTTGAAAGCTCACCAAACTATCACATTGCTTGTTACGAGATAAAGTTTTGGTAGGGGATTCCCTTTTAGCCAAGGCTGCAAAGGTAGTTTTGTGCTGAAAATCGTTTTTAGAGGTATTTTCAGCACATTGAAATAGAAAAAAAGTATAAAAGCCGAGAGCTAAAGCAATTCTCATTGTTTGTTGGTTTTGTACAAGCAAGTTCTTACTTTTTTTGAATTTTGCAAGAGATTTACTCATACACCACTAAAATTCTCCACCTCCTTCAAAACCTCCCTCACCTTTTTTATTATCCCCTTTTTTACCTTTCTTTTCTCCGCCAAATCGGTAGCTCAAACCTATCATATAGGTTCTGGCATTGGGTCTGAACGTAAATTCGTTGTATAAATCTGGTGTATCGAGCGTTCCTCCCCATACCATTGTTCTGGCTACGTCCATTATCCTGAAATTAAGGGTAGCTCTTTCCTTGAAAAATTGTTTAGAAATTCCTAAGCTGCTCATAAACATTTCTCTACGTGTGCCTTGTGCCATTGCTACGGGTGCTCTATAAGATACCATGGCTTGTATTTTCCAAGATTTTGGCAAATTAAACATAGCATTTAGGCGTGTGTTCCAAGTGATAATATCACTTAAATCCTGAATGTCCAAGTTTTGAGCATTCAAGATGTAGCGATAAATAGAGAAATCTCCATTCAAATTAAGCCATTTACCTACTCTATAATTACCAATAAGCTCCAAACCATAATTTTGGGCAGAGGTAGCATTAGAAGGAGAGAATTTAGTAGTATCTCCTCCTACCTGCGTAAGTAAATACTGAATCACATCGTTGGTTTCTCTATAAAAAGCCGCTCCTGTGATAGAACCCTGATTCCAGTCTTTGATATAGGCAAATTCGTAGGCATTAGTAATTTCGGGACGTAAAACAGGGTTGCCAGAACGCAATGTAACAGCATTGGTAAAAGTAGTAAAGGGATTCAACTGCCTGAAGTCTGGGCGGTTTATCCTTTGGCTATATGTCAATTTGATTTGTTGCTCTTTGGGCAAATTGTATATCAGGGCTGCATTTGGGAAGAAATTCAAATAATCATTATTGAAAATTTCGTTCGTATTGATGAGCTTGGACTCTGTAAAGGTTTGTTCGGCTCTCAAACCCAACTCAAAGCCGAACTTCTGAAATTTCCCTGCCAAAATAGCGTAACCTGCATATACTTTTTCATCATAACGAAATTGATTGGAGTAATTGGGGTCGTTGAGAAAAGTTCCATTTTCCCAATTTTCTAAGTTAAAATCATTGTCGATATTTCTAAAGACGCTTTTATAGCCTGTTTCTACACGCCAGCCCTCACGCAGAGGCTGTATATAATCTGCTTGCAACAAAATAGTTTGATTAGCATTGTTTTCAAAGGTATTTTGCCTAATATCCCCTGTTTGTATGGAAATCACCTCACCTTTTTCGTCAGATAGCCCAAGAGAACTTGCTAATTTGAGTTCTTGGCGGGGTTTAGCAAATCTGTGAGTATAATTAAGAGCGTAATTTTGGTTAAAAGCATCTTCTCCCTCGTCAGAGTAGCGTTCGTTTTCATCTATCAATGTTCCATCAGCATTTTTGTTTTTTTGAGGAACTCTGATGCTATTTTCTTCTTTGCCGAAACCGAAACCAAATTCAAAATTTATATCATCTTTAGAGCTTATCGCATAAGCCAAACCAATATTTCCGTTTAAGTTTTGGTCTAAACGATTGATATAGCGTTTTTGGTCAATAATAGGTGTTGTATTTGCCAGAAAATTCCTTCTGAATAGAGTTATTTCTGGCTGGCGAGTCCCCTGATTAGCACTTATACCACTATATAGATTAAATTTGCCTTTTTTGTAATTGATGTCAAAATTACTGTTGTAGCGGTCGTAAGTTCCTAAAGTAAAGCCTATGTTTCCACCTAAACCATCATCATTATTTGTTTTAAGAACGATATTGATAATTCCTCCTGTGGCCGCTGCATCATATTTGGCTGATGGATTATTGATAACTTCTATACGCTCTATGGAGCTTGCCGGAATACGTTGGAATATAGCCTGCGGATTACTTCCAGCCAAGCCAGATTGCTTGCCATTCACCAAAATAGTGAGATTACTTGAACCACGCAAAGAAATATTATTGTTTTCATCTACCTGCACCGAAGGTATATTTTGCATCACATCTAAGGCTGTTCCCCCCTTACTGATAAGGTCTTTGCTCACATTGTAGGTTCTTGTAGCAATATCTGTTTGTACGAGTTCTTTCTCTGCTACTACTTCTACTTCTTCTATGCTATTATCAGCACTAAGAAAAATATTTCCTAAAAGTACATCTTGCCCATTTACCGAAATTTGTTTTTTCACTTCTTTGTAACCTGGCATTTGTGCCTTTAATAGGTATGTACCATTAGCCACTTTAGCTATTACGAACCCCCCATTTTCATCAGTCATTGCCCCGCCAATGCTTTGTTCTGGATCTTCAGATTTATACAAAAACACGTTGGCAAAACTCACCCCCTGCTGATTAGCTTTATCCAATAATTTCCCTTTGATTTGTTGGGCTTGTAGCTGAATTGAAACTATACTTAAAATAAAAACTAAAGTTTTCCACATAAAATTTGATGTTTTAACATACAACCAAAACGTGAAACCTCTTGTTTATATTTTATGCTTTTCTGATATTTTTTTGTTTTTTTATATTTTAGTGTAAAAACCAAAAAGTCGCCTTTAAATTTTAGACGACTTTTTGACACAATTTGATTAAGCTAAATTATATAAAGGAAATACAGCCTATACCTTACATTGCTGCAACTAAGGAGCCTTTAAAGACTGCTCCTTTTTGGGTAGCCTCTGTGGGGTGCGTAACGTGCCACTCAAACTCCTCTCTGAAATGACGAACTGCCGCCTGCACAGGCCAAGCAGCCGCTTCGCCCAGAGGGCAGATAGTTTTTCCCTCTATGTTATTAGCTACACTCACCAATAAATCAATATCTTCCATTGTACCTTTTCCATTTTCTATTTTGTAGAGAATTTTCTCTAACCAGCCTGTACCCTCACGGCAAGGACTACATTGCCCACAAGATTCGTGATGGTAGAATTTGGATAAACTCAATGTATTTTTAACTACACATACACTTTCATCCATCACGATAAAGCCTCCCGAACCAAGCATTGTGCCCGTTTGGAAGCCCCCATCACTCAAAGATTCATAGGTCATGAGGCGATTTTCACCTTTGGCAGTTTTAAGAATAAGTTGGGCAGGTAAAATAGGCACTGAAGAGCCCCCTGCAATTACTGCTTTTAGTTTTTTGCCATTTTTAATGCCCCCACAATATTGCTCAGCATATATAAATTCCTCTACAGGTACGCCCAACTCTATTTCATACACACCTGGTTTATTGATATGCCCGCAAGCTGAAATCAATTTTGTTCCTGTACTTTTCCCTACACCTATTTTTGCGTATTCATCACCTCCGTTATTTATTATCCAAGCGGTAGCCGCTATGGATTCTACATTATTGACAACCGTAGGGCAACCATACAAACCTTTTACGGCAGGAAAAGGGGGTTTGTTTCTTGGATTTCCTCTTTTTCCTTCCAAACTTTCCAAAAGAGCCGTTTCCTCACCGCATATATAAGCTCCGCCACCTGTGTGTACGTATAGCTCCAAATTATACCCTGTTCCTAAAATATTATTACCCAAAAAACCAGCATTGCGAGCTTCTGCAATAGCTTTTTCAAGAATCTTTACTACGTAAAGCATTTCCCCCCTCACATAAATATAAGAGGAGTTCGCTCCGAGTGCATAGCTCGCCACAATCATTCCTTCTATAAGCGTGTGTGGGGAGTTAGCCATCAAGTATCTATCTTTAAACGTTCCTGGCTCCGATTCATCTGCATTACAAACCAAATAACGAGGAACTCCTTCTGGTTTTGCTAAAAAACCCCATTTCATTCCTGTTGGGAAGCCTGCTCCTCCACGCCCCCTCAAGCCTGATTTTTTCACTTCTTCCGTTACTTCGTCGGGGGTCATCGTCTTCAGAGCTTTTTCTACGGCTCTGTACCCGCCCATTTTGCGAAAAACCTCAAAAGTTTCAATGCCATCTATGTGGATGTGCTCAGTAAGAATTTTAATGCCTGCCATATCAAACTATTTATTATTGCGTTGCTAAATATAGAAATTTTTTGTCAATGGAGAATGTTTCGCCTAATTTTTATTATTTTTCCTGCTCCTCGTCCTCTTCAAGTTCTTCGTTAGGATCTGGAGGGAGTTTAGCATCTTTCGCCTTACAAGTAAAGCGTGAGGCATTGATTTTTTTACTTACCTCTATACTTTGAGCTTCATTAGGAGCTAATTTAGGTATAATTTTTTCCTCTTTGGCTGCTATTTCTCCCTTAGAGTCGTAGTAAGTAATCAAGATAAGCACATCTTCCAGAAGAATTTCTTTATTGCTATTGAACATTTCTACGTTGATTTTATACTCGCCCAATTGGTTACTTACGAACTGACCATCCACTATGAGCTTTTTAAGCACTTCCTCCTTTCGCTCTTTTTGTCTTTTTTCTCTGGCTTTCTTTTTTTCTTTCTTGATTTTATCTAAACTATCTTTTTCTTTTTCTTCTGGCGTTCGCTTATCTTCTTCTTTTTCTTCTTGTTCAATCTCTTGTTTCTCTTTTGCCAATTTGGTATAATCAGTTGTATCTTTTATCACTGAAGCTGTTTGGTTATCAAATGATATATTTTTTTTCGTATTTTTAGGTGTTTTTTTGAGTGTATTTAGTACAAAATATCCTCCAAAAACCATCAGTAGCAAGAAAGCTCCTCCCCATAAATAGGTGCTCCATACATTTTTTTTGCTATTATTTTGATGTGTAATAGAAAAGAAAGTTTGTAAAAAGTCTTTTTTAAGGGCTTCCACACTTTGATACCTTTTGTAAGGTTCTGTTTGGGTGGCTTGCCTGACCACTTCGCCCATTGTCTCAGGAAAAAGCAAAGCCAAAATCTTTCCAAGTGCAAAAATATCTGTTCGGGTATCTGCGTAATCATTGTTTTTTTGTTCAGGAGCTTGGTATTCTGTATGATTTTGCTCCAACTCTCCCAAACCCGTATCAATGATATGTACCTTCTGCTTAGCATTCACCATGATTTTTTGCGGACTAAGCGAAAGATGTGTTCTCCCTAAATGATGCAAGTAAACGAAGGCATCTAATAGTTGTACAAATATATCTTTTTTAGCTTCTTTGTTTGGCTGGTTCTGAAGCAAAAACTTCTCTAAATTTACACCTTCCGCTTGCTGGTACACAAAAAAAATACCTTCCGAAACCTCCATATAATCGTAGAGTACGGGGAAATGATGGTTTTTAAGTAGGGCGTCTTTGCTTGCTATCGCTCTCAATAAGAGTTTTGCTTGTTCTGTTTGCAAATGCTCTTTCTTAATTTGCTTAATCAGGAAATTCCTCTGTGTAGCATTTTGCTGAGCCAGCCAATTTCGGGCAAGGTTATCTTCTGTTTGTAGGCTGAGGATTTGATATTGATAGAAAGCTTTTCCTATTTCCATATTGAGAGAAAACAATAGTTGAGCAAATTTATAGATTTGGCTACGTAAAAAAAAATTTTTGTGTTTAATGTTTAAATTTTTGTGTTTCAATCATACGCATCATATCTTTTTTTACGAATGCTATGAGCGGGGCTAAAGAATCGTTTTCGGTCGCTGAACGAAAATAAATGGCAGCTCTTAGAAAATGCTTGGTAGAATCCGTAGTATAGAACTGCAAATGGCTTGGGATTTCGCCACTAAGCCCCAAAGCTAAGACAGGTTTTTTTTCTGCGTTCAAGTACTCATAATATTTAAGGGCATCGGCTCGGTACAGATGCTTTGCCGCCAATCGGTGAGAGTCATCAATAAGTTCTGCCAATTTTTTTTGTGGATTATCGCTTATATCCTTGTAGGTGATTTGGATTTCAGCTCTCCCCAGTTTGGGATAAATAATGTGTATCCAATATGGTTCTGCTATTTTAGAGCTATCTTTTCGGATAATTGCATATTTAGAGTATTCAAAGAAATAGGGATAAGAACTATCTAAACCGAGGTACTCGTTTTTAGGTAATGTGATGCGGTTATAGCCTTTGGGTTTGGGGGTAAAGTCCTCTTCTTCAGGTGAGCAAGCCCAAAGCAATAGGAAAGTAATTTGTCCAAGTAGAAGATAAATCTTTTTGTGCATTTTGTCGTATTTTTTACAAAAGTAGTGAATTTTTTATCGTTTTCTAAGGGTTTTGTAATACTTTGATGGGGGAAGTAAAAACTCTCAAAAGTACCTGCAACAAGAGAGGTATCAGGGCGATAAGCAAGGTTAGAGCAAACGCTATCACAAAAATGCCAGGTTTTATAGTAGTGGTATAAGCGAAATTTTTAAGCCAGATATTGATAAGCTCATAACTAATAGGAATGGCTAAGAAAAGAGCTAAAATTATTAGAAAAATAAAATCTTTGGATAAAAGCCAAATCAATGAGATTTTACTTGCTCCTAATACTTTTCGGATAGCTATTTCTTTCATTCTCAACTCGGACATAAACAAAGCCAAAGCCAATAAGCCTAAAGAAGCAACCAGAGCCATTATCATAGAAAAATATGCTAAAAGTTTAGCTAAGATTTCTTCTTTTATGTAATGTTTATCATAGGTTTCGTATAAGAAAAAAGCGTTAAAAGGCTCTTTATCAAAAATTTCCTGCCACGTATTTTGAAGATAAAGCATCACTTCTTTACGCTGTTTGGGAGCAATATTAAGGTATAAATTACCTATTCTGGAGCTTTGAATCATTGCTAAAGGGCTTATTTTTGAATGGAGAGAGGTACTATGAAAGTTTTTGACCACCCCCAAAATTTTAGCCACTACCAAAGGGTTTCCTTCGCTATCTCTACTAATTATCAATTTTTTACCAATAGGATTTTTCCAAGGAAGATAGCTAATAGCTGCTTCATTGATAAGCATTTGCTCGTACTCATCAGTAGGCACTTCAGAAAACTTCTCCCCTTGCACAACATCCAAACCCATTACCTCTGTAAAATCATTACTTACAGCCATTCTGCCCATCACAAACTCTTTGCCATCCTCAGTTTCAAATCTAAATTGCGAAACTAAGTTTGTTCCCATAATTTCGGCGGAGTTGGCAACTTTATAAATATCAGGGTTTTGCAGTATTTTTTCCTTAAAAACCTCCAAATTCTCCACGATTGCCTGCGTTTTGGGCAGTCGTAAAATCAAGATATGTTGTTGCTCAAAACCTAAGTCTGTATTCTTTAAGAATACTAATTGCCTAAGCACCATCAGTGTAACTGACATAATAACGAGCGTGATTACAAATTGAAAAACTAAAAGTGTTTTTCGGAAATAAAAACGATAATCTCTTTGATGAAATTGATTTCTGAGTAGCTCTAAGATATGGATTCGCAGCACTGCAAAAGTAGGATATAAGCCCGCCAACAAGATAAGCAGCAAAAAGAAACTTATCCAAGCCATAAGAAAAAAGCTTTGGTAAATCCGTGAAAAATACAACTCCGTTTGCAGCAAAATATTGAATACCGGCAAAAGAAGTTCTGAAATAGAAAGAGAAAAAATCAAGAAAAATAATAAAAGCCAAGAAGTTTCAGCTAAATTTTGCAAAAAAAATCCCCAAGTATTTTCTCCCAAAACTCGCCTTACGCCCAACTCTTTTAGCCTTTTTACCAATTGAACCGAGTTGGTATTGATAAAATTGATACAAGCCACCACAAGCATCAACAGAGCTATCCCCATAAAAATAAAGAGATAGTTTTTATTGGTGTTGGGAGAAAGCTCTACCTCCAACTTAGAGTTAAGATAAATACTTTCTATAGGTTGAATAATCGGCTCAAATAGCATTTTTTGTTGAGGAAAATACCTTTTCAAGTAGTTTTGATAATAGTTTTTCCATTTCTCTTTGATATCCTTAGTAGCTGAGCCACGCCAACGAAAATAGAAGTAAGCCCAAGAGTTTTCTACAAATTTATCTTTGGAATTCCAAGAAATAAGGGCTTTAAAACGAAAATGTGTTTGCTTTGGATTTGAAATAACTGCTTTTACCAAATAAGCTCCGTCATAGCTAAAAGCATTGGTTGTGCGTAATTCCAATGTTTTTCCTACAGGGTTTTGTGTTCCAAAAAGTTCTTTAGCAAGGGATTCGGTGAGTATAATTTCTTTACTATTGGGTTCAAAAACATTGCTAATGCTTCCTTTTAGAGGTTTGTAAGCAAATATTTCAAAAAATTTCTCATCTGTAAAAAATATATCATTGTAAAATGCACTTTTTTGTTGGGTACTGAGAATGGTACCTTCAGTGGGCAAAATTTTAGTGTATTGGTGTATATTTTTGGTAAAAGCTTGTGAAAAAGTAGCTATAATATGTGGCTCTGTAGCCGCCATTTTTCTCGTTTCTTTGGGCGTGTGATACTTTGTGGCAAGCCTATAAATACTTTTTTCCCATTGTTTATCATAATTAATTTCACGCTCCACATAAAGCAAAATGAATAAACTTACAGAAAAAGCTATCGCCAAACCTACCACATTGATGAACACATACCAAGGGCGTTTGGCGAGGCTTCTAAGGGCTGTTTTCCAATAATACAACATTTACTACTTTATCAAAATTAGTTAGTATTTGAGCTATATACGAGACATAGAGCTTTGTAAATCAGCAATAAAACTCTTGAGGTGCTCTACTTCTACATGCTCCATCAATACAATTTTATACCATTCGTTATCAGTACTATGCTTTTGAGGTACTAAATCATACTTTTCGGCTATTTGTTTGGCTATAAATTCGGCTCGTATGGTTACAATATTCATTTCAGGCTCTCTAAAATAGGGTATTTCTAAGCTATCCAATTGCTTGCATAGCCATTGTGTTCTCATTTTGAGCACTGCTATTTTTTCGTACCACTTGTGAGGTCCGTAGGTGCTCAGAATTGTCCAGACTGCTATCGCATTCGCCCCTGACCTACTTCCACAAAGAGTAAGGTCTAAACCCTCCACGTATTCAGCTTCTTTAGTCAGTACATTTTCTATCAAACCCTTTCTACAAAGGAAGATACCTGTTCCATAAGGGGCTTGCAACATCTTGTGAGCATCAATGGCTAAAGAGCTAACATGTGGATTTAAGAAGTTTATTTCGTTTTCTTTTTCACTGAAAGGGTATACAAAGCCACCATAAGCCCCGTCTATGTGCATTTTGAATGGCAAGCCTTGTTTCTCAAAAAAATCAGTATAATCGTTGGGGTTATCTACAGAGCCAAACATTGTTGTTCCCATATTGGCTATCACAATAAAATATTTTTTGCCTTTTGCTACCGCCTGCAACACAATTTCAGATAATTTTTCTTTCAGAATATTTCTATTTTTAGCATCAACAGGCACACTCAACCAATCCAACATCAATAAATTAGCTCCCTTAGCTACCGAATAGTGTGTATCTTCGGAAGCAACTATCGCTATTTCATCTACTTTTGACTGAAATTTTTTCTGAAAGTAGTTTCTATATACCCACATAGCTTGAATATTTGCCTCTGTACCACCTGGAGAAATATAGCCATCAAAACTATCCTCTTCTGCCTTAAATAAATCTATAGCTATCATTTTTAGTACTTCTCGCTCTATAGACTGCGTTCCGCTAAAAGCCTGCTCTGATGTACCAAATGTATGACAACCAATATGATTTGGGTTGGCTAAATAAGTCTGTAATACTGGCATATCTTTTAGTAATAAAGCCTCATTACTAAAAACCTGTTCATCTAACTTGGACGCTGGATAACCTAAAGAGGCATCTGTACTGAAATTAACATTCTCTTTTAAAGCACGTTGTATAGTTTGGCTGCGTTCTTCCGAACTCAACTTTTTCCAGTGTTTCATTTTAATAAGCATACGATTGTTTGTTTTGATTAGTGATGTAAATATATAGTTTTTGCCTATTTAGTGAAATGCTATAGCTCGGTTTGTATCTTTTTTTTATTTTTTAGAAATAGGAGAATTTGCGTGAAAATCAAAATAGCTCCCCCCAGAACTCCCAAATAAAGGTAGGGGTGCAAAAATCTTAGCCAGTACCCTAAAAAAATTATCAGTAAATTGAGGCTGTAAAGTGTAAATGAGGCTTGCAAATGACTACAACCTACATCTAAAAGTAAGTGATGTAAATGGTTTCTGTCTCCAGAAAAGGGAGAACGTTTGTGTAATATTCTGATAACAAATACTCTAAGTGTATCAAATAGGGGTACAGCCAGCACAGCTATAGCAAAAACAGGAGCTTTTCCGCCCGCAAAACTCAGCTCAGTTTTATTCATTTCTATAAATTTTATAGCAAATACCGCAGCTATAAAACCCACCGTGAGTGAGCCTGTATCACCCATAAAAATTTTGGCTTTAGGAAGAAAATTATATCTTAAAAAACCCAGTAAAGCACCCGCAGTAGCAAAAGCCCATACAGCGAGACTTTCCTCTTGGTGAACATAAAACCAAGCCCCAAAAGTAGATAAGACCATCACCGCTATACCACCCGCCAAGCCATTGATGCCATCTATGAGGTTAAAAGCGTTCATTATCACGATAATAGTAAATATGCTTGCCATCATCAATACAAAATCAGGCACATCATACAAGAAAAAGAAACCATAAAAGTTGCTCAAACGAACGTCTCCCCAGATAACTACAATAGCAGCCGCTAATAGTTGAGCCAAAAGCTTTTTGAGAGGTGGAAGTGCTATAATATCGTCTTTGATGCCCGTAAAAAAAAGCAAGGTAATCGCAGAAAGAAATGCCCCTAAATCCAAATTTTTGCTTTGATGGGCAAAAAAAGTAGCTGTAATGATTATCCCCGCAAAAACTGCTACTCCTCCTAAAGTGGGAGTTTTACTTTTATGGAGTTTTCTATCCTCATCTGGTTCATCGTACAAGTGCTTTTCCTCTGCTACTCTGATAATAGCAGGAATACTCAACCAAGAAATAATAAAAGCTATCAAAAAACTTGCAAAAATTATATATTGCATAAAAAATAGTATCAAAAATTAAAAAGCGTTTTTATCTCCTTTCATCACACTTTGTATAGTCCAGAAAATAATTTTTATATCTAACCAAAATGACCAATTCTCTATATAGAAAACATCCATTTTTACTCTATTTATCATTGAGCGTACGTCCTTCGTCTCCCCTCTGTAACCTTTCACCTGAGCAAGCCCCGTAACCCCTGGCTTTACTAAATGACGTAACATATATTTCTCTACAATATGTTTAAAATTATCATTTAATTCCAAAGGATGCGGGCGAGGTCCTACTACCGTCATATTTCCTATTAGTACGTTAAAAAACTGAGGAAGTTCGTCTATACTTGTTTTTCTTAAAAATTTTCCTATTTTGGTAATTCTTGTGTCATTTTGAGTGGCTTGCACGAAAGTAGCATTTTTTTGATAAGCCATCGTTCTAAATTTATATACCCAAAATACTTTGTTATCTTTTCCGTTTCGCTTTTGCCTGAAAAAAATAGGACCTCTTGAGTCTATTCTAATAATAAGAGCAACCAGTGGAAATAACCAAGAAAATACACCCAAAATAACCAGCAAAGAAAATACAATATCAAAACTCCTCTTCAATAATTGATTTGCCATATCATTGAGAGGCTCGGTACGGGAAAGCACCACAGGAACACTGCCATATTGCTCTACAGCCAACTCTGCCATCGTAAAATCTTTAAGATTGGGCAGTAGCTTAATCCTTTTGAGGTGGTTATCAGCAAGTGTAGTTACTTTTTTGAGTTGCTCTCGGCTCAATCTATCCAAGGAGCAGAATATTTCGTCTACTTGGTTGTTTTTTACAAAATTATCCAAATCACTCAAATCGCCTTTTATTAAGGAATTGTCTTTGTACTTATCATCAAAAAAACCTACAAACTGATAACCTGTATTTGGGTTTTTAATAACAAAGTTGTGTAAATCTATACCTGCTTTTCCATAGCCCACAATCACTATTCTTATTTGGTTATAGCCAGAACGCCTATAAAAACCTAATAACCAGATAATTAAAGCTCTCCATAATAAAACAAGCACCGTAAATGATAGATAAGACACCAAGAGATGAAAACGAGAGTAGCCCTCTATTTGCCCTAAAACCAAAAAAACAGTAACCAAAGCAAAATGCCAAGCAATCGCTCTCAGGTTTTTTCTTGCAGTACTTAGGTAGTCATCAAGGCGAGAAATTCTGTAAGTTTTGGCAAAGAAAGCTATCAATAACCAAACTGCGTTGTAATACAACCCAACATAGGTATAAGGTATCTGATTGATGCTTGAGAGGCTGTGAAAACGCAGCCAATAAGCCAACAAAAATGCAATGTTAAGAGCAAGCAAATCACCTATTAAATAGCTAATTTTAACTAACTTGCTATATTTTTGCCACATACACGGATAGTACTTCTTTTATTTTTTCTGAAAGCAAAGGTACGAAAAAACTAATTGATAGCAAAAAGCCTTTCCGAATCTGCTATTCAGAAAGGCTTTTTTGTAAAGGTTTTTAGTCAAAATTATCTATCTTGGCTTGCTTTTTCCATTTCAGCCTCAAAAGTTTTTTTGAACTTTTCGTAATCGTAGTCAATTTTTACACGTTCCTCTTGAGACAAGTTTTGCATACGTTTGTTGTAAGACTTCAGCAAATCATCTGTTGTGAGTTCTATTGCAATGTAATATTTATATTTGCCTTCTTGCGTCTTTACCAATTTCTCGCAGATAATTCTTGTACCCGCTAACTCTTGCTCCACCACTTCACGTGTTAAGTTTTCATAACGCTCCTCTACATCTTCTCTGTTATTGAACTCTCTGGAATTCACATAGTTATCAGTTACAGCTTTTACTTTTGTATTGATGCTACGAGCAAGTTCGTCGCGGCTATTGCTCAAGGCCTTTTTCTTAGCTACCATTTGGTCTTGGCTTTCGCCCATAGAGTTCGCTCTGAAGGTCTTTTTATCTGTGAAGAAATCAGGACCAGAACAAGGAACTACTACTTCTTCCTCTCCTTTGGGTAATTTTACTTTTTCTTTTTTACAAGATGAAAACACTAAAGTAGCTAAAAAAGCTACGCTGAATAAGAAAGTAATTTGTTTTTTCATAAAGGTACATTTTGGTTTCAAAGCAAATATAACACGAATAATGCCAAACTCCACAAAAAATAGATATTTTTTTAGCATGCCGAATTGATAGCATTTAAAAAATCACATCTTTTTGCCAATTTTGCCAACTCCCCAAATGTGTATTTTTTTGTAAAGCCCTTTGTAGATGAGCCATATAAGTTGCTCTCTCAATATGCTCAGCCCCCAAACTTTCCAAATAATTGGTGTGCACTTGGCTATCTATCAGAGAAAAGCCTTTCTCTTCTAAAATTTTCACAAGCGTAATAAAGCCATATTTAGAAGCATTGCTTACCTTACTAAACATTGATTCTCCAAAAAACATATCTCCCAGAGATATGCCATACAAACCTCCTACTAAATTTTCTTTTTCCCAAACCTCAACTGAATGAGCATAACCCAACTGATGTAAATTCAGATAGGCTTTTTGCATTTCTTTAGTTATCCAAGTGCCTCTCTGTCCTTCCCGCTTTATGTACCTACAATGATGGATTACTTGCTCAAAATCGGTATCCATACTTACCCTAAACAGCTTTTTCTTAAAAAGTTGCTTAGTACTTTTACTAATAATTATTTTTGGGGGATAAAGTACAAAGCGAGGGTCTGGCGACCACCAAACAATAGGCTCCCCTTCTGAAAACCAAGGAAATATACCTGAACGATACGCCAACAACAACCTCTCAGCCGATAAATCGCCACCAATAGCAATGATGCCCTCCGAGGTGGTTTTTTCAACAGGTGGAAAATAAAGTTCTTCGTTTAAGAAATAATATGCCATAGTATAAACTCACTTAGCTCCGAAACGACAGAGCTAAGTTTTTAGTATTTTCGCTTAGGCTGTTCCATTGAGAATTTTATTCCAGTAAAGCCAAGGCAACACGTATTTTTTGAGCATATACATACTTAGTCTTTCCTTTGCTTGATTGAAAGGGAAGGTTTCAAGGGGTTTATTATCATAATCAAACTCTGCCAAGACCAACTTCCCATAACCCGTAACCAAGGGGCAAGAGCCATAGCCATTATACTGAGCTGAAGGGCTTTGTTTATTCATTACACTCAACAGATTTTGTACCAACACTGGTACTTGTTTGCGAATAGAAGCTCCTGTTTTTGCTCCTGTAGTGTTGCTGGCATCTCCGCAAGAAAACACATTGGCGTATTTATTATGCTGTAAGGTATGTTTGTTGATATCCACCCAACCGAGTTCGTTATTAGGCACAGCCAGAGGGGTATTTTTGAGAAAATCTGGAGCAGATTGAGGAGGTGTAACATGAATAAAAGCGAAATTTTCTTCTATAATTTTGCCTTCAGCATCTGTAAAAATAGCTTTTTTAGCATTTCCATCTATTTCTATTAAATTATGCTTGAAATGCGTTTTGATACCATACCTTGCGATAACTTTATTCAGTGTTTCAGCATATTTTTGTACGCCAAAAATAGTGCTGCCACCTGCATAAAAGTGCACCTCTACTTTATCTAAAATTCCTTTTTTACGAAGATAGTCAGAGAGCAAATACATTATTTTTTGAGGTGCTCCACCACACTTAATAGGTGTGCTGGGGTGCGTGAATAAGATTTTATCTCCCGCTTTTACATTTTGAATAGCCTGCCAAGTATAGGGGGCTGTCTCAAAAGTATAGTTAGAGGCAACTTGATTTTTACCAACTGTTTCTTTGAGACCTTTTACTTTATGCCAATCTAATTGGATACCAGGAGCAACTACCAAATAATCGTAGCTAATTTCCCCACTTTTTTCTGTTTGCACTTTATTCTCCTCAGGTAAGAAGCCAGTCGCTTTATCTTTTATCCAAGTAGCTTTTTTAGGCATTATTGATGCTTGGCTTCTGACGGTCTTTTGAATATCAAACGCCCCTCCACCCACAAGCGTCCAAGCGGGTTGGTAATAATGTTTTTCTGCAGGGTCAATAATAGCAATATCCAATTTGCTATTTTTTCTAAATAATTGGGCAGCAAGCGAAACTCCTGCATTTCCTCCGCCAATGATAAGAATTTGATGATGGTTTGACATAGTGAAAATTTGTTTAAAAGTCCCGTAATTTACAAAAAGTTCAAACAAATTATTACAACTAAGTAAAAATTTTTTTTAGCTAATATTTTTTATCTCAGGTTGCTTGGTCAGCAAGCCAAGTATATTAAAACTTATTGATTATTATTTGTAAATCATTTTCTCTTATTATCAATAAATATGATTTATTATCACTTATACAAGCACCATTAAAAACATCTGGTAGCTTATAGCTGAAAATTTCTATTCCTTTTTCATCAAAGATGGCTAATATACGTTCTTTATTATTTCTAAAAATCAATGCTAAATTATTTTGCAAAACACCCATAGCATTTATATTGAAGTCTTGCTCTATTTGATTATTATTAGTATTTAATTTAACTTTTTTTACATTCTTATATTTTTGAAAATAAATTTTATTA
>JANRLU010000087.1:0-22214 GCA_033762275.1 Thermonemataceae bacterium | reverse complement strand
CAACAGATTGAAAGCGGCGTTCTAAGGCTTTATCTTTTTCTATATATTTTTGATATTCGTTGAGGGTAGTTGCCCCGATGGCGTGTAGTTCGCCACGAGCGAGTGCTGGTTTGAGTAAATTAGCGGCATCCATGGCACTATCTCCGCCCGCTCCCGCTCCTATGAGGGTATGTATTTCATCAATAAATAGAATGATTTCCCCTTCGGAGTCTGTAACTTCTTTGATAACTGATTTGAGTCTTTCTTCAAATTCTCCTTTGTATTTGGCACCTGCTACCAAAAGCCCCATATCTAAAGCTACAATAGTTTTGGATTTTAGATTTTCGGGAACATCTCCATTGACAATCCTCTGAGCCAAACCCTCAACGATGGCTGTTTTGCCAACGCCCGGCTCGCCAAGTAAAATAGGATTGTTTTTGCTTCTACGTGAAATAATCTGCAAAACTCTTCTGATTTCCTCATCTCTACCAATTACAGGGTCAATTTTCCCTTTTCGAGCTAAGTCGTTTAGATTTTTGGAGTAGCGTTCCAGAGATTTATATTTGGCTTCTGCATTTTGGTCGGTTACACGGTTACCTCCCCTTAGTTCTTTGATAGCTTGTACGAGATTTTGCTCGGTGAAACCAGCATCTTTCAATGTCTGTGCTGCTTTATCTTTGCCAGCTAAAAGCCCTAATAAAATATGCTCTATGGCTACAAATTCGTCTTTAAACTCCGTGAGATAGCGTTCTGCTTTCTGAAGAGCTGCTGCCGCGTCATTGGATAAGTAGGGGCTTTCTCCTGAGGATTTCGGATAGGTTTGTATAAGTTCATCGGCTTTATTGCTTACCAGATTTTTATTAGAGGCTGTCTTGCTAAACAAAAAAGAAACGGTATTTTCATCACTCTCCAATAAAGCTTTCAATAAGTGCCCAGTTTCTATGATGGGTTGCTGATTTCCCATAGCAATTTGGCTTGCTTGTTGGATAAGTTCCTGACTTTTAATAGTATAACGATTGAAGTTCATAATTTGTGTGTTGGTTTAAGAGGCTATCAACAATTTTGAGTCCGAAAAAAAAACAAGTCAAAATGTCTTCTTTTAATCAAAAAATCAGCGTTTTAGATGACAAAAAGTCGTGTTTTTATAATAAAAAGAACTTTTAGTCTGCTTATTGGGCAAATCTATAAAATTTTGATGGAAAATGCTTTGTTAAAAATAGAACCTTTTTCTGATAACTTCGTATAAAACAGAAAAAGCCCAAAGAAGTTCCTTGGGCATTTTATTAGAGCTTAAATCTCAAACTTTATTTCCTTATACAAAGGTACAAAAGGTTTTTTTTGTATCCAAAATTCTTACAAAAGAGCCCTCAAAAAACTATGTGCTTTTTATTCTCAAAAAGTTTTATTATTTTTATTTTAAAAAAATACTACTTTTTTGTTACATAATTATTATGATATTCATACCCATCAAAAGAACAAAGCGGAGTCTTTGATAAATATTACATTGCCTATTGATAATGAGTTTTTTATACAAAAAACCCAACAATATTCAGTAGGTTGGCATCCTTGGTATATAGCTGCTCAGGAAAAGAAAAAAATAATTCAAAAATTACAAGATTTAGTTTCACACCAAGAAGTATTGGCTATTGGTGAAACAGGGCTTGATAGAGCAATACCCATCACTTTGGATTGGCAAAAAGAAATATTTTTGGCTCACACAGAAATTTCGGAGCATTACCAGAAACCACTCATTATTCATTGTGTGAGGGCTTACAACGAGATTTTAGCCTTACATAAACTACTGAAACCTCAGCAGAGATGGATTTTACACGGATTCAGGGCTAATGAAAACATAGCGAAGGACTATCAAAAAAGAGGAATTTTTCTGAGTTTTGGCGAAAGTTTATTACATAGCCAAAAGCTCCAAGAAACCTTTTGTAGCTTGGATATTTCTTTAGTTTTTTTTGAAACGGACACTTCTTCCACAGATATAGCATCTATCTATCAAAAAGCAGCTTTTTTGAAGAAAATGGAAGAAAAAGAGTTAGTAAATACTATAAAAAGAAACTTATGTAATATTTTTTCGTTTTTATGAACATAAAATACTCAAAAATGCTTTTCCAGACACCAAGCCAAAGCCAAAAGAGCGAATGTTTCTTGGCTTTGGCTTGTATTAAAAACTTAATAATTTCTTAACACGTTTTCTTTCTTTCTTTCTTTCTTTCTTTCGGCATTGTTAAACCCTTAAAAAAATGCCGTATGAAAAATTTAAAAAAGACAATTACTTTTGCTTTATTTTTGCTCGTAGGTGGAGGTGTACTGATGAGTGCGTACCCCAAAAAAGATGAATCAATACCAGTAATTAAATCTTGTAATTCTTGCAATGATGAATTGCAAGCCGTTATTACTAAAATAACCAGCAAAGCAGAACAAAAAAATGGGGTATTAGTGGAAGAAACTTACTTTGCCGATGTAGAACCCAACTCAAGTGAAAAAAGAAAAACTATTTGGCAGGGTGGTTATAGTTATTGTGGTGGTAAGTGTTTTGCTGTTGTTACTGTTACAGCAAATTGTTTTTTAGGCTACTGTTGGGGGTATCAAGCCTCCTCCAATGGAGATGAAAACTGCCCTTGTGGAGTGTTAATTGGAGACTAATGAAGAATATGAAAAAGAAATATTTAATTTGTTTTTTTGCCTTTTTGTTGGTAAATGCTAATCTTAATGCTCAAATAAGTGGATTTGTGTATGACTCAAAGACGAAAGCTCCCATAGAGGGGGTTTTTGTTTTTGTAAAACATAAGGCTTTTTCTACAATAACAGATAAAAGTGGCTATTTTAATATCAAAGAAAATATCTACAAAGAAGATACTATATATTTTACTGTGGTAGGATACACCAATAAGTATCTAACCAATCATATTACATATAAAGATTCTCTATGCGTGTATCTTGAAAATACAGAAAATATAGACAGCGTAGTCGTTACTCATAATAAGGGGCGTCGTAAATCTCAAAAAATAGGGGATTTACGACGCCCTTCCAGAGGTATTTTGGGTATGTTTAGTAACACTAATTACTCTCTTAGATACGAAAAAACAAGTAAGATTAGCTATATAAATAATCGTAGAAAAAAAGAGGGACAAATAGATAAGGTTTTGGTAAAATTTTTAGATGTAAAATATAAAACACTAACTACAGACCTAAAAAGTAAGGGTATGCAAAACACTTACTTAAAAAATCCTGAATATATTAAATTAGAAATATTATGTTTGGGAGTTTCGGATAGCGGAGAACCAGCTAATTCTTTATCAGATGAAAAAATGATTTTTACAATCACATCTTATGGAACTCAGTGGATAGATATTTCTAAGTACAGAGTGCCTTTTCCTGAAAAAGGTGCTTTTGTAGGTATGAAAATTTTGGAAGTGAGAGGAGAAGATGGCTGGGGAAATGTATATGTACCTTTATTGTACTCAACAGAAGAAAGAAAGAACGATATGTTTTATGAATATGAAGGGAAATGGGTACTTCGAAATAATAAAATCAATATTTTTGGTAAAGAAAGATACTACACATTTGGTTTCGGAGCAGAGGTAAGCTACGAAAATTAAAAATGCTTTTCCAGCCACCAAGCCAAAGCCAAAAGAGCGAATATTTCTTGGCTGTAGTCTGCTTTTTGGGATAAATGCTTGTGCCACAAATTTTGCCAAACAGCAGGAGCTACAAACTCAAAGATAAGAGCATCTTTTTTTTGCATTACTTCCATAATAAATTGATTATCAGTGTTTAATAGCCAGGTGCCAAAAGGAATACCGAAGCCTTCTTTTTTTCTTTCAGTATATATTTTGCCATTTTTTTTGTTTAAAAGCTCTTTTAATAGGTATTTTTTATCATTAAACAAGTGTATTTCGGCAGGCACTTGTCTTGCAAAATTGCTTAGGTTTTTATCCAAAAAAGGCAAACGAACTTCCACCGTGTTTTGCATAGCCCAAAAATCCGTGAGCAGAAGCACATCTTCGGGCAAATAATGGGTTCTATCCCAGTCTAAAGCTTCCTCCAAAGTCCATTTTTCGGATAAATTCGATTCGAAATTTTTGTCAAGGATATGTAAGCTACAAAACTTCAAAAAAGTTTCTTGGTTGTTGCGACTTATACTATCAAAAAAACGGGTAGCAAGCCTACTTTTTGGAAAAAACAAAGCCATTTTCTTGAAAAACATTTTAGGCATTTTTAAATAATATTTAAAAGCTTGATGTCTGTTGTAGCCCGCAAATAGTTCATCAGCTCCCGCTCCGCTCCATAAAACTCTGAAATTCAATTTTTTAGCTTCTTCGCTGAGCAAATAAGTACTAAGCAAAGCGGAGTCGCCTATGGGTTGGTCGGCTTTTTGGAAAAGCTCAGGAAGTTCAGGTAAATTTTTTTCAGTAATTTTTACTTCATAAAGTCTACTATTGTATTGTTGGCTGGCTTTGCGGGCAAAATAAGCATCTTGCGTGAAATTTTTTTCGTCTGTAACAATGCTAAAACTTGGAATTTGATAACCCATTTCTTGGCTCAAAGCTAAGAGTAGGGTAGAGTCTACGCCGCCGCTAAGCATCAGGGCGGGCGGATACAAGTCTGAATATTGATTTTGTATAGCTTTTTTTAGTAATAATTCAGTGCTTTCTACTAATTTTTTTCTGTTTTCTTTTCCGAAAATAAATGCTTCTTGTATATCATTTTTTTGAGATAATTTTTCAAATGGTTTATTCAAATTCCAAATAATTAATTCTTTTTCGTGGCTGTGAATATCTTGAAAAAAAGTAGAAGCTATTGGGGCAAACTTAAAATGTAAGTAATGGGCTAAAGATTTAATATTCAGTTTTTTAGAGATAAGATTACTGGCGAAAATCGCCTGAATTTCAGAGGAAAAAACAAGCTGTTTTTGGTTAAAAAAATAATAAAGCGGTTTTACTCCCCAATTATCACGTCCTGAAAGAATTTTATTTTGTTTTTTATCCCAAAAAACAAAAGCAAAAATCCCTTCCAAATCTCCCCATAGGGTAGGGTTTTGGCTGATGATTTTGAGATACTCAAAGAGTGTTTCTGTATCTGAATTGCTTTGGTTTGTAAAGTTAAATTTTTTATCTAAAAATTTCCAATTGTAGATTTCTCCATTGAAAACCAAGACATAATCTTGTTCGGCTTTGCTGAATGGTTGCTGACTAAAATCAGTAGTATTATTGATAGGGAGCAGGTTGTGTCCGAAAAAAATATGATAATTTTCAGCCGCTAACAATAAATTTTGAGGAGGATTTGAGCCTCTGTAACTTGTATAGCGGCTCATTTCTTGTATGTTCTGCGAGTCTAATTCTTTAGAAATATCAAGGATACAATGGATACCACACATAGTACTGGGGGAAAGTAGAGCACGCAAATTTAAAATGAAAAAGCGAATTTTTTGGAGTTTTGAAAAATATTATTAACTTTGTAAAATACAAAAAAATATGGGAAACTTCCACTATTTACTTAATTCTATGCAGCAAGAGTATGATAAATACACCGATGAAGACTTTGAGGTTTGGAAAATTTTGTTTGAACGCCAAATAAAGTCTTTGCCAAATAAAGTAACAGAGGAGTTCTTGAAAGGGATAGAACGACTTGGTTTTGAGGCAAATCGTATTCCTAATTTTGAGGAAGTAAATAAAAAGCTAATAGCTCACACGGGTTGGAGAATTTATGTGGTGCCTGGCTTGCTTCCCAACAAAGAGTTTTTTGAGTTGATGGAAGGGGGGAATTTTTGTGCGACTACTTGGTTGCGTAAAAAAAGTCAATTAGATTATCTCGAAGAACCAGATATGTTCCATGATGTTTTTGGGCATGTACCTTTGCTTACCAACCAAGCACTTTGCAATTTTTTGAAAGATTTGAGTACTATTGCCCTTCGTCATATAGAAAGCGAGGTGGCTATAGAGTTGATTGCTCGTTTGTACTGGTATACTGTGGAGTTTGGTTTGATTCAAGAGGCGGAAGGGCTGAGAATTTACGGAGCAGGTATATTATCTTCCAGCGGTGAAACAGATTATTCGCTTTTTAGTGAGGTACCTGAGCGAGTTCCTTTTGATGTGCAAAATATTTTAGATACACCTTATATTAAGGATAAGTATCAGCGTAAGTATTTTGTTATCAATTCTTTTGAGCAATTGTATGCTTCTATTCCAGAGGTAGAGAAATTAGTAGCTCAGGCAGTAGCCGAAAACAAAGTACTTGCTTATTAGCAACTTGAATGGATATTAACTAGAAGGCTGAAATCAAGTTTCAGCCTTCTAGGCTTTAATTCTGACTCATTGCAGTTAAAGTGGGTATTGCCAATTTATCTTTTTCAAATTCCTGCTTCATTTCTTCAATAGTTGTTGTCATTTCTGAGGGAGTGCCTTCCGGAAGTTTAATGGTGTTTAGCTCCGTTTCCATACCTGAGTCGCGATAATAGCTTTCATACTGCGTCAGGATTATAGCTGCAGTTGATTTTATTTTCTGAGAACTCCAATATGATTGAAGTTTTTCTAAAGCCCAGGTCAGTTCAGTTAGCTCCATATTCTTCTGAGCCACCAAAATATCTACATAATTTCCCAAAATAATCTTGTCTTCGGTGCTTAGAGAAGGTAGTCTCTTGAAATATCCTTTGACAGCCAAGTGAAGTAAATAATTTGAGAAATCTTGATAAGATGCTTTACCTTGATAATCAGAAAGAAAAGATAGGATAGAAGCATTCATATCAGCAAGTGGAGGAAAATCTTCTATAGGTGTGTGAAAAATTTTCTCTACATTTGCTGTCAGTAAAAAATATCTGTTTTTAAATGCACCATCATTTTGAAAATCAATATCCAAAGCACTCTGGTCGGCATTACCATTGGCATCACTACCACAATCAAATCTAACACTAAATTTATAGCTGACAACCGTTTTATTTGTAGTATCTGCACTCATTTTTAGACCACTAAGGTCTATTTTGTCTGACTCCTTCGGATTACAAGCTACCAAGAGCGTAAGTAGAGCGATTATTAAAGAATTTTTTATCATATCAGTAAAAATTTGGTTTTAAAAAATTAATGGTAAGAAACAGAGGTATATTTCACGGTTCTGACTATTTTACCGTTGAAACGACCAGTCATAGCGTAGCTTTCTGTGGTTGTGCTTCCGTTGTAGATAGTGCTGGATGAATTTATAGTTACACAAACAGCCCATACACAAGTAGTCCAGCTTTGGAGAAGTAGCAACAAAGGAACAAGTAAAAGTACTAAAGATTTTGTTTTTTTTCTCATAAGAACAAATATTTAAGTTTTAAAAATTTATGAAGCAAATATAGTACAATAAAAATAAAAATAAAAATAAAAATAAAAATAAAAATAAAAATACTAATTATCAGATACTTAGCTATTGCATATTTTTATCAGAGCTTTCTAAAAGAAAGCATCAAATTTGCACGAATTAGAATAATTCTTTAATTTTTCAAAAAAATAGTACTTTTCAAGATAATGCAAAATATATATAAAATAATCATAACGATACTTGTGTTGTATTTTCTATCAGCTTGCAAACTGGAGAAAAAAACAGTAATACAAAAACAAGCGGCTACTAATTTCATTCCTTTTAGGAAAGCAAAGCTTTGGGGTTTGGCAGAAGCCGAAACCGCTAAGATAGTGGTAGAACCTACGTATGACTATGTAGATTTAGGTTATTATGAAACAGAAAAACCTTTGTTTGCGGTATTTCATAAAGGTAAATGGGGCGTGATTGATGCTCAAACGGGTAAAGAAATCCTACCTATTCGCTTCTGGCACACAGAGGTACTGCCTAATTGTATTTTGGTACACGATACTGAAAAAGATAAAATGAGTTTATACAACCACGAAGGTAAGCAACTACTCCCGCCTGAGTTTGATAGAATCAATCATTTAGATGTTTTTAGTGAGCATAAAAAGCACTTACTGTTTGTGGGAAAAGACGAAAAAGTAGGTATATACAACCTTAAAGCACAAAAAATGGTAGTTGAGCCGCTTTATGAATTTACCAATTACGCAAATTCTAATCGTGATGCTAATTTTTTTACACTCAGCCAAAATGGGAAATTAGCTCTTTTTGATAATGAGGGAAAGCAAATTACGCCTTTTATGTACACAGAAGTAGGTGGCGGGACTATCCGTAGTGCAGGATATGCGAAAGTTCAAAATGAAAAATCTTTGTGGGGAGTTGTAGATAAAAATGGAAAAGAGGTAGTGCCTTGCACCTATCAGGAATTGGGCTTGTCGGTTCAAGATGAAATGATAGCTTTCAGAGAGGAAAATCGATGGGGATATGTAGATGTGAAAAAAAATAAAAAGATTGTGGAAGCCATTTATGATAGGGCGGATAATTTTTCAGATGGTTTTGGCAAAGTAGAAAAAAATAAAAAAGTGGGTTTTGTGGATAAAAATGGAAGAATTGTTGTACCGCCCAAATACGAATCAGCCCTCAATACAAACAGAGCCATCGTTTTTTTGATGGAAAAAAATACTTGGAAGCCTTATTCGCTTAGAGAAAATAAATTTATCAGCGAAAAAAATTATACAGGTGGTAACTATGACTTCTCATACCCTTATGCTGTGGTTACTTGCCCTCACGAAAATAAACTTTTGCAAGGCGTTTTGGATACTTTGGGCAAAGAAATAATTGCCTGTCAGCCTGCTGAATTTGGTTTTGTGTTGTATCAGAACTTAGCAGTTTTGCAAATAACAGAACAAAAGTACAAGATTTTTGCCTTGCCCTCTGGCAAAGAACTAAGAGCTGTAGAAGGCTTGGTAAAAGTAGAAGATAATATTATTTTGATTTCTGAAAAAGGGGAGCATAGCCTTATAGATTTTGAGGGAAATATATTACAAAAAATTACTGATAAAAATATTCAATCGGTTTGGGTACAAAGAAAACTATTTGGTTTTAGTGCCGAAATAGAAGACCCAATGATGGAAGTCCCCCCCTTAGATGCTACAGGGGAGGCTTTGGCTGCCCCGCCTTTATCAGAACGCTACATTCCCAGAATGGATAAATTTATCGGCTTTATCAATAAAAATGGTCTAAAGTTTTGGAAAGATTGATAGGAGAGGAAAAATTGTAATAATTTTATTTTTTACAAAAATACTTCCTACCTTTGCAAAAAAATGTTTATGTCAGCAATGCAAGAACTTATCAAAAACTTCCCTTTACAAATTACAAAAGCAATAGAAATAGGTAAAAATCAGAAAGTTACAAAGCCTGAAAGAGAAATTAGAAATGTAGTTGTAGCAGGCTTGGGCGGCTCTGGTATTGGCGGAAATTTGGTGGAAAGCATCGTTGCTGATAAAATCAGCGTACCTTTGTTGGTTTCTAAAAACTATGAAATTCCAGCTTTTATAGATGACCATACCTTGTTTATTGCTTCATCTTTTTCAGGAGGAACAGAAGAAACGCTCATTGCTCTAAGCCAAGTGAAAGGGGCAAAAGTAGCTTGTATTACTTCTGGTGGCGAGTTGTTAAAATTAGCCGAACAACAAGGCTTTGACTATGTCCAAATCCCGAATGAATCACCTTGCCCAAGAGCATTTTTGGGATATTCTTTTGTGCAGTTGCTTTATTTGCTTAAAAATTATGGTTTGATTGATAGTTTTTTTGAAGAACCTCTACAAAATTCAGTGGATTTTTTAGCGGAAAAAAACGAGCTAATCCACTTGGAAGCTAAACGTCTTTCTGAGATATTCTATCAACAATTGCCTATTGTGTATGCTGATACCAAACTTTGGGCGAGTATCACAAGGCTACAACAGCAAATCAATGAAAATGCTAAGCAACTTTGCCATACGCACACGATGCCCGAAATGAATCATAATGAGCTTGTAGGCTGGCAATTAGATAAAAGTAATTACACACATACTACGGTTTTACTTGTGAAAACTGCCTATGATTACCCTCGTACCCGTCTGAGAATGGATATTTGTGAGGAAATTTTCAAGCAAAAAACAGAGCAGGTACACTCTTTATATGCTGAAGGGGCAAGTTTTCTGGAGCAAGTTATTTACCTCATTCATATTTTTGATTGGGCGTCTTGGTATTTGGCAGAAAAAAACGAAGTTGACGCTTTCCCTGTAGAGACTATTGGTCATCTAAAGCATGAACTTTCTAAAGTTCCGATTGCCTAAGAAAATATTTTTTATTTTTTTAGGTTACCTTTTTAAAAAACGGGTATAAACAGCGTATTTCAACTAAAAAGCCTCAATTTTATGAACAAAATATGGTTATTGGCAGTGCTTGTAGGAGCAATCAGCTTTACAGCTTGCAAGAAAGAAGAAAAGAAGGACGAAACAAAGACCGAAAATACAGAAACTAAACCTGCTGTAGAAGAAGAAAAAGCAGAAGAAAAGAAAAAACCTGCCATAGTAGAAGAAGAAAAAGCAGAAGATAAAGATGCTGATAAAAAAGAGGAGAAGAAAAAAGAAAAAAGAAAAAAATCAGAAAAAAAATAAAAAATCTTGGGTTACCTTCCCAATATTTTGGTATAAAAAGCAAAATTTAACAAGTCAATAATTTTTAACCCTTAAATTCCTAAAAAAATGAAAAAATTGTTTTTGATGTTCGCAGTTGCTGGTATGGTTACTTTCGCTTCTTGCGGTGGTGAGAAAAAAGAAGAAACTAAAGAAGAGCCTAAAACTGAGGATGTAAAACCTGCAGAAGAAGCTCCTAAAACAGAAGAGGCTCCTAAAACAGAAGAAGCTCCTAAAACTGACTCTGCTAAAAAAGAAGAAGCTCCTAAAGAAGAGAAAAAAGACGAGAAAAAAGCTGATGCTCCTAAAGAAGAAATGAAAAAAGAAGAGAAAAAATAGTCATCTCTGCTTTACTATAAAAAGACCTACTTGTACAAGTAGGTCTTTTTATTTTGCTTCTACAAAACAAAAAAGAAACTTTAGCGTTTAGCAATAAATAAGCATGCTATCTTATGACCTATCTAATTCCCCGATTTCTTAGTATATTTTTTTCTCTTATTTTTATAGATTATTTTGCCTTCAGAGCCTTTAAAGTAGCTTTTAGAGATAAGAAACCTCAGCAGAAAAAAGTAATTTTTACAACATATTGGGCTATAAGTGCTTTGGGTATCATCAGCCTTGTTTTGTATTTCTTAGGAATTTTCAAAGAAATGAGTAATTTCAGGGTTTTGGTACAAGGCTTCATAGCTATTAGCTATGCGTCCAAGTTTGTAATGGTATTCTTTGTACTTTTGGAAGATTTACTCTTTTATACGAAAAAAATCATAGCATTTTTTAAAAAGAAAATGCAAAAAGATGCCCAACTTACCTCACCTAATACAATCAGTAGAGCTAAATTTCTTCACCAAACTGCTTTGGTAGCGGGGGCACTGCCTTTTACTACACTTAGTTGGGGGATTATTTCAGGTGCTCACGATTACCAAATTAGAAAAAAGAAAATATATTTGCCCAATCTGCCCAAATCTTTTGAGGGATTTACTATTGCTCAAATTTCCGATATTCATTCTGGGAGTTTCTACAACAAAGTGGCTGTGCAAGGTGGTGTAGAGATGCTATTAGCTCAAAAACCCAATGCCATATTTTTTACTGGAGATTTGATAAATAATCATCCTGACGAAGTAAAGGACTATGTACCTGTTTTTTCCAAACTCAAAGCTGATTTTGGTGTGTATTCTGTAATGGGAAATCACGATTACGGAGATTATCTTTTTGGTGTGAGTCAGCAAGAGAGAGTGCGTTTGAGAAAACAATTACACCAAGCTCATAAGGCAATGAACTGGGATTTACTTTTAGATGAGCACCGATTGATAAAGGAAGGAAATGAACATTTGGCTATTCTGGGCGTACAGAATTGGGGTACAGGAGGTTTTCCGAAGTATGGAAATTTATCGAAAACTTATGCTGAAAGTCCAGAGAGTGCTGTGAAAATTTTACTTTCTCACGACCCCAGCCATTGGGACGCACAGATACGTAAAGACTTTAAAGATATTGATTTGACTTTGGCAGGGCATACGCACGGAATGCAATTTGGTATAGAGTATGGAGACTTCAAGTGGAGTCCTGTGCAGTATCGTTACAAACAATGGGCTGATTTGTATAAAGAAGAAAATCAGTATCTTTATGTAAACAGAGGTTTTGGTTACATTGGTTATTTGGGGCGTGTGGGTATTTTGCCAGAAATAACGATTCTTACACTAACCGCTAAAGCCTAAAGTTTTGAGCTACCTGAGCTATTTTTTCAATAAGTAAAGTGTCTTTTTCAATAGCATTCCCTACTACTACTACATCGGCTCCCGCTCTGAAAGCGGTCAGGGCTTTTTCGGGGCTATCTATTCCTCCTCCCACGATGAGCGGGCAGTCAATAGATTTTTGTACGGCATTTATCATTTGGGGGCTGATGGGTTTCTCTGCACCGCTACCACCATCCATATAGATAATGCGTAAGCCAAGCATTTCACCTGCCATAGCGATGCAGGCGGCTAAAGAAGGTTTATCGTAAGGAATTGGGGTTGTGTTGCTAATGAAAGACACAGTGGTTTGCTTTCCTGTATCAACGAGCATATACCCTGTGGCTAAAACCTCTAATTTACTTCTTTTAAGAATAGGAGCTGCTAAAATATGTTGCCCAATAAGGAAGTCAGGATTTCTGCCTGAGATAAGTGAAAGAAATAAAATGGCATCTGCTTCGGAATCTATATGTAGGCTATTACCTGGAAACAATACAATGGGCATTTCTACTTCTCCTTTCATTATTTCCACTACTTTTCCCAAATTATCGCCAGTAATAAGGCTACCACCTACGAAAATAAAATCTACTTTGGCTGTTCTTGCTAACTGAGCAAGCTCCAGACATTCCGTTTCTGTTACGTTATCGGGGTCTATGAGTAAAGCAAAGGCTTTTTTTTGCTTTTTTTTGAGTTCCTCTAAGTAATTAAGTATTTTTCTATTTGTCATCACTTTGGGCTTCTTGTTCGGTATAAATTTTTTTGAGTAGTTCTTGAATTTGTTTTTTTGCCAATAGGAGCAAAAACATCGCCATTTCTCTTTTTATCATGCTTACTATATCCAAATCTTTATGGGCTAAATGAGTTCCTTCTATGGGAGTATCATTTGTTTTAGTGGGTTTTTCTTCAATTACTTCGTCCAGATAACGCCTAAAAGCCCAGAACGTCCCAACCGCTACCAAGCCAATACTAATTCCTATCTTTATTTTATGCCATATTGTATCTCTGAAATTTTCTATTTCGGTGCCAATAGATTGCTCTACCTGCTTGATTTCCTCGAGGACTTCTTCTTTTTTCTTCATGGTAGGAATATTTATGAGCTAAGATATTTATCAAAGTAATTTTTTATCTTTTTTCTTGAATTTGGGCTAAAAGCCACTGCAAATAAAATAGCAAAAACTAAGGCTACCAAAATAAAACCTATAAATTTACTCTCAAGAACTTCATTCAAATAAAAAGCAAAAGCAAAACTAAAGAATAAAAGGCTAATAAAAGCTAACCCGAGCCAAAGCAAAAGGAGTAAAGCATTGGATAATTGTGTTTTTACTTTTTCTTGTAATTCAATCTTGAAAATATCTAAGTGTAAAGAGAGATATTTTCTTAATAATTTTATAAAATGCTCCATTACTTTTTTATATGGAGCAAATTTATTTTTTTTTAGGGAAATATTTTTGTTTTTTAGAAAAAAATATTACATTTGCCAAAATCTGTAAAGTCATTTGATAGGTTATTTCGCCCATAATGTCAATTTAGATAAAAAAGAGCGTTTGCAACTCAAACATTCTCTTCTGGCTCTTTTTGTTCTTTATTTTACACTCTTCGCTAATTCCAACTTATTTGCAAGTGCATCTCTAAGTTATTTTGAGAAAACCTTAGAGGAAAAAAGGGTAGAGGAGGAGCGTGTAGAAGATGATAAAAATACAGAGGAAGAAGCAAGCCTATCTTGCGGAAAAGGAAAAAAAGTAAAGAAATTTTTTCTTCCACCGCTTGATGTTGCACATAGTATAAATTTGCCATTTCATAATTCTTTCTTTCAGTCCTTTGCTACGCCAGCTAAAGGCTTAACCTTTAGGGAAAAGCAGTTTTTTCCTTTTAATGCCCCTCTTTTTATAGTTATTCGTAATATTAGGTTGTAAAAATGCTATTTTTTATAGCCCCATTTTTGAGTAAAACTTCCCAGATAGGTCTTTTGCGGTAGTTTTGCCCATACTTTCTATGTTATTTTTTACCTAAAAAATTACGAATATGTTTAATCAACAAATTTCCTATAAATTTGATGAGTGGGAAACATTGCATTTACTTGCTCATTATTTACCTCATCAAAATCCCCTCAAAGATTTCGTACATCACAACACTTTGGGAGCTTACCAAGAATTATCTTTTCATAAGGCAATGCAAAAAGCCACCACCATATTTGGCTACAAAACCTATATGAATTTAGATGAATACAGAAAGGAGTATGAAGCTGGGAAAATAAATCCCAAAATTCTACAAAGAGTTATCATAGAGCATCAAGGTTTTGACCATTGGGAAACTTGGCAAGAAAAGCTCCTTCATCAAAGCTATCAGGAGTCTTGGGAAGGGCGTGTAGGTAGGCTCCACCAACTATGGACAAGCACACACCACCTGAATATAGAAAAAGAGGAGCATAATATTTTATTTAGGCTAATTAGCAATTATATAGACCAAGGCATTACGATTAAAAAATTTCCAATTCATCAAGATGGTTTTTTAGCTTCCATCAGAGATTTGGAAAAAAACAGTTATTTCAAGATTTTCAAAAGCCCAAGAGTTGATTACTTATTGTTCAAAGAGGGGGCTTCATTGAAAGATTTATTAGATATTTTGATAGGTAGTGAAGAATGGTATGAACAATATCTTTTTGACCAACAATTTGCTCATCCAGGTTGGTCAGGAATGGTGGCTGTATTGGAGCATCATCCCGAAACGCTTTTGGATACAAGAAAAATTTCTTTACGAGAGTTTATTTTTGTAGAGCTTTTATTAGAAATAGATGCTCTGGATAGAAAGTTTGGGAATGGTAAGTGGCAACCTTTGGGGCGTTATATCCCCGAAGATACGCCTCGCCTTTTTGGTGAAATTCCTCAAACAGAAATTTTTGAGGTGTATGCAATTTGGCAAGAAAGTATGGAATGGACACTGTACGACCAAGTATTGAGAGGCTTACAGCTACAAAAAACAGATAGTATAGAAAAGCCTACTTTTCAAGCTCTTTTCTGTATGGACGATAGGGAAGGCTCTATCCGAAGATATATAGAAAAGTATGCAAATGCCCAAACGTTTGGTACACCCGGTTTTTTCAACTTAGATTTTTATTACCAACCCGAAGGAGGAAAATTTTATACAAAATCTTGTCCTGCCCCAATGACACCACAGTATCTGGTGAAAGAAACAGATATAAAAAACAAGCACCATACAAAAGACTTGCATTTCAGCAAGCATAGCAAAAATATGGCAGGTGGATTGATTAGCTCACAAACTTTCGGATTTTGGTCGGCTATTCGCTTGGCTTGGAGTATTTTCAAACCTACCGAAACACCTGCGATGGTATCTTCTTTTAAGCATATGGATAAAGATAGTACATTACATTATGAATGTACGCACGAAACCCAAGAGATAGTAGATGGCTTACAAGTGGGCTATACGCTTAGCGAAATGATAGACAGAATGGAAGGCTTGCTGAAAAGTATAGGACTTACGAAATATTTTAGTGAAATCGTATATTTGGTTGGGCACGGGGCCAGCAGTGTTAATAATACGCACTACGCAGGTTACGATTGTGGAGCTTGTAGCGGACGAGCAGGCTCGGTGAATGCAAGGGTAGCAGCTTTTATTTTAAACAAAGCAGAAGTGAGAGCAGGTTTGAGAGAAAGAAATATTTTTATTCCTGACACCACACATTTCGTGGCAGCTTTACGAGACACTACACGTGATGAAATAATTTTTTTTGATGAGGAACTCATAAGTTTGGATTGTAAAAACGCTCACGAAGAAAATAAAAAAGCTTTTACCATTGCTCATCAGCATAACGCTAAAGAGCGTTCAAGAAGATTTTTACTGACCAATAGCAAAGATACCCCCGAAAAGGTGCATAAGAAAGTAAAACTAAGGGCTATGTCTCTGTTTGAGCCTCGCCCAGAGTGGAATCATGCGAGTAATGCCTTGTGTATTGTGGGACGTAGAGAAAGCAATAAGCATCTTTTTCTGGATAGAAGGTCTTTTTTGAACTCTTATGACTATACCCAAGATATTGATGGAACATATCTTTTAGGTATTTTAGATGCTGTAGCTCCCGTAGCAGGAGGTATTAACTTAGAATATTATTTTTCTAAAGTAGATAACCATAAATTGGGAGCAGGCTCTAAACTACCTCATAATGTGGTGGGTTTGGTGGGTGTTGCCAACGGTTTGGACGGAGATTTGCGTACAGGTCTGCCTGCTCAAATGCTTAATATTCACGATTCGCTCAGATTATTGGTAGTAGTAGAACACTATCCAGAGGTTGTGCAAGCAATTTTACAGAAAAATCCGAAGACTTATGAATGGTTTGCTAATAATTGGGTCAATTTGGTGGTTATTCACCCAGAAACCAAAGAATTATTTCGTTTTGAAGGGGCTAAATGGCTAAATTATAAGCCTATTACACAAGAAATTCCTGTTTTTGAAAATCTGGAAGATGTACTTGCTTGTAGTTGTGATAATATGCCTATCTCCATTTTTTCTTAACCTTAAATTTTAGATATACTTATGAGTTATGTAAATTATATGCCTCTTATATTTTTACTTTCACCTTTGGCAGCTTTTTTTATCATTTTGCTTGCCAAAGAGCACCAAGAAAGTTTGATTTCCAAGATTACGTATTACAGCACCTTGCTTGTTTTGCTTTCTATTGCGTATTTCATTGTTCACTGGCTACTATTAGAACAGGCGAAGATGATTTTCTTACCTTATTTTCATATTTATGAAAGCGAAGCCTATCAATTTACTATGGACTTGTATTTTGATAAAATTGTAGCGGTGTATTTGTTGGTTGGGATGCTTCTTATTTTTTTGATAGTAAAGTACAGTACCTATTATATGCACTTAGAAAAAGGTTACAGACGTTTTTTTGCAGTGATGGTTTTCTTTATTTTTTCCTATAATCTAACCATTATGGCAGGTAATTTTGAAACTCTTTTTGTAGGTTGGGAAATGTTGGGTATCTCATCTTTTTTACTGAGAGGGTTTTATAGAGAAAGGTATTTGCCCATCAAAAATGCTGTAAAAGTATTTTCTATCTACCGAATAGGCGATATAGGTATTATTTTGGCAATGTGGGCAAGTCATCATCTTTGGTTTGAGAGCGTTTCTTTCCTAAAATTACAAAATTATGAATTGGTGGAGTTGCATTTAGCAGAGAAGCCGCTTTTGTTTTTGTTTGTTTCTGTGATGCTTTTGGTGGCTGCTGCCGCCAAATCAGGGCAATTTCCTTTTTCTTCTTGGGTGCCAAGAGCAATGGAAGGACCTACTCCTTCAAGTGCTATTTTCTATGGTTCTCTTTCTATTCATTTAGGTGTATTTTTATTACTGAGAACGCATTTATTTTGGTCGCATATTTTAGCTGCTAAAATAATAATCGCTTTTGTGGGAGCATTTACGGCTCTATCAGCTTATTTTATTTCACAAGCTCAAGCTACCATCAAGACGCAGGTAGCCTATGCTTCTATCACACAAATAGGTTTAATGTTTGTAGAAATCGCTTTAGGATGGTATGATATAGTTTTAATACACTTTGTAGGTAATGCTTTTTTGCGAACTTATCAGTTATTGATTTCTCCATCGGTGGTTGCCTATCTTATCAGAGAACAATTTTATAACTTTACACCTCCACAGCAAGAAAAAAGATACATTTTTGGTAAAAGAATAGCGTTTTCTTTGTATTCTTTGTCTTTATTGGAGTTTAATTTAGATAATTTTATGAGTCAGTGGGTATTTATGCCTTTTAAAAAGATAGGAAGCAGGCTTAATTTTCTTAGCCCCAGCAATATATTATATTTTTTTGTGCCAATGTACGCCATAGGAATTATCGCTTTATTTATGGAAAATTACATGCCCTTGTGGTTACACAACTCTTTACCCATTATATTTGCTTCCATAGCTTTATTGATGGTAATGAAAGGCTTTTCAGAAAGGAGGTATCCTCGTTTAGCTTGGCTATTGCTGATGTTACAGCACTTCTGGATAGCTTTGGCGGTAAGCCATAATGAACATTTTGATTTCTCCGAAGTAATTTGGTATCTGAGCGGTGTCCTTGTGGCTGGTATTTTTGGTTTTGTGGTACTCCAAAAACTCAGAAAAAAAGAGCCTAAACATTACAATCTTTACAGCTATCATGGGCACGCCTACGAACATTCGGGCTTGGCTACTTTATTTTTTCTGGCTGCATTAGGGCTAATGGGCTTTCCTATTAGTAGCACTTTTATTGGTGAAGATTTGATTTTCAGTCATATCCACGAGCATCAGGTATTATTGGCATTTATTCTTTCTGCTTGTTTTGTAATAGAAGGAATAGCTATTATACGTATATATGCGAGGTTATTTTTGGGCAGGCATAGCAAGGCTTACCACGAAACTCCTTTACAATCGTCTTAATTTCTCAAAATAATTACTTAATTTTCGTTTCACATTCAAATAAGAAATAGTATGGCTTCTCAATATATTCCAAAAGATGGTTTGGCTGGTTTGAAAGAAAACTGGAAAACAGATGTACAATCAGGTTTAATGGTATCTTTTTTGGCATTGCCGCTTTGCTTAGGTATTGCTTCGGCGAGTAAATTCCCGCCTGTTACGGGGCTTTTTACAGCAATTATAGGAGGGGTAGTAGTAGCTATGTTGGCAGGCAGCCGTCTGACGGTGAAGGGACCCGCAGCAGGGCTTATCGCGATTGCTTTGGGGTCGGTTGAAACGCTGGGCTATCAGAAGACCTTAGCGATTATCGTAGTGGCAAGTATTGCTCAGATTTTTTTAGGCTTGCTCAAAACAGGGAAATTAGGTGATTTTTTCCCGATTTCTGTTATACACGGAATGCTGGCAGCTATAGGGGTAATTATTTTTTCCAAACAAATTCACGTGCTTTTGGGGGTTACGCCAGAAGCTAAAGAGCCTTTGGAGTTGATTGCCGAAATCCCTCATAGTATAATGAATGCCCGTTGGGAAGTAGCCTTAGTGGGTATGCTTAGTCTATTTATTATTTTTGCCTTGCCTTTAGTGAAAAATGCGATGTTGAAAAAGATACCTGCCCCTATGCTCGTTTTGCTGGTAGCCGTTCCCTTGGGGCTTGTGTTGGGCTTGGATAAAATGCTTGTAAATGACAAAGCTATTTATCTGGTTAATATTCCTACAAGTATTATGCAAGGCATATTGGATTTTGATATTTCAAAAATGGGGCTTACTTTCCCTGATTTTTCCGAAATTACCTCAGCAGAAAGCCTGCAATATATCGTGATGTTCGCTTTAATAGGTAGTATAGAGTCTTTACTTACAGTGAAGGCGATTGATGGTATGGATAAATACCAAAGAAAGTCAGATATGAACAGAGATATAGTAGCAGTGGGTATTGGTAATGCTTTGGTAGGGTTTATTGGGGGCTTACCTATGATTTCCGAAGTGGCTCGTAGCTCAGCCAATGTAGCTAACGGAGCTAAAACGAGATGGGCAAATTTCTTTCATGGGCTATCAATTTTATTATTTGTATTATTATTTGCCAAAATAATTATTCTTATCCCAATGGCAGCTTTGGCGGCTATGCTGATAGCAGTTGCCTATCGTTTGGCGTCTCCCAATGAGTTTATACATACCTATCACATTGGAAAAGAGCAATTAGTAATTTTTCTTACTACACTTCTTGTTACTTTAGCCACTGATTTACTGATAGGGGTAGGCATTGGTATTTTGGTTAAAATAGGCATAGAGCTTTTCTATGGATTGCCCGCTAAGGCTATCTTCAAATCTTTTGTAACTACTGAGCAAATCAACGAAGATACGTTTAGTCTAAAAGTTGCGGAAGCAGCTAATTTTAGCAATTACCTCAGTTTTAAGAAGCATTTAGAGGTGATTCCTAAGAAAAAAAGAATAATTATTGATATGAGTAAAGCCAAAATTATAGACCATAGTTTTATGGAAAATCTGCATCACTTCGAGTCAGAATACCATCAGCAAGGCGGTTCTGTTGAAATTGTAGGAATGGAGCACCAAAAAGCTCTTTCGGAGCATCCTTTATGTGTACGCATCTTTGATGCAACCTATAAGGAAACCAACGCAACCTTGCTTTTGGATAATAGACAAAAAGAGCTATCAACATTTGCCGAAAAAGAAGGCTTTACATTTAAACCTCAGCGAATAAGCGATAGCTTTAGGTATCTTATTTTTGTTTATTTTCAAGGAAAAAAAATACATTATAGAGAAAATAGGCTTGTAAAGAAAATCAATGATACTATTTTTGAGTTTTCGGATATGTATATTTCTGAGATGAGTAATTTGAGTGGAAAAAGCTATAAAATGACAGCTCTTACGGTTACTGACGTTCTGCCACATTTGCCTTTCTTCCGACTTGAAAAAGAAGGTTTGCTTGATAAATTCAGCCAATTAGTTGGTTATGAAGATATTGACTTTAATGAATACCCAATCTTTTCTGAGCACTATTTATTGAAAAGCCCAGAGGTAGAAGCTACTAAAAAGTTATTTACTCCTACACTTATTAGTTTTTTAGAGAAATATAAAGATAACCCCTTCACGATTCGTTCGCGTGGTAGCCGTCTGTTATTGGTGAAAGATGAAAGAACACTCACAGCAGCAGAAATGGAAGAAGCCTTAGAGATAATGTATGGTTTTGTAGAAATTCTCAAAAAAGAACAGCAAATCTCCCAAAAAACGCTTAAAGAAAGTTTCAATTCTTGATTTTTTTAACTTTATTTTTTTATATGAAAAAAGTCTTTTTAATTTCCGTTTTTTATGTATGCTCCTTCTTAGTTTTGTATGCACAAAATCCAGTATTTAAAGAAGGTTTAAAATTTAACTTTAATGAAGATGGTAGCAACTATCTAAAAATGAATTTTATCGGTCAAATATGGCTTCGATACAACGAAAATAACCCTAATACTATTTTCAATAACAAAGAAACAGCTAATACTTTTGACATAGGACTTAGAAGAATACGCTTTATTATGCAAGGTTACATAAAAAATAATGTATATCTTTTTCTCCAATTTGGGCAAAATAATTTAAGCTATCTCAATGAAAGAAAAGCGGGTAGTTTTTTTCACGATGCTAACATAGATTATTATTTTATTCCTCAGAAATTTGCTTTGGGAACTGGTTTGGCGAGTTGGGGAGGCGTAGCTCGGTATTCGGCTCCCACTGTTTCAGGTATAGTAACGATGGATGCTCCTATTTATCAGCAATTTACCAGTGATATCAACGACCAATTTTTACGAAGACTTAGTGTCTATACACACGGAAACTTAGGGAAGTTTTCGTACAGATTAGCCCTTAGTAAGCCAATGGACGTAAGCAAATCGGCTGATTTCAAAGGCATTCAGCCGAACGCTACTTTTGCCCCACAAAATACATATCTGATGTCTCACGGATATTTCAAATACTATATTTTTGAGAAAGATGCTGAGGAAACAGGCTATCACGTAGGCACTTATTTTGGTAAGAAAAAAATCTTTACGATTGGGGCAGGTTTTGCTTATGAGCCACAAGCTCTTTGGAAGCAAGAAAGTAACAAAGATACCACCTACACAGACCTGAAAATCTTTGCCGCTGATGCTTTTCTGGAATTACCGCTTTCCGAAAAAGGAAATGCTATCAATATTTATGGAGCTTTTTTTTCTAATGACTATGGAAAAAATTATGTTAGAAATGTAGGTGTAATGAATCCTGCTAATAAAGTAGGCTCTCAGGCAAGTTTCAATGGGGCAGGAAATGCTTTTCCGATGCAAGGAACAGGAACGTCTTATTACTTGCAGGCTTTGTATTTCTTCAAGAATAAGGGAGAAGATAAAGGTAGAATAGCTCCTTATACACAACTTTTCTATGCCAATTATGAAGCTGTAAAAGACCCAATTATTGTTTATGACATAGGGCTAAATTATTTTATTAAAGAGAATTTACACAAAATAAGCCTTAATTATCAAAATAG
>JANRLU010000086.1:0-12504 GCA_033762275.1 Thermonemataceae bacterium | reverse complement strand
ATCGCCGCGTGGATTGAGTTGGTCTAAGCCAAAAATCTTGATAAGTTGCACATCTTTGGTACGGCTACCTTCTTGTAGGGCTGGATTATCCAAGCCACTTATATCATCTCTGTAAATAATACGTAGCTGAAAACCAGCATTTTGCACTTGTGAACCACCCAAAGAATACACATTTTTCATCATCAAATTCCAAGAAGGAATATCTGTACGAATAGTGGAGGGGCGAAGCATCTTTAAGAAAATGACCTCATCTTGGTTTCTATTTACATAATCTTCGGAAAGTTCACCCACTTTATAGCGTTGCCCGTTGAAGGTATATTCATAGGCTATGCCTATTACTTCATCGTTGCGTAAGGCAGTATTAAGGGAAATATAACCAAGCTGCGGGTGAAAAGTAAATTCATTGGTTTCTAATTTTCTCGCTGATCTAATTACCTCATAATCAGTTCCTTTTTTTAAGCCTTGTGTTTCTAAAGCTGAACTTACTGCCTCAGCATTTCTGAAAGAAGTATTGCCATTAAGGTTGCTAAATAAATTATTAGCTTGATTACCAGCAGGGAAATTGGGATTCGTATTACTCCCAACGAAAGTATTAGTATTTCGGTAACTATTAGCCTCAGCAAGGTCTAAAAAAGTAGCAATATTGCGGGTACTTTGGGTATTATTATTTCGGTTGGTTACATATACCTCCACACGCGTAATGAGTACTCCCGAATTAATGATAGGCATTGTTTGTAGAGCACTTTCATATTTGTTTCTATGAAAATGTGCTAAGAAAAAGTGTCTATTTTCTTCATAATCAGTCATTCGGAGTTCAAAGCGGCGAATTTGTTTGCCTCCTTGTAAACGAATTTCATCAACGGAGGAGCGTTGGTTGGCTATTACGGTTTGTACTTTCAGCTTACCAAATTGCCAATCAGTACGAATACCAAATAAATTTTGGCTACCTTGTATGAGCGATACACCAGGGTTGAAGTCTACATTTCCGAATTTTACATCTTGTAGGGCTTCTTCGGGATAGGCTTTGTAAGCTATTTTGAAGGAATTTTCAAAATTAAAACTCGCTTTGGTGTCATAACTTGTATTGATGGTGAGTTTATCACCTATTTTACCTGCCAAACTGATATTGGCGTGGGGGTCAAAATCAAAAACGCCTGTACTTTGTCTTTCGGCAGGAATGGCAGGGTTAGCTATATTTTGACGTTTGTAGCCTATATCCAAATTTACAAAACCACTGGGTTTGAACTCAATGGTATTTCCCCCAAAAATTCTACCAAAAAGTTTGCTTCCCACAGGGATACGAGGCTTAATCACAAATTTTGAGTTTTGTGTAGCTGTTTCTTCACCCAAACCGGCTCCCGCATTTCTCCAAAATAACTTGCTGGCTTCTTGACTCTGAAAGAAATCCATATCTTTTGGCTCTATGAGTGTGGGTGGGCGAAAGTTATACTCACCTAATTTCTCCTCCACGATATAACGCCGTGAAGTATCTTCTAAATCTACTCGGATACTGGTTTTTAAATTGCTCGGTTTGAGGTCTAAGGCAGATTTGCTTTGATGTGTACTAAAAACATCTCCATAGCGGTCGGGAAAGGTATAAGTAGAAAATTTGCTTTTCTTATACTTAGGTGTATCTAAAGGAATAATTATTTGGCTTTCGGTAAGGATATGACCTGTTTTTTGTTTGGCAGCAAACTGAGCCAATACAAAGGATATAACTACACTCGTAGTCATCCACAAAGGTAAATGAAACTTTAGCAAGACCTTATAAATTTAATAATACTTTGTTGTTTTGCAAAAAAACTGCTTCTTTGAATCGCAAAAATGAAAGAAAATAATGCAAGAAGCAACAACTTTTAAGCAAATTTGGTGCTAATTTTTCATAAAAGCAAAAAAAAGACCTGACTAACATAGTCAAGCCTTTCCGAATTTACCATATTAAACTTAAACTAACCTTAAATTTATTCTACTGTGAAGGTAAAAGTACCTAAATTACTCAAAGTTACAGTGATTGTACCGCCACACTCGCCATTACCAAAATCTATGGTTCTGGTGGAGCTTTCGCTGATTACAGAATAAGTGCCCTCTGTAAATTTGCGTGAGCCTTCCAAGAAGCAAGCTGTTTCTACTACGAGTGGTTTTGTTATTTTCGTTGTGTAAGCTTTTCCTTGTCTGTTGGTACCATTAGCGATTGTTCCATCAGCCTCAAAAGAGCTAATTCTGAAAGTATCATTGAAGGCATTGATGATGGGGAAGTCACCATATCCAGAAAGCCATTCCCTTTTTCTTGTAGCGTTCCAAGTAACGCTTGTTCCATCTGTATCAGTGATTTTACCACCTGTAATTTGTACTCTGTGGGTGGGTGTATCGCTTGTGCTTATATTAGTAACGGTTTTTGTTCCTTCTATCTTCACACCATTTACATAATACTCTTGCGGGGTGGTAGTAATTACTGTACCAGGCGTCAAATATCTACCTGTATAAGTGATGTTGATTTTACCTTTTCTTGTTCTGCCATCATCACAAGTTGTACCAGCACCGAAATCTATAACGATCGTTTTTGTGGTGGTGTTAATGGTAACTGCCCCACAGAAATTAGATGTGCCACTTACTTCTTCACCACGCAAGCCTAAGTTATCATCGTTACTTATCATAGCGTCGGTGGTGATGTTGTCCAAATCATTGAATTGGGCATCAGCTTTGGCATTATCCACAGCACTTTGGTCGTAAAGGGCTTCTTTGTCTTTTTTGCAACTCGTAAGCGAGAAGCTCGCTACTAAAGCGATAGAGGCGAAAGTCAAAATGATTTTTTTCATAATTTTAGAATTTTGGGTTTTTGCGTACTTTGATGTTTGATTTTAAAAAAGGTTTAAAAGCATTTAATTTTTTTTTAGATTTTTTTATTTTTTCTTCTTTTGGGCTTTTGCTAACTTTGACGCAAATTTGGTACAAAGGTTTAATAAGTCTTTAATTTTTTTGTAAAATTTAATAAATTGAAACTACGATTTTCTAAAAAAAACATTTCTGCAAGCATAAAGCTACCTGCTTCTAAAAGTGAAAGCAATAGAGTTTTACTCATTAAAGCTTTGGCAAAATGGCAAAACCAAGGGCAAAGCCCTTACCAGCTAAAAAATATCTCAGAGGCGAGGGATACAAAAACACTACAATACATACTGGGAGAAAAGCAAAGTATAGCTGATGTAGGCGATGCAGGCACTACAATGCGTTTTTTGATAGCTTTTTATGCGGCTACTAAGCAAAAAGTATTACTTACGGGTTCGGAACGTATGCAAGAACGCCCCATCGGTATTTTGGTAGAAGCCCTCAAAGACATAGGAGCAAAAATAAAGTATGTAGGAAAAGAAGGCTTCCCACCTGTAGAAATACAAGGCTTTGAGCAAAAAAAACAGCAGATATACATTCAAAGTAACGTAAGTAGCCAATATATTTCGGCTTTGTTGATGATAGCTCCTTTACTTGAAAAAGGTTTAGAAATCACATTAAAAGAGGAGGTTTATTCTAAACCCTACATTTTGATGACTTTATCACTGATGCAGTACTTTGGCGTTCAATCTCAGTGGGAGGGTAATAAGATAAAAATTAGCCCTCAAAACTACCAATTAAAAGAGTATACAATTGAGGCAGACTGGTCTGCGGCGAGCTACTGGTATAGTTTGGTGGCTATAGCGGAGCACGCTCAAATAAAAATGTTAGACCTCAAAGAAAATTCACTACAAGGCGATAGCATAATAGCCAAAATAATGGAAAATTTTGGCGTAAAAACTACCTTTTTAACCGAAGGGGTACTAATTGAAAAAACAAAAAACTTTGAAAACAAAAGTTTAATATACAACTTCAAAGATTGTCCTGACTTAGCTCAAACATTAGTGGCTTTGTGTGTAGCTAAAAATATGGATTTTGAAGGGGAGGGTTTGGAGAGTTTGGCTATCAAGGAAACGAATCGTTTGGAGGCTTTGCAAAAGGAGGTAGCTAAATTTGGTTTTGAATTTGTGGGGGAGGGTAAAAAATGGATTTTACGAAAAAATAAGTATTTTATTTCCCCCACAAATATTATTTCTGTTGAAACTTACAAAGATCACCGAATGGCGATGGCTTTTGCTCCTTTGGCTTATCTGAGAGATATTAGGATTGAAAACCCCAAGGTTGTGGAAAAGTCTTACCCAACTTTTTGGGAAGAATTTAAGAAAGTTACTGAATAGCAACAGTAGATACGCAAATAGGACTGCGTATCTACTTCTTTTTACAAACCAAAGGCGTAGAAGAAAGTGCCATCTACATCTTCATAAACTCCTTCAAGCATTATGCCGTTATTGGCGTTTTGTAGGGCTTTCTCCAAATCTTCCAAGTTATTGATGGGTTTTCTATCTACTTTAGTAATGATAAAACCATCACGCATATTGGTGTATCTGCGTAACTTGCCATTTCCAACATTTTTTACTTTTACACCACCACTGATACCCAATTTCTTAGCCTCTTTTTTATCAATATCCTCAAATTTAGCTCCCAAAAGCCTTTCTAAATTGCCATTATTTGCTTTTACTTTTTCGGTATTTCCTTCTTCGTTGCGGAGTTGCACTTTCATTGTTTTTTCTTTGCCACTTCTGTTCACAACAACATTGATTTCATCTCCAGGACGTTTGCGAGCGACAGTCTCTTGTACTTCCGAAACACTATGAATTTTCTTTCCTTCAATTTCTACAATTACATCATTTTCTTTGATGCCTGCTTTATCTGCTGCACTGCTTTCGTTTACTTTTGCTACCAAAGCTCCAGAGGTTAGTTCTAACTCTTTTTCTTTAGCAATATTACCATCAATATTTTGTAGCTGAACACCCAGAAAACCTCTTTGTACGGCTCCATATTGCAAAAAGTCATCAATAATTTTAGCAACAATATTGGCAGGTACAGCAAAGCCATAACCAGAATAAGCTCCTGTAGGGCTTGCAATAGCCGTATTGATACCAATAATATCGCCATTCAAATTAACTAAAGCACCACCACTGTTACCAGGGTTGATAGCTGCATCAGTTTGAATAAAAGACTCTATGGCAAAATTAGAACGATTGATATTGATATTACGAGCTTTAGCACTTACGATACCAGCTGTAACCGTTGAGTTCAGATTAAAGGGATTGCCCACAGCGAGCACCCATTCGCCTACTTTTACGTCATCAGAGTTGGCAAATTTAAGAAAAGGTAAATTAGTTGCCTCTATTTTAATGACTGCCAAGTCTGTATTGGGGTCTGTACCCACGACTTTCGCCTTAAAAGTTCTGCCATCAGTGAGGCTTACCTCTACCACATCAGCATTGTTGATAACGTGATTGTTGGTTACAATATAACCTTTGGCATCAACAATTACACCAGAGCCTGTACCCACGCTGGGGCGTTGCTGGCGACGAAAAGGACTGCCGCCTAAGCCGTCATCTTCAAAAAAGTATTGAAACATATCCATCTCCCGATTGGAAGATTGATTGACGCTGGTAGATTTGATAAAAACAACGGCTTCCGTTACTTTTTCGGAGATTTGCGTAAAATCAATCGGGATTAAATTTCCCTCTGCATCTTTAGTATAGATAGCAGAACGAACCATTGGATTGCTTTCCACAGTTTGAATACGTGAGGTGCTTGGTTTGTCAAAAATTTTTACCAAACCAGCAGAAACGGTGCCTCCCAAAAGGGCGGCAAGGGCTAAATTTCTAAACTCTTTCATAGTAGTTTTGCTTTAATTTTGGAAAAAACGAATATAATCCATTTTTATTGAATAAAAACAAACTTATTTTATAGCTTTCAGACTAATATCCATACTCTTGATGGAGTGCGTCAGTGCCCCCACCGATACAAAATCCACGCCAGTTTCTGCAATGGCAGTAATATTTTCTTCAGTGATGCCTCCAGAGGCTTCTGTTTGGCATTGGTGATGTACTATTTGTACGGCTTCCCTCATCATTTCTAAAGGCATATTATCCAGCATAATCACATCTACACCGCCAACGGCTAAGGCTTCTTTTACTTCTTCTAAATTTCTGGTTTCTACTTCTATACGTAGTTTTTTTTGCTTTTCGCTAAGGTATCTTTGAGCGGCTTTTACAGCTTGCGTAATGCTTCCTGCATAATCTATATGGTTATCTTTAAGCATAATCATATCATATAAGCCAAAACGGTGATTTGTTCCGCCACCAATGGCTACAGCCCATTTTTCTAATACCCTGAAATTAGGAGTTGTTTTGCGGGTATCTAATAATTTGCAAGGGGTATGAGCGATTTTACTCTGTAAATATTTTGTAAAAGTCGCTATTCCACTCATTCTTTGCATACAATTTAGCACTAAACGTTCCGCTTGTAAAATAGATTGAACTTTACCAGTTACATACAAGCCAATTTCTCCTTTTTTTACACTTGCTCCATCTAAAATTTTCGTATCAACTGACAAATTTTCATCTACTCTCTTAAAAATCATTTCTGCAAGCTCTATTCCTGCCAAAATGCCATTATCTTTGATAATAAGCTGAGCTTTGCCAATAGCTTCATTTGGGATGGCTGATAAGGCGGAGTGGTCGCCATCGCCAATGTCTTCTTTGAGAGCGTTATCAATAAGGTTGAGTAAGGCTTCTTGTGTTGCGTAAGAGGGTCGCATTAGGATATGTTTTATGGTGGTAAATAAATTTATTCTTTGGTGAAGTCTAAGGCATCAATATAATGTTTTCCTTGATAGTTTTTGATTTTCATAAATACACGATAAGAACCATTGTAGGAGTCGTAACGGACAATGGAGTAGCTAAGTCCTGCCGATTTGCCACTATGATAGTTTTCAAAACCTTCGGGGCGGGGCTTATTTCTACTGAAAAAGTCTTTCATTACAAAGACTGCCTGTTTTTTGCTATAACTTTTTTTAGCCCCATCAAAGTTGAGTTCTACTGAATTATTAAAAAATAAAGAAAGATTTTGGTAGTCGCCTCGTCTTAGGTAGCCTTCAGCTTGCGATATTTCTTTCTTTTGAGCTTTTGCTTGATAGCCCAAAGTTAATACACCTAAAAGGGCAATCAAAAAAGTTTTTTGTATGAAATTGAGCATTGTTGGATAGTTTTGTAGTAAGCGTTACAAATATTGTGCTTTTTTGGTAAAAGCAAGAAAAAAAACTAAAAATAAAGCTAAGTTTTTGGCAAAAATTGGATAAAGTAGCAAAACTTAAAATATTTTTTTAGTTTTGGGCAAACACAACAAACAACTTAATCAAAATGATAAAAATTGGAATTATTAGAGAAGGCAAAACGCCCGTAGATAGGCGTGTCGTTTTATTACCTGAGCAATGTATAGCGATTGAAAAAGCAAATCCCGAAGTGAAGATTTTTGTGCAATCAAGCGTGGTACGTTGTGTAAAAGACGAGGCTTATATGCAGTTGGGTTTACCCATCTTGGAAAACGTAGAAACCTGCGATATACTTTTAGGCGTAAAAGAAGTGCCTATCAAAGACCTAATACCCGAAAAAACATACTTTTTTTTCTCGCATACCATCAAAAAGCAAGCCTACAATAAACCTTTGCTAAGAGCCATATTAGAAAAAAATATTCGCTTGATAGATTATGAGTGCCTTACTGATGATAAGGGAGAGCGTATCATTGCTTTTGGGCGTTATGCAGGTATTGTGGGGGCGTACAATGCTATCAGGACTTGGGGGCTTAAATATCAACTCTTTGAGTTGCATAGAGCCATTGATTGCGTTGATTATGAAGATTTACTTGCCGAACTGCAAAAAGTAACCCTACCACCTATCAAAATAGCTGTAACAGGTAGGGGGCGTTCTGGAGGGGGGACTTTAGAAGTATTAAAGGCTATGCACATCAAGCAGGTAAGTGCAAAAGAGTATTTGGAGCAAAATTTTGATGAACCCGTTTTTGTACACTTAGCTTCTTCAGATTATTACAAGCCTAAACAAGCATCTATCTCATTTGAAGAATTTTACGATAATCCACAGCTTTTTGAAACTGACTTTCTGAAGTTTGCTTATCAAACAGATTTATTTATATCTACACATTATTGGAATCCGAAAGCTCCTAAATTATTTGAAATTACTGACACTCAGTCCGATAAATTCAGAATAAAAGTGGTAGCTGATATTACCTGCGATATAGATGGCTCTATTCCAACTACCTTGAGGGCTTCTACCATAGCTGACCCCTTGTATGATTTCAACCCAAATACTTTGCAAGAGGAAAGGGTTTTTACAAATACGCAAAACATAACGGTAATGGCAGTGGATAACTTGCCTACGGAATTACCTTTCGGGGCATCTAAGGATTTCGGGGAGCAATTCATCAAAGAAGTGCTGCCACAATTCTTTAATGGTGATAAAAACCAAGTATTGGAGCGAGCTACGATTGCTCAAAATGGCAAACTAAGCCCTTATTTTACTTATCTACAAGACTTTGTGAATGAATAAAATTTCCCCTCACCAAATGCTTGAGTGAGGGGAAAACTGACTAATAGTGGCTAAAAGTCATTATAGCACTATTATCGCTTGTTTTTTCTATTTGGGTGGTATTCTTAAAGTAAGCATCTAAGCCTTTTACCAAAGAAATATACAAATCAAAGAGGTTTCTTTGAGAAAAATAGGTTACCTCTGTTTTATTGGGGGCTATTTCCCTAAACTCAAACATAGGTGGTGTAGCTCCTTCGCGTACTTTGGCTACACTCTGGTGAATGCTTGTCATTTTAAGTACCATCTCTTTGGTATTATTAGCTCCAATGTAGAACATTTTATAGAGTTTTGGGGCATAAATGGTACTCCAATACATTCCAAAATCATCAAAAATTTGTTGTAGGCTACAACCTAACACATTAGGTACATTTTTGATGAAGTTCATAGTCAGGTCTTCATCAATATCATCAATGATTTGTGTGGCAAAGGAATGTGAGGCGGGCAAGCCCATACTTGTTAGGCATTCAGCCCATTTTTCCGAGCCATACTTTTGAATAATAGTTTCTTCTAAGCAATAGTGTATAGTTCCTCTCATAATTGTAAAATTGATAAGCGTTGATTTTTGTAAAAATAAGAATAAAGTTTTGTTTCGCCAACTATAATAAAATTTTATTTAGTTTTTGATGCCAAATGTTGCTTCAATATATCTTTAAAATTGATGTGTAAAATCTCTTTAAACCTTTTACATTGGCTACAAGGAATGTCCGAACGGGGGGCTTGCTCGCCAAGTAGCATTTTTTTGGCGTAAAGATATTTTTCAGATTGTAGAAGTTTGGATAAGCCTTGCTCAAATACATTGCCAAAATCGCCAAAATGATTGACGCAGCAACCCAAAAGTTTTCCGTCCCAGTTGATTTGCGGGGCAGTCCAGAGTTGCAAGCAAGCAGGTGTATAAACTTCTTGCTTTTTAGCATTGTATTTTTCTAATAAGGCAGCGTCAATATGTAGCTCTTGAGCTACTACATCAATATGCTTGATAGGGGAGTATCTTGCATCATAATTGATTTTAGGTTTAAACCCCATTTTGAGGTTTTCTGCCAACAATTTAGCCTGCCTGATTTCGTGTTCGTTATGCCCAAAAACAATAAATTGCCATTTAAGTTTTGGGTATTTGCTTTGGTACTTTTCTTTGTAGAAATTGATTTTTTTGATATTAGCTATCACTTTTTCAAAATCACCACCAATTCTGTATATTTGGTAGCTTTCTTGTGAGGCTCCATCTATGGAAACTTTTATTTTTTCAAATTGATATTTCACAAGGGCTTCGGCTACCTTATCGGGTAGATGATTGAGGTTTGTACCGTTGAGAGCCGTAAGTTTAATTTGCTTTTTTTTCGCAAAAGCGATGATGGCTTCTATTGCTGGGTTCAGAAATAACTCGCCATAATTGGAAAGTTCTATACTTTTGATTTGCGGATTTTTATCAATGATTTTTTTGAGTTGAGCCAGACTCAGATTTCCCCAGCCGATAGCCGAGTACTTACGGTGATAATGTGTCCCTGTGAGGCACAAAGGGCATTTAAGTTGGCACTTAGCAGAAGCCTCCAAGCGAATATGGTCTATTTTTTGCTGATAAGCCAAAGACTTACGAAAAGTTTTTTTTACAAAGGAAGTCAGCATACTTTTTTAGCTAAGACTATCAAATATAGAAAAAAACCTGATAACTATGTACTCAGGTTTTTATTGTAAAGCAATTCAAAATTAAATTTTTAGGCTTGTAGCTTTGTCAAAAGCTCTACAACAGCTTCTTCTTTGTTGGTAGAAATAGTTTCTAAGTGCTTGCCATTCAAAAAAATAGCAAAAGAAGGCAAATTATTAACGCCTGCTGTTTTGCGGGCTTCAGGGTTTTCCTCAGCATTTATATCCAAGAAAGCAACTCCAGAGAATCGCTCATCATTGGAGAGTCTTTTGTATTTGGGAGCAAACAATTTGCAACTACCGCACCAAGACGCAAAATATTTGACGATTACTTTTTCGTGTTGGCTTAGCTCTTGCTGAAAAGTAGCATCTGTGGCATCTAAAAGCATAATTTAAAAAGAGTTAGGTGTAAAACTAATTATTGATAATCAATGTATTCTTTATTTTCCAAAACGTCCCAAGTATGGTCTGCGAGGAGTTGTACTTTTGCCGAAAATTTCTGATAGGGTAGTCTTGCTCCCCATTCTTCTGGTGAAATCATACTTAATACATATTGCTCATTTTTCTTTTGGTACAAATAATAAATCTGCCCCACAAGAGGCTCAAAGCCTAATTGAGCATTATAGATTTTTTCTGAAATCACTTTCCTTTCCTGCAAAGTTTTGGCTTGCTCTACAAGTAACTCCATTTGTTGGTAGAGCTGCCCCATCTGCTTATCTGTTTGCTGATACATCGCAGAAATAGCTTTTCCTTTGGTTTTTCCCATATCCTCAGGCATAATGACTACACCCCCGCGACTATGAGCATAAGGCAATAAATGAGGATTTTCAGCAGTTTTATCTTTATCTATCGGATTGATGAAATCTTTGTTATTTTCCATTTTTTGCAAAAAATATTGAAAAAGTAAGCATAAATAAAACACATTTTTGCAGTTTTTGTTTCATAAAACTACAAAAAAACATTTTCCAGCCCTTTACCTCACTAACGAAGTTTATTTTTGGGAATTTTTGTAGAGTTCTTATCTTTGCAAAAAATAAAAACAAAAAGAAAATATGTCTTTAAAATGTGGAATAGTCGGTTTGCCCAATGTAGGCAAATCAACGTTATTTTCGGCTCTTACAAGCATACAAAATGTAGCAGCCAATTACGAATTTGCAACCATAGACCCTAATATTGGTATTGTTGATGTGCCAGACCCTCGTTTGTATGCCCTTGCCGAAATTGTAAATCCGCAAAGAGTTTTACATACGACCGTAGAATTTGTGGATATTGCAGGCTTGGTAAAAGGAGCGAGCAAAGGCGGAGGAAGAGGGAATGCCTTTTTATCCAATATCAGAGAGGTTGATGCGATTATCCACGTCATAAGATGCTTTGATGACCCCAATGTGGTACGCTCCATTGGACCCGTAGATCCTGTTTCGGATAAAGAAGTGGTGGAAATGGAACTACAATTCAAAGATTTGGAAAGTATAGAAAAAAAAATAAACAAGGTAGAGAGAACTGCAAAAGCTGGTGATGCAAAAGCAAAAGTAGAGTTTGAATCACTCAAAAGGTATAAAAATCATTTGGAGGAAGGCAAAAACGCCCTTACACTACCCAATACCACTGAAGACGATAAAGAGGCAGTAGCTGATTTATTTTTACTTACAATGAAGCCTATTTTGTATGTGGCTAACGTAGATGAAAGTTTCTTACACGAAGATAACAACTATGTAAAATTGCTACGAGAGGCTGCCAAATCCGAAAACTCTAAGGTATTGCGGGTATGTGCGGCATTGGAGGCTCAAATTGCAGAAATAGGAGATAGAGACGAGAGAAAAATGTTTTTGGAAGAATACGGACTCCATGAGTCGGGGCTGGATTTGCTTATCAGAGAGGCTTATAGCCTGCTCAATCTTATTACTTATTTTACTGCTGGCGAAAAAGAAGTGCGTGCTTGGACGATAGAGCGTGGTTGGAAAGCTCCCTAAGCGGCAGGTGTTATTCACTCCGATTTTGAGCGAGGATTCATCAAAGCAGAGGTTATCAAACTGACAGATTATCTCCAATATAAAACGGAAAATGCTTGTAAAGAGGCAGGAAAAATCGCTATACAAGGCAAAGATTATGTAGTAGAAGATGGTGATATAATGCACTTTAGGTTTAATGTGTAAAAATGCCTATACTCAAACCTAATAGGTTTTTAAAACCTATTAGGTTAATACCTTTAATACATACGTATCTTTTGTTTGGGGATAAAGACCTTACATTTTCCTCCAATTTACAAGCTTGTTCTTTTCAAACTTTTTTATCCCCAAAAAGCTTCCTATAAACTTCCTCTTGGCTCAAGGCTCTCACTTCCCCAATTTGCATATTAGCTAAGCTA
>JANRLU010000085.1:0-16203 GCA_033762275.1 Thermonemataceae bacterium | reverse complement strand
TCAGTCCTTTCAGACTGATAATCAGCAATTTGTTTTTTTATTTTTTCAATTTCTGAAGTAGCTATCAGGTAGTTTTTTTCAGCAAGAAGGCAAGCATAAAGTCTTTCTTGCAGTCTTTCCTCTTGTTCTTTCCTTTCTACTACATATAACTGATTTTCTACCTTTGTTAGCTCGTTTTGTAAGTTATCAAGGCTTTGTTGTTCCGTATTTTCTACTAATTTTTTGTCTATATTTTCTAATTCTTGTTTTAGGGTAAGAATTTCTAACTCTATTTTTTCCAAATTCACTTTGAAAACTTGTTTTTGGCTTGCTTTTTCTTGATTTTGGAGGTCTTCTATTTGTTTTTCTAATAAGGCTTGTTGTTTTTCCAAAGTTTCTAAATCAGAGCTATACTGTATTTTTTTTGCGTATGGGTGCTCCAAAGAGCCACAAAGCGGGCAGGGCTGCTCGTCAATAAGCAAACTTCTTGCACTCTCATAACGCTGAATCAGCAGGGTATCCATGTGCTTTTTGCGTAGCTCTTCTTTATTTTTTTTGAGTAGAAGTAACTGTCCTTCTATCACTGCCAAATCTTTTTCTGCTGTATTGAGCAAATTAGAAAATTCGTCTTTTTTGTTTATAGCAGTATTTATTTTATTAAAAATATCCTCTTTAGCCTTCTGAATGGAGATAATTTTACTCAAGAGTTCTTTCTTTTCTCTAAGTTGTGTGCTGTTTGGATATATTTTTAGTTCTTGTGAAATTATTTCCAACTCTTTGCTACATTTTTCTAATCCAAGCGTATTTTCTTCAATTTTCTTGCTTGTGGGGTAGTTGGTATGGCTTATTTTTTGAAACTTTTTTAGTTCTGCTTCAAAGATATAAAAATTATCCTTCATTTTTGCTTCTTGAGAAAGAAGAGCTTGTTTTAGATTTTTGATTGAGCCATCAATAAATAGGGCTTGTTGAGCATTTTTTTGCAAAATACTTCTCTGGGTACAAAAGTCTTTGAATATTTCTTCTGCTTCATTTTTGCTTAGAAGGGCATTTTGAGTTTTTTTCTGTGTAGCCTCTTTGTCATAAGTATTTTTTTGTAAGTCTTCGAGGCAGGTCTCGTATGCTTGTTTGCTTTGCTCTACGCTTTTCAAATCATTTTTGAATTGTACGGCTTTTTGGTGTTCGTTTAAGGCTTTTTGTTTAGGCTCAAATAGTATTTGGGCAGCCAAGTTTTCTTCTATTTCTTTTTCCAAAATACGAATGTCCCGCAGTGTATTGTCCAATTTCTCTCTTTTTCTTTCTTGTTCTTGCAGTTTTTCTATGGTAGTTTTAATAATTTTTGTTTCTTGCTTGGTATTGTGCTGCTCTATTTCTTTTTTTTGTTTTTCTTCTTCTGTCCAAAGTTTTATGCTTTGTAATTCTTTTTGTAGGGTATCAATGATTTCTTTGGCTTCTTTATGTTTTTGGAAAACTTTCATAGATATTTTCTCATAAATATCCATTCCTGTAATTTTTTGCAAGAGAAAGCCTCTATCATTACCATTGGCACACAAAAAATTATCAAACTCACCTTGGGCAAGCATTACCGAACGCAAGAATTGCTCGTAGTTTAGCCCTATAATTTCTTCTATTTTTTTAAGTACATTTGTTTTTAAACTAACATTATCATCTGTATCTTCCAAATTTTGTAAAGCCATTTGTTCCTCTAATTCTTGTCGGTCTTTTTTCCCTTTTATTCCTTTGATGGTTTTCATTTTGGCTTCCCATCGTACCATATAATTCTTTTGATTTGCTTCAAAAATTATCTCTACATAGCTTTCAGAAGTATGGTTTGTCATTACTTTTTCGGCTAAGGACTCGCTTTTTAGGCTACCGTAGCGACTTATTTTGCCGTACAGAGCTAAGGTAATGGCATCTAAAATACTTGTTTTCCCAGCCCCTGTACTACCTGTGATTAAGAACAAACCGTTATCAGCCAATGGGCTATTAGTGAAATCAATTTCGGGTTGCTCACCTTTGAGCGATTGAATATTTTTGATTTTAATTTTTAAAATTTTCATAATATTTTCAAAATTCTGAAGCAATAATTCTGTCCCAAGAACCAGCCGAAGTACATAGCTTATAGAAGTTTTTGCTACTGATAGCTTTTTCTTTAACTACTTTGCCTTTTTTTATTCGTTTAAGGATAAAACTACGTTCGTGTATTTGGGGATATTCGTAATTTTTTTCATCTTTTTTTATTTCAACACATTGTATTTGTGTATAAGTTTTTGCAAGTAAATAATTTCCTTTTGTGAAGTCATTTTTTCCCATTTTTAGGTATTTTTCAAAATACCACCTGCGATTATCCACAAATATATCACTGTAATGAACTTTTAATGTATCTTTTAGTGCATTATTTCCATACGAACAGATATTGAGGGGGTAGGTAGTTGTTTCTTCAATAGTGATATATTCTTGGCTTTTCAAAGGTTTAGAGGCTTTTACGACTAAAATCATTGTACCATCAAAAGGGCAATGTTGGGCAAATGCAAAGAAGGGTATGAGCAGTATAAGCAAAAATGTAAATTTCATATAATTTTGGCTACTTTTTCAATATTTTTTTTACAAATTTTTCAGTTTCTATGGCGTGAAAAACAACTACAGCCACAGCCATCGTAAGGAGTAACTCTTGTAAGTTGAGGGCTTCGGTTACGAATATCTCCTGTAGAAATGGTACATAAATGAGAGCCATTTGTAGCAAAAAATTAAGAAAGACAGTTCCTAAGAGAGGTAAATTTCCCAAAAAGCCTTGTTTGTATAGGAAGTGATTTTCGCTGCGTACGGCTAAAATCTGCCCAATTTGAGCAAAGCAGAGAGCTGTAAATACCATTGTTTGCCATTTTGCCCCTGTACTTTCTGCCCAAGCTTGTATCGCTACAATCATTCCACCAATAAGTAAGCCTACCCACAAGATATGCCAACCTAATCCATGTGCAAATATACTTTCTTTGGGGTGTCTTGGTGGTCTTTGCATTACACTTTTTTCAGCAGGTTCTCCTGCCAATGCCAAGCCAGGCAAGCCATCAGTTACCAAATTGAGCCATAAAATATGAATAGGCAAAAGAGGCATCTGCAAACCTACCAAAGGGGCTAAGAATATTGCCCAAATCTTGCCTGCATTTCCTGTCATAGTGTATTTGATAAACTTTCGGATATTATCAAATATCCGACGCCCTTCTTTCACGGCTTTTACAATCGTTGCAAAGTTATCATCTAATAAAATCATTGCCGAAGATTCTTTGGATACATCAGTACCCGAAATTCCCATCGCAACGCCTATATCAGCTCTTTTGAGGGCTGGAGCGTCATTTACCCCATCACCTGTCATTGCCACAAATTGCCCTTGTCTTTGCAATATTTTTACAATTTGCAGTTTTTGCTCAGGAGAAACACGAGCAAAAACGCGAATGTCTTTGATTTTATTCTCAAAATCGTCTTCAGATATAGCTGCCATTTCTTTTCCCGTAATCACCTTATGTTGAGGCTGGTAAAGGATTCCTATTTGTTGGGCAATAGTTTTTGCAGTAATAGGATGGTCGCCAGTAATCATTATAGGTATAATACCTGCTGATATACATTCGGCTACTGCTTGTTGGGCTTCGGGGCGGGGTGGGTCTATCATTGCTACGATTCCTAAAAGATGGAGTTCGCTTTCTATGTTCTGCTCAGGAAGTTCATCTATGGGAAAATTTTGCAGTGTATTCTTTTCAATAATCTTGGTAGCATAGGCTAAAGTTCTCATACCTTTTTCTGCCATTTCTTGGGCTTTTTTGGTTGCTTCTTCTTTGTTGCCTATTGCTTTCTCTGAAATTATTTCTAAAGCACCTTTCGTAATTACCAAGAGTTTATCTCCGAAATGGTGAATAGTTGTCATCATTTTTCTTTCTGAACTGAAAGGAATTTCAGCATATCTACCAAAATTATGTAAGCTATTTTGCTCTATATATTTTTGGGCATACCTTACTACGGCTATTTCGGTAGCATCACCCGCAAGTTCGCCGTTTTCTTTATTTTGTGTATCTTGATTGAGCAACATACTCAAGTGTAACCAATGTTCTTGAGTATATCCAAAGTCATTTTTTAGTTGAAAACTGTCGTCTAACCAAGAATCTTGTACAGTCATTTTATTTTGAGTGAGCGTACCCGTTTTATCGCTCCCAATGTAAGTTACTGAACCTAAGGTTTCTATAGCGGGAAGTTTTCGGATAAGGGCATTCTGTTTGACCAACTTACTTGCTCCCAAAGCCAAAGACACCGTTATTACGGCAGGGAGGGTTTCTGGGATAGCCGCCACAGCCACCGAAATAGCCGTTAGGATAAGTTGTGTGGGATTTTCGCCTCTTAGGTAACCCGCCACATAGATAATGGCACAAATGGCAAAAATCACAAAGGAAAGTTTTTTGCCGAAATCAGCTAAACGTTTTTGTAAAGGTGTTTGACTCTCATCTTCTTGCAACATTTTGGCGATAGCTCCAATCTCTGTTTGCATACCCGTATTTACTACTACGCCCATTGCTCGCCCATAAGTAACTAATGTACTCTTGTATGCCATATTGTAGCGGTCTCCGAGAGGGATATGCTCCTCTTGAAGTTCAGCAATATTCTTTTCTACAGCCTCCGACTCTCCTGTAAGTGAGGCTTCTTCTATTTTTAGGTTATGTACTTCCCAAAGACGCATATCAGCGGGTACCATATCACCTGCCTCAAGAAGGACTATGTCGCCAGGCACAATGTCAGCAGAGTTTAGATGTTCTATTTGGTTGCCTCTTTTTACTTTAGCAATCGTTGTTGCCATCTTTTTGAGAGCTTCCATTGCTTTTTCGGCTTTATATTCTTGCAAAAAACCGATAATAGCATTGAGAATAACAATAATGGCTATCAGTAAGGTATCTTTTAAGTCGCCAATCAAGCCAGAAACTACTGCTGCCAGCAACAAAATAATAATCATAACATCTTTAAACTGCCCTAAAAACATCAACCAAGCAGGTTTTTTGGCTTTGCTCTCCAATTCATTTTTACCATATTTGAGTATTTTTTCCTCAATTTCTTTAGGGCTTAATCCTTCGGTACGTGAGCCTAAAATATCTAAAGTTTCTTTGATACTTGTGAGATGCCAGTTCATAAGATAAAATTTAGTTGGAAAAAAAATGTATCTCGCCCAAAATAGTAAAAAAAAGCAGATAATCCACGAAAAAAGTAAAAATCCATAAAATATTTTAGTAAACAGCCTTTATACCGAGATAGAAATGGAGGTTGAGGGAGTAAAGAACAAAAACAAAACTCAAGATACTTTATCTGAAAATTTGGGGCTTGCTATTTTATACTATCTTAATTTTAGTGTTACTAAAGAGATAATTGCCAAAAGAATACTGACAATCCAGAAACGAGTTACGATTTTTGCTTCGTGATAGCCTTTTTTCTGGTAGTGATGGTGTAGGGGAGCCATTAAAAATAAGCGATTTTGTTGAGCATACTCCAAACCTCTTTTTTTCTTTTGGTATTTAAAATAGGCTACCTGTAAAATAACGGAAAGATTTTCGGCTAAAAATACGCCTGAAATTACAGGAATGAGTAATTCTTTGCGTACGCAAATCGCAAGAACAGCTATCACACCTCCCAAAGCCAAACTTCCCGTATCACCCATAAATACTTGGGCAGGATAGGAGTTGTACCACAAAAAACCTGCACTTGCCCCAGCGAAAGCAGTAGCAAAAATGACCAATTCTCCTAAATTGGGGATATACATTATATTGAGATAGCTGGCAAAAATCATATTACCTGATAAATAGGCAAAAATTGCCAGTGTAACACCAATAATTCCAGAAGTGCCTGCTGCAAGCCCATCAATGCCATCAGTGATATTGGCTCCGTTTGATACAGCAGTAACTACAAAAATGACCATTCCTACATAAATGAGCATTTCCCACAAATCAGTTTGAAAGAAATTAAGAATTTTATAGTCAAATTCATTATTTTTGAGAAAGGGCACCGTTGTTTTAGTAGATTTGTAAGCCACCGAGTAGTAAGGTTTTTCGCCTTTTTTCGTGATTTTGTCTATTCTCACATTTTTTTCCGTCTTTTTGATGTCTTCCAAGCGTTTTTCCATTCCTAAAGGCACTTTTTCTTGAATAACCACACTGCTATTGTAGTATAAGGTAACGCCCACCACCAAACCGATGCTTATTTGTCCTATGATTTTAAATTTCCCTGAAAGCCCTTCTTTGTTTTTCTTAGCGATTTTGAGATAATCATCAAGAAAGCCAATGAAGCCTAAACCTACTAAGGTAACGATGAGCAAGAGTACGTAAATATTATCTAACTTGGCGAAAAGTAAGGTAGGTATAAGAATAGAAAGAATGATGATGAGACCTCCCATTGTGGGGGTTCCTTTTTTTTCCATTTGTCCACTCAACCCCAAATTTCTTATATCTTCACCTATTTGCTTTTTACGTAGGTAGTTGATTATTTTTTTACCATAGACGGTACTTATCAGCAATGATAGGAGTGTGGCTGCCCCTGCCCGAAAAGATATATACTGAAAAACACCCGCTCCAAAAAAATCAAATTTTCTCTCTAAAAAATCAAATAAGTAATATAACATAGCAATGTAGCATTGAAATAAATGATATGATGGGGCAAAATTACTATTTTATTTCAAACTTAATAGTTTTTAGGATTTTTATACCTTTATTTCTACTATTTTTTGTTGTGGGCTATTAAATTATCTGATTTTTTATCAACACTTGACTTACTTCGCAACTTGGGTTTCATTGGCTACTTACAGTGATTTCTGATGAGTTCGTAGGCGTCCATAATGCCTAATTCTCCCGCTTTGCTCCAATCTTGGCAAGCTCCTAATTTATCGCCAAAATGCTTTTTTAAGTTACCTCTTTCATAATAGGCATTGGCATAATCTGGTTTGATTTGCAGGGCTTTGTCGTAATCGTTCATTGCTCCTTTTTTATCTCCTATGCCACTTCTGAGTAGAGCTCTATTGTAATAGGCGGTTACGTACTTATGATTGATATGTATGACTTTGTTACAGTCGGCGATAGCCCCTTTGCTATCGCCTAAGGTACTTTTGAGTAGAGCTCTGTTGATGTACGCCTCTAAATTGCTATGATTGACACTGATAGCTTTGTTGAAATCAGCCATAGCACCTTTATAATCGCCTGTTTCTTTTTTTAGCAGCCCTCTGCTATTGTAGGCTTCTGAGTTAGCTGGGTTTTTCTTGATGGCTTCGTCCCATTCTGCTATGGTATTTTGTGCATAAGTATAATTTACCACAAGAATAACTCCTAAGAGTAGGTATGCGATATGTTTTTTCATAAAAAGGTATTTGCGTGCTAAGTTACAAAAATCCGACCAAAAATAAAAGTGCTTGCATAAATTTACACTTATTAGCTTTTACAAGCCCGAATTATCAAAAATACAGCATTGGTGATATGATGATAAAAATTTATGTAAATTATTTGTATATGTAAAAACAATTTAATACTTTTCGCTGCAAGTTAAATTTATTGGAAAATATATGGTCTCAATAATTACTTGCTCTTTTGGAGTGATAAACGCATTGCGTTTATATAGATGTTGGCAGCAATGGTAACGGACGACACCACCAAGACCAAACGGACAGAAAAAACGAGCAGACAATGACACAAGACAAAGATTTAGTTTTTGCCCAACGCACATTTTTTTGTTTTTCTGCCACCGCACAAGTGGCACATTTGGTTTTGCCCGACACACAACGCCAACGCTTCACAAAACCAAAAGAGCCAATTTTTTCCAACGCTTTGAGTACAGCGTTTCAGAATTTTACTAACTTTGCCACCAAATGAAGTTTTTTACAGTCATATTCAGCATTTACATTTTGGCATTGTCAATAATGCCGTGTAGCGATGCGTATAACGACTGCAAGACTAACACCGAACTTTCGGACAACTCACAATCTCACAGCCACAAGAACGACACCAACGATATTTGCAGTCCGTTTTGCACTTGTACTTGTTGCAGCGTTTCAGCAAACCCGAAGTTCACGCCTTTCAGTATTAAAATTGCAAAACTCGTAGTAGTTTCAAAACTCACATTCCCAAATCGGGAGTTCTCTTTCGTTTCCAACTTCTACGGAAACATTTGGCAACCGCCAAAAATCAGTTAATGAATTTATGATGTTCTGCCAACGCAGAACAAAACAAAATTGCTTACGGTGCTGACGCACCGCAGGCAGTCGTGTATTCATTCATTAAACTGATTTAAAAAAATGTTAGATAAAATAATTGCGTTCAGCATAAAAAACAAGTTAGTCATTGGTATAATGACCTTGTTACTCATCTTATGGGGCAGTTGGAGTGCTACCAGATTGCCCATTGATGCCGTGCCTGATATTACCAATAATCAGGTACAAATAATTACGCTTTGCCCTACATTGGCAGGACAGGAAGTAGAGCAATTAGTTACATTTCCCATTGAACAAAGCATTGCCAACCTGCCCGATTTGGAAGAAACCCGAAGCATTTCAAGGTTTGGGCTTTCGGTTATTACGGTTGTGTTTGATGATGATGTGGACATTTATTTTGCCCGACAACTTGTCAATGAAAAACTGAAAGAAGCCGAAGAAAAAATCCCCAAAGGCATTGGCACACCCGAACTTGCACCTGTAAGCACAGGATTGGGCGAAGTATATCAATACATCATACATCCCAAAAAAGGAAGTGAAAGCAAATACAACGCCAAAGACTTGCGTACTATGCAGGATTGGATTGTTGCCCGACAACTTAACGGAACAAAAGGCATAGCCGAAGTAAACAGTTTTGGTGGCGAACTGAAACAATACGAAGTAGCCGTAAATCCGAACCGCTTAAAGGCAATGGGTGTAAGTGTTACCGATATTTTCAATGCTCTTGAAAAGAACAATCAAAATACAGGCGGTGCATACATTGACAAGAAACCAAATGCTTACTTCATTCGTGGTATTGGCTTGGTTACTTCGTTGGAAGATGTAAAAAACATAGCTGTAAAAAACACTAATGGCAGTATTCCCATTTTTATTAAAGATGTTGCCGATGTCCGTTTTGGTAATGCGGTTCGCTACGGAGCTTTAACCTACAATGGCGAAGTAGATGCCGTTGGTGGTGTCGTTATGATGCTCAAAGGCGAAAACAGCAATGAAGTAGTAAAACGTATCAAAGAAAAATTGCCTGTCATTCAGAAATCTTTGCCTGATGATATTGTGATTGAGCCTTATTTGGACAGAACAGATTTAGTTGGTAGAGCAATCAGTACCGTAGAAAAGAATTTGATTGAGGGAGCGTTGATAGTCATTTTCGTATTGGTGTTGTTTCTTGGGAATTTAAGAGCAGGCTTAATTGTGGCTTCCGCTATTCCGTTGTCAATGCTGTTTGCATTGGGAATGATGAATGTTTTCGGAGTAAGTGCCAACTTAATGAGTTTGGGAGCGATAGACTTCGGTTTGATTGTGGACGGTGCCGTTATTATTGTAGAAGCCACTTTGCACCATTTGGGTTTGCGAAAATCAATAAACAAGCTGACACAGCAGGAAATGGACAACGAAGTTTTTGTGTCCGCTTCCAAAATCCGCAGTAGTGCAGCATTTGGCGAAATCATTATTCTAATCGTTTACATTCCCATACTCACATTGGTTGGTGTTGAAGGCAAAATGTTTACGCCAATGGCTAAAACAGTCGGCTTTGCCATTTTCGGCGCATTGATTTTATCGCTCACGTATATTCCAATGATGTGTGCTTTGTTCCTGTCAAAAAATGTTTCGCATAAGCAAACCATTTCAGACAAAATGATGAACTTTTTACAAAGCAAATATCAACCGCTTTTGCAGAAAGCTATTAAATTCAAATATCAAATTGTTGGTGCAACCGTTTTACTTTTTACAATCAGTCTTTTTGTTTTTAAAATTTTGGGTGGCGAATTTATTCCGCAGTTGCAAGAGGGTGATTATGCGTTTCATTGCATATTGCCACAGGGTAGTTCTTTAAACCAAAGCATTGAAACATCTATGCAGGCATCAAGGATTATCAAACAGTTTGATGAAGTAAAAATGGTGGTTGGCAAAACAGGTGCAGCAGAAGTGCCGACAGACCCAATGCCACCCGAAGCCACAGACTTAATGGTCATTTTGAAACCGCAGGATGAATGGAAAACAAAAAAGAGCTATACAGAATTAGGCGATGAAATAAATGAAGCATTGGAAGTAATTCCGGGCGTATTCTTTGAAAAAAACCAACCAATACAAATGCGTTTCAACGAATTGATGACTGGTATCAGGCAAGATGTAGCGGTTAAGATTTTCGGGGAAAATTTGGATAGCCTTTCCATTTATGCCAACAAAGTGAGCAAAGTCATTCAAAGCGTAAATGGAGCAACTTCGCCACAAGTAGAACGGGTAAGCGGATTGCCACAAATCAATGTGGAATACGACAGAACACGCCTTGCCAATTACGGCATCAATGTAGAAGATGTAAACAATGTGGTAAGTACGGCTTTCGCAGGTAAGACCACAGGACAGGTGTTTGAAAATGAAAGGCGTTTTGATTTAGTGGTACGATTAGACAGCACATACAGAACTGACATAGATGATGTAAGTAATTTGATGATACCTACCAACACAGGCAATCAGATACCATTATCACAAGTAGCTAATATCAGCTACAAGTTGGGACCAGCACAAATCAGCCGTGAGGAAAGTAAACGAAGAATTGTTATCGGCTTTAATGTGTCAGGTAGAGATGTGCAAAGTGTTGTTGAAGAAATTCAGCAAAAATTGAATGCACAAATAAAACTGCCCACAGGTTATTACTTCACTTATGGTGGACAGTTTGAGAACTTACAGAAAGCAAGCAAACGCTTGATGATTGCCGTTCCTGTATCGCTGTTTTTAATTTTTGCTTTGCTGTATTTCACATTCCATTCAATAAAACAAGCAAGTTTAATTTTTACTGCAATTCCGATGAGTGCCATAGGCGGCGTGTTTGCCTTGTTGCTTCGTGGTATGCCTTTCAGCATTAGTGCAGGCATTGGCTTCATTGCTTTGTTTGGTGTGGCGGTGTTAAACTGTATTGTGCTGATTGGAACTTTCAACCAATTAGAAAAAGACGGAATTACTGACATACTGCAACGAGTATTACAAGGCACAAAAGAACGACTGCGACCTGTGCTAATGACTGCAACCGTTGCAAGTCTTGGTTTTATGCCTATGGCATTAAGCACAGGTGCAGGAGCTGAGGTGCAAAAACCATTGGCAACCGTTGTTATCGGCGGTTTAATCACAGCTACATTTCTTACGCTGTTTGTACTGCCGTTGCTCTACATCATTTTTAATTCAAAAATCAATTTCAGAAATAGTATAAAAATGAAATCTCTTACAATTATAGTGTTGCTTTCTGTTTTTAGTTTCAACGCCAATGCACAAACAAAAAAAATCATTAGTGTAGATGAAGCGGTAAAAATAGCATTGCAAAACAACGGCAACATTAAAGCAAAAGGCTTGGAGTTAAAATCAACTCAAAGTTTGAAAAAAACAGCAAGTGAATTGCCAAAATTAGGACTTAATGCACAGTTAGGGCAATACAACAGCATCAATTTTGACCAAGCATTTCAGATTTCGCAGACAATTCCTTTCCCCACTTTATTTGGTGCTAAAAATCAACTCATCAAAGCAGAAATAAAAAAGAGCGAATTGCAAAGTGAAATATCTGCCATTGAATTAAAAAACCAAGTGCGTACTTATTTTTATCAAATACAGTATTTGCAAAACAATCAAAAGCAATTATTGCATTTAGACAGTATGTACAATGATTTTATCAAAGTGGCAGAACTGCGTTACAAAACAGGCGACACCAAAAAAGTAGAAATCAGTACAGCACAAGCCAAGCAAGGCGAAATCAATTTATTGCTGAAACAAAATGGAGTTTATCTCAATAATGCTTATCAAAATTTACAGGCATTGATGAATACAAAAGAACCGTTTGAAGTTGCCAATGATACAGATTTTAAGCCTTTGCAGGTAAGCACTTTGTTAGACAGCACAGCCATTGCAAACCACCCGACAATTAAGGCGTTGTATCAAGATATAATCATTGCAGAACAAACAAAAAAGGTAGAGAAAGCACAGGGTTTGCCCGATTTTACGATTGGTTACACTAATCAGTCTTTAATAGGTTTTCAAACTATAAACGGACAGGAGCAGTATTTTAATTCGGGCAATCGGTTCAGTTATGTAAGCGTTGGTGTTTCTATTCCTTTGACTTTCGGAGCTACAAAAGCAAGGATAAAATCTTTGGACTATCAAAAACAAGCCATTGAAGCCAACACCAAGCAACAGCAAATTTTGTTGGAAACACAGTTTCAAAATGCCATACAGCAGTATCAGCAGGATTTGCAGGAGTTCAATTACTATCAGCAACAAGCCTTGCCTAATGCAAACGATATTGTTTCATCGGCTCAATTAGGTTATCGCACAGGCGATATAAGCTATGTGGAGTATTTGTATGCTTTGCAAACGGCAACAGACATTCAGTTGAATTACCTAAAAAGTATTCAGCAGGTCAATCAATCGGTCATCAATATTTATTCAATAATCAATCAATAATTCGGTATGAAATTCAATATAAAAAATTCAATCGTTTTTCCTTTGGCACTATGCACTTTGCTTGTGATAAGCAGTTGCGGTAGCAAAGACAATCATTCGCATAATGACGAAAATACAAAAGAAACAGGTACTTCTGACGGACACAACCACGAAGAAGAAACGCCAACCATTGCCACGCTTACACAAGAGCAGATAAAAGCCGTTGGCATCACGTTGGGCAAAGTAGAAAACAAGGAACTCACAGCCACTATAAAGGCAAATGGTATGCTTAAAGTTCCAAACAACAACAAAGCAAATGCCACTTCTTTGTATGGTGGAGTTATCAAAACGCTGAATGTGCAAATTGGCGATTATGTAAAGAAAGGACAGGTAATTGCTACGATTGCCAATCCGCAGTTTATACAGTTGCAGGAAGAATATTTGACTATTGGCAGTAAAATCACTTTTGCAGAACAGGAAGTACAACGCCAAAATGAACTCAATGCAGGAAACGCAGGAGCTTTGAAAAATCTGCAAAACGCAACGGCAGAACTCAATACGCTTCGCACCCGAAAAGCATCATTGCAACAGCAAATACAGCTAATGGGCATCAATCCAAATTCGGTATCAAACAGCAACTTGAAATCTGCATTGGTAGTTACAAGTCCGTTGAATGGAACAATAAGCAATTTGTTTGCAAAGATTGGCAGTTATGTAGATGTTTCTTCGCCTGTTGCCGAAATCGTAGATAACAGTTCATTGCATTTGGATTTACAGGTTTTTGAAAAAGATTTACCGCTTTTGAAAGTCGGGCAAATCATTCATTTTACTTTAACCAATAATCCTGCAAATGAATACGATGCAAAGGTGTTTAGCATTGGTTCGTCATTTGAAAACGAGAGCAAAACCATAGCCGTGCATTGCACCGTTACAGGAAACAAAGCAGGTTTGATTGACGGAATGAACATTACAGGAATTGTGAGTTTGAACAATGCCCTAACACCTGCCGTACCCAATGAAGCAATCGTAAACGCAGACGGTAAAGACTACATTTTTGTTGTTACCGATAAAAAAGCGGAAGAACATCACGAAGAAGAAAGCGAAGAACACAACCACGAAAGTGAAGACCATAAACACAGTGATGAAGAAAACGGCAACATCAATTTTGAAAAGATAGAAGTTGTAAAAGGCGTTTCCAATATGGGCTACACCGCAATAACTTTTGTACAGGACATTCCTGCCAATGCTCAAATTGTAATCAAAGGAGCATTTTTTGTCAATGCCAAATTATCTAACACAGGAGGACACAATCATTAAAAATTAAAAGCAATGATAAATACAGATAAAAATCACAAGCATATTTACAATGTACAAGGTAAGCAGCTTTGTTGCACACAGGAAGAAAAAATTTACACCAATGCAGGTGCAAAAGAGTTGATAAAAGAAAAGCATCAACACGACCATAGCGATGATGACGGACACGACCACAGCCACAGTGATAGCAACCTTTTCAAAGTGTTTTTGCCAAGCATTATTTCATTGGTGCTATTGCTTGTTGCCGTTTATTTAGACAATTTCCTAAAACCAGAATGGTTTACAGGTTTGGTAAGGATTGTTTGGTATGTGGTGGCTTATATTCCTGTTGGGTTTCCTGTAATCAAAGAAGCCGTTGAAAGCATTGCCAAAGGCGAGATATTTTCCGAATTTCTGTTGATGAGCATTGCCACAATCGGAGCGTTTGCCATTGGCGAATATCCGGAGGGCGTAGCCGTAATGTTGTTTTATGCTGTTGGCGAAGTGTTTCAGACATTGGCGGTAAAAAGAGCAAAAGCAAATATCAAATCTTTGCTTGACCAAAGACCCGATGAAGTAACCGTTTTGCGAAACAACCAACCCCAAACCGTAAAGGCAGAAAGCGTAAACATTGGCGAAATCATACAATTAAAATCGGGCGAAAAATTGGGATTAGACGGAGTTTTGTTATCCGAAACAGCATCATTTAACACCGCAGCTTTAACAGGCGAAAGCAAACCCGATACCAAAGCCAAAGGCGAAACAGTTTTGGCAGGAATGATAAACCTAAACACCGTTGCACAGATAGAAGTTACCACAGCATACACCGATAGTAAGTTGAGTAAAATTTTAGAATTGGTACAAAATGCCACTTCACAAAAAGCACCTACGGAATTGTTTATCCGCAAGTTTGCAAAAATCTACACACCAATAGTAGTGTTGTTAGCCGTTGCCATTTGTTTGCTTCCTTACTTTTTTGTGGCAGATTATCAGTTTACAGATTGGTTGTACAGGGCTTTGGTTTTCTTGGTAATTTCTTGCCCTTGTGCGTTGGTTATTTCCATTCCGTTGGGTTATTTCGGTGGCATTGGTGCAGCAAGTAAAAACGGTATTTTGTTTAAAGGAAGTAACTTTTTAGATGTACTTGCCAATATCCAAAACGTAGTAATGGATAAAACAGGAACAATGACAGAGGGCGTTTTCAAAGTGCAGGAAGTAGTTTTTGACAAAGCATTTAATCAAACAGAAATGCTACAAATGGTGGACGCTTTGGAACGATTGAGTACGCACCCCGTAGCAACTGCCATTCACGAATATGTTGGCAAAACAAATAATGAAATCAAATTAGAAAACACCGAAGAAATTGCAGGACACGGACTGAAAGCCGAAGTAAACGGAAAACAATTATTAGTAGGAAATTTCAAATTGATGAACAAGTTTAACATTCAGCACGATGTTGATGTAAGTAAAATTGTTTACACCATAATTGCCGTTGCTTACGACAACAAATTTGTAGGTTATCTTACAGTTGCCGACAGCATAAAACAAGACTCACAAAATACCATTGACAAGCTGAAAATGCTCAACGTAAAACCGACAATGTTGAGTGGCGACAAAAGTTCGGTTGTGAAATTTGTTGCCGAACAATTAGGAATTGCAAACGCTTTTGGCGACTTGTTGCCCGAAGACAAAGTAAGCAAGGTAAAAGAAATCAAAGCCAAAAATGAAACCGTTGCCTTTGTCGGAGACGGTGTAAATGATGCACCTGTTGTAGCGTTAAGTGATGTCGGTATTGCAATGGGCGGTTTAGGTAGCGATGCCACCATTGAAACAGCAGACGTAGTAATACAAGACGACAAGCCGAGTAAAATACCTATGGCAATCAATATCGGTAAACAGACAAAGAAAATTGTTTGGCAAAATATCACATTGGCATTTGTAGTAAAAGGAATTGTTTTAATACTTGGTGCAGGTGGCTTGGCAACAATGTGGGAAGCCGTTTTTGCCGATGTAGGTGTAGCATTATTGGCAATCTTAAACGCAGTACGAATACAACGAATGAAATTTTGACAAACCAACGCTAAAAGCAAGCACATTTGCAAACCGCACAAGGCGACACACAAGCCAAAGTTTGCAAAAGAGCTTGCTTTTTCCAACGCACGACAGAAAAAACAAAAAAATCTTTCCACGCTTCGCAAAAAATTAAATCTGCCGACACACCAAACCTGACAGACAAATACGAACGGACGGAAAAAACCACAGCTGCCAACATCGGTTTGGCGTTATGGCGG
>JANRLU010000084.1:0-22346 GCA_033762275.1 Thermonemataceae bacterium | reverse complement strand
ATTTTTGGCTGGATAGCTTTTGTGATGGCTACAGCGGTGTATCTCCTAACCTTAGAGCCTACGGCAAGTTTTTGGGATTGTGGGGAGTTTATTGCTACGTCAGCAAAGTTAGAAATTCCTCATCCGCCAGGTACGCCCTTTTTCTTACTAATGAACCGAGCCTTTGCGATGCTTGCCCCAGATGCCACGCAAGTTGCATACATGATAAATGTTTCTTCTGCTTTGAGTAGTGGTTTTACTATTTTATTTTTGTATTGGAGTATAGCTCTGTTGGCTCTCAAATTTTTCAAATCCAAACAAGCTGACTTTGAGCCTACCAAAGCCCAAAGCCATAGCATCATGATAGCAAGTGCTGTAGGAGCTTTGGCTTATGCCTTTTCAGATTCTTTTTGGTTTTCGGCAGTAGAGGCGGAAGTGTATGCGATGTCTTCTTTCCTGACAGCTTTTATTTTTTGGGCAATGCTTAAATGGGATACTATCAAAGATGAGCAAACAGAAAATCGCTGGTTGCTACTGATTGCTTACTTGATAGGGCTTTCCATTGGTGTGCACCCACTCAATCTGCTTACAATTCCTGCTCTTGCAATGATTTATTACTTCAAAAAATATGAAAAGATAACATTAAAAGGTACAATAATTGCCATTCTGGCGGGTTCTGCTATTTTATTATTCCTGATTTGGCTTATACCTGGTATTCCAACATTGGCAAAGAAAATAGAAGTATTTTTTGTGAATAATTTGGGGCTACCCTTCAATAGTGGTGTTATTTTCTTTGCTCTTCTCATTTTTGGGGCAGTTATTGGTGGGATATTGTATTCTATCAAAAAGCAGAAAGTATTACTCAATATTTCTATGCTTAGTTTTGTATTGGTGCTTATCGGATATGCTTCTTATGGTATTATCTTGATTCGCTCGGCTTACAACCCGCCCATAGATGAAAATAATCCTGAAGATTTGGTTTCTCTGATTTCCTACCTTAATCGTGAGCAGTATGGGAGTCGTCCGCTACTTTTCGGACCTATTTTTACAGAACTCCCTTCTGGTTACAAAAATGATAAACCCATTTACACTAAAGATAAAAAACAAGGCAAATATGTAGTTTATCGCTATACCAAAGAGCCCGTATATGATGATGGTACAAGAATGATGCTTTTACCTCGTATTTATAGCCCCGACCGCCTGCACGTTCAGCTATACAGAAGCTATTTAGGTCTGGAAGCAGATGAAACACCCACGATGTACCACAACATCAAATTTCTCTTTACGCACCAACTTGGGCACATGTATTGGCGTTATTTCGGTTGGAATTTTATTGGCAGACAAAGTGATATAAAAGATGCAGGCGTTCTATTTTTAGGTTCAGGAGCCGACCTCCCCGACTATTTAGCCAAAAATAAGGCTCGCAACCAATTTTTTGCCATTCCGCTTTTATTGGGGATTTTAGGTATATTTTTCAATTATTTCAGAAATAAACAAACATTTGGCGTTATTGCCTTGCTTTTCCTACTTACGGGGATAGCTCTTATTATTTACCTCAACTCGCCGCCTATAGAGCCTCGTGAAAGAGATTACATCTATGTAGGCTCTTTTTATGCTTTTGCTATCTGGATAGCTTTTGGTGTTTTGGGTTTGATAGAAGGAATAGAGGCTATGCTAACCAAAAAGACTTTGGAAGCTGAAAAAATGCCTGATGTGTCTTACAAAAACCCTGTGGCTTTGGGTATTTCTTCACTTCTTGGAGTAGCCTGCGTATTTTTGATGTTGCAGCAAGGTTGGGACGACCACAACCGCTCCAAAAGATATTATTCTGTTGATTCTGCTCGTAACTTGCTCAATTCTTGCGAACCCAATGCCATTCTTTTCACGGGCGGCGATAATGACACTTTCCCTCTGTGGTATGTACAAGAAGTGGAAGGCTTCCGAACAGATGTAAGGGTGTGTAATACAAGCCTTCTGGGTACAGATTGGTATATCTCACAAATGAAACTTGCCGCCTACGACTCAGACCCCTTGCCTATCACTTTTGATGAACCCCAATATCGTGCAGGGACAAATGATGTCGTGTACGTCTATAAAAATCCTTATATGCCCGAAGAGCAATCCAAAAAACTCTTTGAAGAGGGGGTAGAATTACCTTTGTTTTTAGATTTACTCAGAAAAGGCAATAAATTTACGCAGTTGGTAGGTGATGATGGAGACGTAAACTCCATTATCCCTTCTCAAAAACTACTTTTAGATATTACAAAAGATGTAGATTACATCAAAAAAGCGGGTTTTCTGCCTCCCAATACGGATACTTTGCTCAAATACCCTATGTATTGGCAGTTACCAGGTAAAAGTATAGATAAAGATGAGTTAATTATGTTGGATATTATTGCTAATAACCATTGGAAACGCCCTATTTATTTTGCTCCGCAACTTGGTGCTGATGACTACTTAGGATTAAAAGCCTATATGCAAATAGAAGGTTTGGCTTATAGATTGCTGCCTGTACCTGTAGGGTTAACTACAGAAAAAGACAGAGAAATGTTTGCAAATGCAGATTTAACCTATCAACTCCTTACCAAAGAGAAAAAGCATCAGTTTAAAGGTAAGGAAATCGTAAGAAAAATGTATTGGCGAAATCTGGATAATCCGAATGTGTATTATACCGAAGACTATCAAGGGTTTATTTCTCAAGCTCGTGAGCACTGCTTTGAAACAGCCCGAGTATTGATAGAGGAGGGTAAAAAAGATAAAGCAAAAGAAATTATGCTTTATTTCTTGAAGAAAATCCCCATTGAAGCCGTGCCTTATGATGTATATGTAGCTCAATTAGTTCCCTTGCTTTTTGAGGTAGGTGAGGAAAAGATAGCCACTGAATTGTATCAAAAAATTGGCAAACAAGTACAACTTACCATGAAATATTTTGAGGAAAGTGAAAACATAAGCCTCAGAGATAATAGCAAAATTTCGCATAGCATTTTTATCACGGGGATTTTTGCCCGTACATTGGAGGAGTATAAGAAGCCCGAAGCCGATAAGTACAAACAACTTTACACAAGATACAGGCAGAATTTCCAAAATGCTACACGTTAAGGTTCAAGTATCAGAGCTATAAGCTTCATATTTATAGCTCTGTTTAAAATAAAATACTATGGCGATTCATTTTTTTTATGAAAATATTCATTTCAAAATAACTCAAAATTTAAAGTTAAAAAAATGGATAAAGACAAGTGTAGAAAAGCACGGGCAAAAAATTAAATAAATTAATTTTATTTTTTGTGATGATGCGTATTTGCTCCAAATCAACCAAGAATACCTCAATCACGATACTTATACCGATATTATCACTTTTGATAATGCCGAAAAAAAAGGAGTGTTGGAGAGCGATATTTTTATCAGTGTGGAGCGAGTGAAAGAAAATGCACAGAATTTGCAGATAGATTTTGAGCAAGAACTTCGCAGAGTACTTATACACGGCGTTTTACACTTGCTCGGCTATAAAGACAAGAATAAAACACAAGAGCAAGAAATGAGAGCCAAAGAAGATGAGGCTTTGTTGTGGTGGCAAAACCTTTAATTTTTATGAAAAACCTTTTTTTTTTCTTTCTTACGATATTTTATTTGGGAGGCAAAAGTCTTTTCGCCCAAACAGCTTGTTTCTTTGCTGATGGGTATCCGCCAGCAATTTCGCAAGTAAAAGTATGCCTTGGCAAGCCTATTACAATGAATGACGCAAATTGTACAGATTTTAAACCTTCCTCAGTGGCTCCACGTAGGTATCGATTTGCTCCAAATTTACCAATATCTATCTCTAATACAAATACTTACACCGAAACGGGAGTTTTTACAGTTCGTTTTTATGGAAATAAAATAGATGCTTTGGGCGGGCAAGGTGATAGCGTAACACGTGAAAATTATGTGCAGGTATTACCTACTCCGAAGCCAAAAGTCTTATTAGAGCGTTGTAACAACAAACAAATAAAAGTTAAAATTACTGAATTTGCCCCTTATACACGTTACAAAGTAAATTTTGGTAATGGACATACAGACTATATTTATCCCAGCAATAACCCTCTACTTTATACATATCCTAGCTCTAACACCTATAATATCAACATAGTAGGCGAGCACGACCTAACAGGTTCGGGGGGGTTTGATACAGGTATCAATGCTGATACAACAGCCAATTTGCTTATTTTCAATGATTTAAGCTCTTTGGCTGCTACTTTAGGGGCTGAAAAATCTTTTCCAAATTCAGCTTGCAACGGAAAAATAACTATCAAGATAACCGAAACTTCCCCTGATTTGCGTTATGAAATTTGGCTCAAAAAAAATACAGATGCCCCACAGCTACTCAAAGTTGTAGAGAAAGAAAAACTGCAAAATTTTCTTTGGGAAGTAAGCGAGTTAAACACGCTTGGCAATAGCTATCAAGTTCAAATTCTTTTAAAAGACGCTTGCAACAATCTCTATAACTTTAACCAAACTTTTCTTTCGTATACTTTACCTTTAGAGGTAAAGGGGCTTAACGCTTCTTTTGAAGCAGATAATACTTTGAAAATATCTTGGAAAGACCCACAAAGAGCTGAAGAAGAATTCAGAAACTACCAAATCCGACTGAACGGGCAAAGTGTTGCTAACACCAGTAATTTGGAGTATAATTTAGGCACAAACCTTGATAAAAACTGTTATACTGTTGATAATATCACTTCTTGTGGAGTTCAAACGTTATTTTCTCAAACTGTTTGCCCTATGATTTTATCTTGGAGCGAACCAAGCCCACAAGAGTATCACCTTACTTGGAATCCTTATAAAAACTCTGATAATGAAGAAGTTATAGCTTATCAGGTTGTGAAACTAAACGGAATAGCAGGAGCAATAGATAATTTTTCTGCGGGTACAAATACAAATTATTTGGATACACGGGTAGATAAAGAAAACCAAGTAGTACAATATAAAATCTTAGCTCAAACTGCTTCGGGTGAGTATTTTTCCAATACGATTCGCATAGAAAGACCTGCTAAGTTTTTTTTACCAGAGGCTTTTACACCCAATGGCGATAATTTGAACGATATTTTTACAGCAAAAGGCTTATTTATCAAAACTTTACAATTAGAAATATTTACGCTGAATGGGCAGAAATTATTTGAGTCTTCGGTTTTGGGAGAAGGTTGGGATGGTAGCTTCAGTGGAAAAATGATGCCCGCAGGCGTATATATGTATGTATGTTCAGTAGAAGATTTTTTAGGCAAGCAATTAAAAAAAACGGGAACGTTTTTGTTGCAAAGGTAGATTTTTGTAAATTGGAGAACTAAAATAAAACAACGTTATGACGAAAATAAACGTACTGAATTTGAGAAACTGGATAGATGAGCATCAGGAGTTCTTAAAGCCGCCTGTGGGTAATAAAGAGGTCTATCCCAATGGAGATATGATTGTGATGGTAGTAGGAGGTCCTAATAACCGTGTGGATTATCACTACAACGAAACCCCTGAGTTTTTTTACCAAGTAAAAGGAGATATTGTACTTAAAATCATAGAAAATGGCATTTTTAGAGATGTAGAGATAAAAGAAGGAGAAATTTACTTACTCAATGCAAAAATACCTCATTCGCCACAACGCCCCGCAGGAACGGTGGGTTTAGTTATAGAAGAACGCCGTAAAGAGCAGGATATAGATGGATTCCAATGGTATTGCCAAAATTGTGGAAACAAACTTCACGAAGAATACTTCAAACTCACCAATATTGAGAAGCAATTACCTGAGGCTTTTGCCAAATTCAATAACAACACAGATTTGCATAAATGCTCCAAATGTGGCTCTATGATGCAAATTTTGAAAAAATAAGATTTAGAAAGCCTTATAGATAATCTATAAGACTTTCTTTCTGAATCAACTAATTTTGTGATAATTCTGTAATTTCTGCTTCGCTTAGTGCTCTGTTGTAAAATATAAGGTCATCTAAGGCAAAGCCAAGATGTGTCAGTGCTCCCAAACCTGTTCCTATTTTCAGTGTTCCGTTGGCAGGTGTGTCGAGCCCCGTTGATGAGAAAATAACGCTACTTACATTAGTTCCATTTACGAATAGTGTGGCAGTAGTGGGGCTATAGTTAATGACAACATGCTGCCAAGTATCTGTGGGCATAGTCGTCCTATAAGTGATTCCACTACCACTCGAATTTCTTCGGAAACCATAGTAATTGGCATCTTCTTGGGCGTACATACAACTGAAAATTTCGTTAGAACTATCATTTCCGTAATGAAAAATCTCCATAAAACCAGGAGCATTTACGGGCTTTTTTACCCAAAAAGACACGGCTCTTGCGTTGTTACCAGCTACCAAAGGCATATTGGTAATAGAAAGATACTCGCCATCTGTACCAACTTCTAAGGCTTTATTAGCATTACCAAAACGGTCTGTAGTTGTGCCCACAGGATTACTTGCATCACCTTGCTGTAATTGACGGGTATTATCAATAGCCCCTATAAAATCTCCATCAAACTTCCAATGCTCTATGATGGCATCAAAAGCTACCCCAGAATCGTACAAATCATTTAGGTTAATGGTGATAGTAGCAGAACGACTTGTGGTATCCACGCTTGCTGTAATGGTTGCTGTAATACTTTTGCGAGTTTCATAGTCAAAAAGACTGGCATCAGCCACACTAATTTCGCCTGTATTGGCATTGATAGATAAAGCCCCCGCCGGATTCTGATTGCTTAACGCAAAATTGAGCGTCCCTTGGTTGCTACTTGCTGTAATCGAGCCGATTGTTGCCCCATTATTTGGGTTCTCGTTGATACTTGTTTCAAAGTTATCAACGGTAATATTGGTAGGCACGATAGGGGTGGGAGTATCTTCACTTTTTTTGCTACAAGCCACAAAAAAGGTAGCAGCAAGTAGTATGTGGAAAAAATATTTTGCTGTTTTTTTCATATATTTTGTATTTTATTAGGGGCTAAAAATTTGTAGAAAGAGGAAATTATTTTTCTACTGCGATAGCCTTAATGGCAGCAATATCCTCTTGTGATAATGTTTTTTGGTTGGTAGTGAAATCCTTGTAGTAGGGCTTATCGTAGCCACTACCATTGTAATTACGTATCATAATTGCTCCCATGAGTTCGTATTTAGGCACTAATTTTTGTCTCGTGTATTCGTCTGGGCGTTCAACAACCATCCAATAATAGCCTACTTGGTGTGTAATTCTTCCCGTTGATTTATTAGTAATTGTTTGCCAACCTCTATCGTCGGCATAGCCAAATAAGACTTTGGATTTGCTAGTGGCATCAAAGTGGGCTTGCATACCTGCTTTGGCAGCACGATAAGAGGCTTTGTCCTTGTAAAGGTCATTGCTGGTGCTATGTGGCTGTCTCGGCATTAGTATCCCTGCATAGTGGCGTTGTTTGATAGAAAATTCATAAGGGTCATATTCCGTCTTGATGTCGTTAAAGACTTTTTCCCAAGTCAAGCCCTCAAATAGTTTTTTATCTTTAGCTAAGAAAAAAAGCGAATGGCGTTCTTTTTCGAAAAACATATCTACTTGAGCTTCTTCAAAATTAGGCTTATTTTCATCAGAATCATATTTTTTATAAATCATTTTCCAAGAAGGTATGTCGTTTGGCTTGGTGAGTTGAATAGGCACATTTCCTACAAACAAGCCGTTTTTCAACATAATATACTGCATGATGTCTTTGTTAAGTTCTTTGTCGTCACCTGCGAAGATCATACGTTCTTTGGAAAACATATAATTGTCTCTTGCCTGAAAGTCTATGGATACGATTGAATTTCCTGCGTCTTTTGCCCAGATGCTTGCCACTAAGAGCATACCAGGGAAGGTCTTACTATCACTGTTGTAAGTGTAGTTGTTCCAACGCAACCATACTTTTTCAAGTCGATTGGTAAGAGGAAACCAAATGTAGTAGTCGCCAGACATTTTTTCTGTATCTTTGATAGGCTCACCCTTACTCCAACCTTCATTGGCAACAGGCGTGGCAGGGTCAAACTTTACAGATGCCAAAAAGTCATCAAGACGTTCAATTTGAGTTTTTTTAGAATTCTTTTTGGTATCTTTTTTGGCTTCAGTGGTGTTGTTTTCGTCTCCACCTTTTTCCCCTTTTTTCTTTTTTAATTTTATTGTCCCAAAAGAAGTTCGTATTTGTGCGTTGGCACTTTCCGAAAAAAACAAGCCTGTACAGAAGGCACCGAGGAGAAGTATTCTTTTCATCATAGTATTTGGATTTTAATTAAATTACATTACATTGTAAAAGTATATATTGAGTAAGAACTCTGAAATAGCCAATTAAGTGAAACCCCACTTTGGGTTAGTGAAAACTATTTTTTTTAGCTGCTTTAGTTTTATTTTTGTGAAAAAATATCATCAACTAAAATATCTTGAGACTTCATATTTTTATAGTGCTTTATTTCTGTGCTTTCATTTCAAGAGGACAAGACGTTTTCTATGAAAGCATTCCCGTTATCAATGCTTTGCCTAGTAAAAATATCTATGACATATTCAGAGATACGAAGGGCTTTCTGTGGCTTGCCTCTCAGAAAGGGCTTGCACGCTACAACGGCATTAATTTTAAGTCGTATTTCATAGAAGAGGCTTATTCTTCTGTTGGCTCTCTTATCAAAGAAGACCAAGAAGGTAGGATTTGGTATGAAACTTTTGATGGCTATTATTTCTTTGTTGATACACAAAAAGATAGTATCTATAGGTTACCCACAGAGGAGAGTTCTTCTTACAAGCCCTATGCAATACATAAAAATTTTTTATTTATAGTAACGGACAAAGGTTTAGAGAAAATCAATACCCAGACTTTTCAGTCTGATGTCGTTTATGCAAAAAAAGATATGCTATTTGTTCATAACTTGGGAGATGCTATATTTTTTGGTACATCAAACGAAATCTTCATCTATCATTTTATTTCTCAAAAAATAGAAAAAGCGTATCAGTTGCCAAATACTTTTAACTCTTCCATTTTTATTTTGAGCGAATCAGAAATAATAATTACTGATAGGGCAAGCCTGCAACCCACGTTTTGCGTACTAAAGGCTGATAGTATCAACTGTAGCTTTTTAGAACTTAAAGCCCCCCTTAGAAATGTGTATCGTGTAGATAATGAATATTGGCTAATGACATCTCTGGGGATTTTCAGCTATGATACTACGCTAAAGCCCTCTAAGAGACAACATTATTTTATGAAAAATAAAAATGTATCAAGTCTTACAGCAGATAAGAATGGTAATGTTTGGGTTGCCTCTCCAGATGAAGGTTTATTTGTGATAGAAAATTTGAATAAAATAGCTTATCAGCTTGAGCAAGATAAGTTTTCTTCTATTTCTAAGAAAAATAATAAAATTTATACGGGTACACAATCGGGCAAAGTACTAGAACACACAGAAGATTTGACTACTAAGCTCCATTTTGATACCAAGGAAAAACATCCTATTTATTACCTAAACTTCAACGAATACAATGCCTATAACTTTTTTACAGGAGATGGTCTGTATATCCAACAAAAAAATAAGCCCATAAAAAAATACCTCACTGCCGTAAAAAGTATCTGCAAAGTTTCTGACAATGAATTTGCTTTTGCTGCAACAGGCTTGGCTGGTTTGATAGTTTTTCAGGATTTAGAGAAGGAAACACTTAAGGCAACAACAGCCCTACAAAAAAGTATTAGAGCGAAAGCAATCGCTACCAATCAAGTCAAACATATCTTGTTGGCGACTAATAAGGGGCTTTTTCTCTACAAAAATAATAAAAGAAAAGAAATATTATATGATAAAAATAGAATTTTTATTGAAAAAATAGTGACTATACAGAATAGCTTTTTTGCTCTTGATAATCGGGGGCGTTTATTTAAAGTTGAAGATGAACAGCTATCTTTTTATCAGTTTTCACCTGTTTTCAAAAGTATAAAAACCTATAATAATCGCTTATATATGGCTGATGCAAACCATTTATATTTTTTAGAAAATGAAAAATTAAAACTATTACACAGTTTTAGGGAGTCTGATAAAATTATTGATTTTGAGATACTTAACGAACAAATATTTGTAATTACAGAGGATAAACTCATAAAAATGCCTTTATCAGTACCCGAAATGAGCAATTCACAACAACCATATATATATATCAAATCTTTATTATTGAATCAGCAAGAGCATAGCATACAAGAATTTTCAATCATACCACATACAGTTGAAACACTCAAAATTGTCTATCAACTACTGAACTTCAATACTGGAAGTTTTGAATATTTTTATACTATCAATCAAAAAAAATATCCTTTAAATATCTATAAAGATACCATTTATCTACCCAAACTATCAGATGGGGTCTATGAAATAGGTATAAGTATTATGGAAAAAAGCACAAAGAAAATAGTGGCTCAGGGAGAAAATATAAAATTTGAAATTATGCCCCCAATATGGAAAAGAAATTGGTTTTTTGCTCTCAGCAGCCTATTGATAGCCCTTACTGCCAGTCTTATATATTACTACAAAATATTGAAAATAAGGAAATTAAATAGGGAAAAAATAGAAAAACTTTCTCTCGAAAATAAACTGCAAGATGCTAAATTACAGCTCATTAAATCACAAATGAACCCTCATTTTTTCTTCAATGCTATCAATAATATTCAATCATTTATTATCACGAAAGAAGCTACTTTAGCTTCTAAGTATTTAGCAAAACTTTCCAAACTTACTCGGAACATTCTTGAGTTTTCAGAAAGAGAAAATATTACACTATCCGAAGAAATAGAAACCCTGAGCCTTTACTTAGAACTTCAAAAAATGAGGTTTAAAGACCTAAACTACGAATTAAAAATAGATAAAGCCTTGCCTATGGAAAGTCTGCATATCCCAACAATGCTCATACAACCTTATGTAGAAAATGCCATTATTCACGGATTGAGCCATAGCGATAAGCCTAAAAAACTGATGGTGGAATTTTACCTAAACGATAAAAATATCCTTGTTTGTCGCATCTCAGATAATGGTATAGGAAGAAAAAAAGCTCAAAAAATAAGGCAGGAAAGCTCTTTTAAAAGTAATTCCTTTGCGACAAAAGCTAATTTTGAGCGTATAATGCTCCTCAATAAAAGTCGTTACAAAATCAATATCAATTATACAGATATTGATACAGAAGCGGGTACAGGTACAGAGGTTTTGATAAGTGTAGAACTCTAAATCAATACAAATACTATGTCTATAAAAGTAGTTATAATTGAAGATGAAGAAGGGGCTCAAATTTATCTTAATGAGCTTCTACAAACTATTAGTCCAAAGATAGAAGTCCTAAAAATATGCGATGATTTGCCTTCAGGTATCATTGCTATACGAAAACTAAAGCCCGACTTAGTCTTTTTAGATATAGAAATGCCCAAATATAAAGGGCTGGAAATAGTAAATTTTTTTGATATAGAAGAAATAGACTTTTCAATTATATTTACTACCGCCTACGACCAATATGCTATTCAGGCTTTCAAAACGCCCGCCATAGATTATCTATTAAAGCCCATAGACCCTGAAGAGCTGGAAAGTGCTATCAAACGTTTTTATAAGAGAAACCCTAAAATTGCTATGAGCCCAAGCTATACAGACGCAAAAATAGCTATTCCTGACGGAAATAGTTTGCAGATGGTAGCTATCAATGATATTTTGTATTTAAAAGCTGAAAATACTTATACATTACTGATACTCACAAATGGAAAAAGCCTGATAACCAGTCGCTTATTAAAAAACTTTGAGGAATCACTCAAAAACTTTAATATTTTTCTGCGTTGTCATAAGTCATATATCATCAATACCAATTATATAGAAAGCTATGGCAAATCAAATGGCGGCTTTGTATCGCTTAGCAATAAAGTAGAGATACCAGTATCTGTGGAAAAAACGGAGGAGTTGTTAAGTTTTTTTATTAAAGTAGTAAGATAAAAAAGATGGAAACAAATTTTAGCAGATAGACACAAATTTTTATTTGTTTGGGAGGTTTATTTTGCAATGTATTTACCAGAAAACAGAACAAATTTATGAACAATTTAGTATTTTTCACTGCGAATGTAAAATTACTTGCACTTCGCTCAACAAGGTATTTGCTGAAATTACAAAAAAATCTTTCGCTTAAATAATCAAACCAGTACACCCAAATAAATTGCTAACTTTGCAAAATGACATTGGTAAACGATTTTATTTATTTAGACATATCTCAAAAAACAGATATTGACAGCTCTTTTTGTGTTACGACACAAGATCACTCATATATTTTTTTGACCTTTGGATTATTTGCTAAGGACTGTCTATTTGATTTGGCTGACAATAGTTATTTAATCAAGGTGAGAATTTTAAAAACATATTTTGAAAAGTACAATGAAGTTCTTCCTATCAATAGTAAGAAGCAAAGTATTTGTTGTAAAACTCAAACAAAACTTTTAGAGTTGATAAATTGTGAGCTAAGGGGCATTTATAGGAAAATATTCTTAGAAAGTACCATTTTATCTCTACTCTGCCAAACCCAAAAAAACAGCCCGTTTTTTCAGTCGGGTTGTGATGCTTGCACGGTTTTAAACAAACCCACAGATACTGAAAAGATGCTGATGGCTAAAAATTATATCATTGATAACTTAGCCGAAAGAATTACGATACCTATCATTGCAAATGTAGTAGGTACAAATCAATGTTATCTAAAAAAAGGCTTTAAAGAGGTTTTCAGCCAAACCATATTTGAGTTTATACAAGAAAACAGAATGATAAAAGCAAAATATTTGCTTGAAAACTCCTCTCAAAATATTACTGAAATAGCGGCTACCGTAGGTTATGCTTCATTGAGTAGCTTTAGCCAAGCCTACAAAAATTATTTTGGTATTACCCCTTCAGAACAGACAAAAGTAATTATTGCCAATAACTAAAACTTTATTTCTTTATACTAAAACTTGCTATTCATTTTATATAGATTTTTGCAAATAATTTATATTTAATCTAAATTAAAATAAAAAATGAATAAGATTTTAGTATTACCACTTATGATTTTAGGCATTTCTGCCTCTGCTCAACAGGTAACAATACAAGATACTCTAAAAACACAAGAACTTGACGAAGTAACAATTATTGGAAATAGGGGTAAATCTATACCTGGTTCAGGACAGTCTATAAATATTCATCAACTAGAAAAACTCAATCAGCCTAACATAAACAATGTTTTACGAGTGGTGCCAGGTGTAAACATTAGAGATGAGGAAGGTTTTGGATTAAGACCAAATATTGGTTTGAGAGGTACACCAGTAAATCGTAGTACCAAAATTACGCTAATGGAAGACGGTATCTTAATTGCTCCTGCTCCTTATGCTGACCCTTCGGCTTATTATTTTCCGACCTTTGCCCGTATGCAAGGCGTTGAGGTTTTGAAAGGAAGTAGTCAAATTAAATATGGACCTTATACGATTGGAGGAGCAGTCAATTTACTTTCAACTCCCATACCAAGCTCTTTTAAAGGTTTTGCTCAAATATCTTATGGAAGTTTTAATACCAATCAGCAAAGAGTTTGGATTGGTGATAGCAGAAAGAATTTCAATTATGTATTTGAAGTAAACCGATTAGCAAGCAATGGTTTTAAAGAAATAGATAATGGAGGCAATACAGGCTTTGATAGAAGAGACGTAATGGGAAAATTAAGTTGGCATACCAATGAAAACGCATCAATCCCACAAATCCTCACACTAAAGTTTGTAAATAGCACCGAGAATGGCGATGAAACCTATTTGGGGCTAACTTTTGATGATTATCAACAAAACCCCTTGAGAAGATACGCAGGAACGCAAAAAGATATTTTGTATATAAATCATCAGCATATATCACTTAATCATTCCATTATTCCACTAAAAAAGTTTTCGATTAACACAACTGCTTATTATTCACAAACATATAGGGATTGGGCGAGAGCGAATACTTTTGGTGGGCAGAGTATCAACAATATATTAAATAACCCAACTGCACAACAAGATGCCTATAATATTATGACGGGGCAAGCCATTGGAAATATTGATTATCAAAGTGCCGCAAGAACTTACTTTTCAAAAGGAGTTCAATTAAATGCTAATTATTATTTCATTACTAAGGAGATTGCTCATAAACTCCAAATGGGTGTGAGGTATCATACTGATGAGGCTGATAGATATGCTACTCGCTCGGTGTATACCATTACAAACGGGATAATGATACTGACAACGGCTGGTGTAAAAGGTAACCAAGAAAATCAAATAAGAAGTGCCAATAGCTTGGCTGCTTATTTAACTTATGATATAGAGTATAAAGGCTTAAAACTAAGCCCGGGTGTTAGATACGAAAAAATAAAATTTGATTTTCAGAACTTTGGAAATGATGACAATGCAAGATTAGGAACAGCATTGAAAACTGCTACAAATGACCTATCAATCTTTTTGCCAGGAATAGGTCTGAATTATGAAATCAATAACGAAATGAGTATTTTTGGTGGAGTACACAAAGGATTTTCGCCTCCAGGAATGCCATCAGTTACATCTACCACAGGGCAAGCAAAAGTTGAATCTTCTACAAACTACGAATTGGGATACCGTTATGAAACGCAAGGTTTAGATGTACAAGCAGCAGCTTTTTTAAATAATTATACAAATATCTTGGGTTCAGATAATGTTTCGGGAGGAGGAGCAGGTACAGGTGATATGTTTAATGCTGGTAATGCAAAAATACAAGGTCTTGAACTGAGTGTAGCGTATGATATATTGCATAAAAAAGAATCAGCAAATGAAATTAAACTTCCTTTGACATTAGCATATACTTATACTTCTGCTAAATTTCAGGAAACATTTGTAAATGGTGGAGGTGATTGGGGAAGTGGTACAATTAACGAGGGAGATTTAATTCCATTTATTACCCCACATCTCTTAACAGCAAGTTTAGGTATTGAAAGTAAAAAATTTGATGCGACTCTTATTGGGCGATACACTGGCAAAACAAGGGTCAAACCAGGGCAAGATGATGAAATATTTCCAGCACAAGAGGTTAGTCTTGCAAACATCAATAGCTTAGAAGGATTTTTAATCGTAGATATATCAGCAAACTATAAAATCAGTAAAACTTTTACACTTTTTACACTGCTCAACAACCTAACAAATAATAAAGCCATCGTTGCAAACTTACCTCAAGGTTATAGACCTAATATGCCTTTGAGTTTTAACATTGGGGTAAAAGCTAATTTTTAAAAAATACCAGCCCACCACAATAAAGTATCAAAACCTACCTAAAGTAAGCCAAAAAACTGACACAAAACTTTTGGCTTACTGATATTTTTTTTGAGATGTTCAAATAATTTTTAAATTTGAATGTAGAATCACGAGCCTAATTTAAGAAAAATAATTAGCTTTATGCTCCATCTGCACGCCAAGCCTGAAAACGTTTTGTTAAGTATAGTTAAAGTTTAATAATTCTCCCAAAATCCAAAACAACGAACAAACATTTTTACTATCTTTAAAGCAAAATAAAAAATAAAGATTTCGTCTGTAAAATGACATTTAACGACTTAAATATTGACAATTGGAAACAACTTGATATAGATGTCAATTCGTTATGGATTATCAATGAACGAGATAAAAGCGGGAAACACAAAAATATTTATCATGGGAATTTCATTCCACAAATCCCAAATCAACTTATCAGACGATTTACAAAAGAAAACGATTTGGTTTTAGATGTTTTTTTAGGAAGTGGAACTTCATTATTCGAATGTGAAAGTTTGAATAGAAAATTTATTGGTTTAGATATCAACAAAAAAATGATTGACTACGTCAATTCTCAAATGGCTAATTCTTCTTACAAAAAATTTTCAGTTCATAATTGCGATGTAACAGATGAAACACAAACAAAAAATGAAATTGAAAAAGGGTTATTTGATTTAAACGAAAAAAATGCAAAATTGGTGTTATTTCACCCGCCTTATATGGATGTTGTGAAATTTACTGATAATCCAAATGATCTTTCTAAAATTAGTGAATTAAAAACTTTTGTAAATACCTTTGTGAAAGTATGCAAAAATACCCTACAATATCTAGCAGAAAATAGGTATTTTGCATTAGTAGTAGGTGATGTTTATAAAAATGGTGAAGTTATTCCGCTTTCGTTTTACTTAATGGACGCAATAAAACGCAACTTTAGAGTAAAATTAAAGGGAATAATTGTCAAAAACATTGAAGGAAATAAAGGGAAATTAGGCAAAAATGGAATTTGGAGCTATTTGAAAGATATTTTTAATAAATTAATTTGTTGTTGTCAATATGCATAGTGATGAAGATCTAACATACTCAGAGGCTATCGAACAAGTTATGCTTAAAAACGGTTTTTATGCACCTCTTAAATTGCTTTATGAACAAATTTGGAATTATAAAGACAAGTCAAAAATCAGAGGAAAAACGCCTGATATGACTATTCAAGAAAGAGTACAGAGAGATTCAAGATTCACAAGAATTGGGAAAGGGGTTTATGCTCTTTCAGATTTTTTGGAAAAAGTTCAGAAAGAAGATTTAGGTTTTTTTACCGTAAATGAAAAAGATGAAATTATCTTTAAAAAAAATCAAGAAATAAAAACAAAAATATTTGAACAAACTGAAAAAATAGTTCAGCAAAAAATAAGACAGGGACAATCATATTTCAGAAATGTTCTTTTAAAAGAAATGAAAAAATGTCCAATTACAGGAATTGATGATAAAAGACTTTTGGTTGCAAGCCATATAAAACCTTGGATGCATAGTAATAATGAAGAAAGAGTTAATTCAAAAAACGGCATACTACTCTCTCCATTGTTTGATAAACTCTTTGATAAAGGAAATGGACTAATTACATTTACACCAGATAAAAAAATACTGATTTCAAATAAGCTTTCAAAAGAGAATATTATCAAACTAAATGTTTTTCCAAATCAAATAATTGAAAATTTAGATATTACAGGAAGAGAAGAGTATCTTGAATATCACAGAAAATATATTTTTCAAGGCTAAATTATGATAATCACAATAAATATCGACAAATCAACGTTGAATGAGATAAAAAATGTTTATGGAAATAGTAATCGTTATACTGTTAAAACAGTATTATACGATATTTTCCATAGATATTTCAATCAAGAGTATTTTGATACCAAATTATCAATTGAAGAATATGAAGATGATAGTGTTGGAGAATTTATATTAAATGAAATAAGAAACCAATTCAATGAAATTTTCACAAGTAATGGATATAATGATTCTCTTTTTGATGAGAATATTTTTAGTAAAGTAATCAATAAAGAAAATTTTTCAATAACTGAATATTCAATCGGTAAAATTTATGCACTTTCAGAAATTTACTTTAAGCTAACAAACGAAATAAATTGTTATGGAAGGTTAATCGAATTACTTTCAAGTTATGATTTAAATCGAAACTAGATAATAAACTTTCTGATTTTATCAAACAATCTGTTTATTCAGTTGTTGGGAGAAATTTAACTGATAAAATTTTCTGCGATCTATTTGCAGGAACAGGAATTGTTGGCAGAAATTTTAAAACAGAAGTAAAACAAGTCATCAGCAACGACATTGAATATTACAGTTTCGTTTTAAACAGAAATTACATTGAAAACCATACACCATTTGAGTATCAACATTTAATTGACGAACTCAACGAACTTAATGGAGTTAAGGGGTTTGTATTTGAAGAATATTCGGAAAATGGGAAAGCACAACGATTATATTTTTCCGAATACAACGGAAAAAAAATTGATGCAGTCAGACAAAAAATTGAAAGTTGGAAAATTGAAAACCAAATTTCAGACAATCAATATTATTTTTTGTTGGCTTCGTTGTTAGAAAGTGCCGATAAGGTTGCAAACACGGCTTCGGTTTATGGGGCTTTTCTTAAACACATTAAAAAATCTGCACAGAAAGAAATGACAGTTGAACCTGCAGAATTTGTAATTAACGACCACGACCATAAAGTTTTTAATGCAGACAGCAACGAGTTGATAAAAAAAATCAGTGGTGATATTTTATATCTTGACCCACCATACAATGCAAGACAATATGGAGCAAATTATCATTTATTGAATACTATTGCCAAATATGACAAATTTACACCAAAAGGAAAAACTGGACTTCGTTCTTACCATAAATCTAATTTTTGTAGTAAAAATGCTGTTGCAAAATCGTTTGAAGAATTGATTAAAAAAGCACAATTTAGATACACTTTTTTAAGTTACAATAACGAAGGTTTGATGAGTGATAACAAAATAAAATCAATAATGTCAAAATATGGGAAGTATGATTTAGTTACGATAGACTATCAACGGTTCAAAGCAGACAAGGAAGAAAACAGAAGTCATAAAGCTAATTCTACAACTGAATATCTACACATATTAGAGAAAAGATAAAACACCCAAACATAGCCCACAATAAAGTATCAAAACCTACCTAAAGTAAGCCAAAAAACTGACACAAAACTTTTGGCTTACTGATATTTTTTTGAGATGTCCAAATAATTTTTAAACTTGAATGTAGAATCATGAGCCTAATTTAAGAAAAATAATTAGCTTTATGCTTTACAATAGGTAGATGAAAACCTGTTGGAAACCTATTAGAATCTTATGATAAACAATAAGTCTATATACATTACTGTTTTGGTTGGTATCTCAATATTAGTTATAATATTTCACTCATTAATTTTGGTTAGGGTAATTCCTTATGAAATAACTTGGGGTGGAAGATTAAAAACTGTTGAAGATATGTATGTTTTTGAGACTCTCTCAATTTTAATAAACTCATTTTTCGTTTTCGTATTACTACAAAAAGGAGGGCATATACACCCACTTTTAGGAAAAAAAACTATTACCATAATTTTATGGATTTTCTTTGCAATCTTCGTCTTAAATACCATTGGTAATGCATTTGCTCAAACGACTTTTGAATTTTTTTTTACAATATTCACATTGCTAAACTCATTCTTAATTTGGAAAATCAATAAAAAAAATCAATAAATAGTTGTAAATATTGAGTAATTCTTGAAATAAAAAAACGTAAAATTAATCTATCGTTTCAACTGGGCTTCATAAATATAAATCCATTGTTCAACTGTCATTTTTGAACAGAGTTCGCCTATCAGCTCAAATGGAATTTGCTCAGGTTTTTTAAATCGGATACAACTTTTTCCCATATCCAATTTAGTTTTGACGTATTTTGGATACTCCTCAGCAAACCATTTTAGCAAGTTATTATCTGTGTAAAGCCCCATGTGATAGAGAGCTATATAGTTTTTTTGTGATGCCAGACTAATAAATGGCAGAGGTTGTTTAGGGTTACAATGATAGCCGTTGGGGTATAGAGAATGTGGAACGACAAAAGCAAGCATTTCATAACTTAATGTTTCAGAAAACCCTTCTGGTAAGTTATCAAGAATTACTTTTCGTAATTGCTCAACTGCTACTCTCCGTTCATCTGTGAGTTGTTCAATGTATTGTTCGGGTGTTTCTATTTTCATACGTCCCGCTGATTGATATAGTGTTAGCTATATTTTGTTTATGAAATAGGCTTCTTGTGGTTTATTATTTTCATACCATTACAATTTTCTAATAATCTCCTAAAGTCTCTTCCAATTGCCCTAAAGCTCTTGCCAATTCTTCATCATTAGGAGCTACCCCATGCCATTTATGAGAGTTCATCATATAATCCACACCATACCCCATGGCTGTACGCATCAAAATAAGTATTGGTTTTCCTTTTTTGGTATGTTCTTTGGCTTCATGTAGGATTTTAAGTACATTAGTCATCTCATTTCCATTCATTTCCAGCACTTCCCAGCCAAAAGCCTCCCATTTTGCTTTCAAGTTCATCAAAGACATTACAGAATCTACTGTGCCATCTATTTGTTGTCCGTTGTAGTCCACTGTAGCTATCAAATTATCAACTTTATGATGAGCTGCATACATCGCTGCTTCCCAAATCTGGCCTTCTTGCAATTCTCCGTCGCCCATTAGTACATATACTAAATGTGGGTCATTATTCAGTTTTTTAGCTTGTGCTACACCTACCGCCACTGATAAGCCTTGTCCCAGAGAGCCAGAGGCAATTCTGATACCTTCCAAACCTTCATGAGTGGTTGGGTGTCCTTGCAAACGACTATTTATTTTTCTAAAAGTAGCCAATTCTTTCACGTCAAAATACCCTGAGCGAGCCAATACGCTATACAAAAGCGGCGATATATGTCCATTGGAAAGGAAAAATACATCTTGCTGAAGCCCCTCCATTACAAAGGGTTTGGGTTGATGCTGCATTTGTTCAAAAAATAAAGCCACCAGCAAGTCGGCACAGCCCAAAGAGCCTCCTGGGTGCCCTGATTGGCAAGCATGAACCATACGTACGATGTCTCTGCGAACTTGTGTGGCTATTTTTTGCAACTCTTCTATATTTTTTTTCATTGGTTTATATTTTTAACCCAAAATTAAGAATTTTTACTAAAAAAGATAAATTTAGCTATGAGTATCTTCGTTAAAACGCTTTTTATTTCCAACTACCACACAAGGGAAGCCAAATAAACAATTATTTTTTATTTTTTCGGCTACCACCTCTGGTACCATCTCTTCCCAACCTTCTTCATTTGTTCTAATCATTTCCAATACTTTTTCTGAATAGATACCCAATACTTCTTCGTCATAATCAACAATATCTGATACCTTATTATTGATACGCAGGTATTCTACCAAAGGAGCAAGCGAAGGGGGCACATCAAAGTTATCAAAGGTCTGAGCTTCTCCCTCTTTGAGGTAAGGATAAACATATACGTGTAAATCATTGATAAATAAGCTACTAAATGCTTCCAATATCCCTCCTTTTAATTTTTCATATTTATCAGGCTTAATAATTTCTTCTAAAAGTAATCTACCTATTACTATGGCAATCTGTTTTTTGGTATGTTGCGAGATATAGCTTATAAGTTTATGAGGCTCATCAAAATTGGAAATCATTACATTCTGCCCTAAGGTGCATAAAATATCCACTCTATCCAAAAAATCCTGAATATCTATTTGATTGGTGATATTGCTTGCTTTTTTTAGGTCTTGCAGGGTTAGCTCTGCCAAAACTGTTGTTCTTACGTGTTCATCAGGATCTAAATCTGTGAGAAATTGCCTTTTTGCTTTTCTAAACATATCCATATTTACGTGTGTTACAGGTCTGAAACGCCCACGCAAAATAAGTACATTTTTTTTGTAAAGAGCATCTGCGGGTTGCAACATTTCGGCATCAGGGCTGAACATTGCGGCATCTGCAAGCCCATACAATACTAGTTTCAATGTAACCAAACGATTATCAATATGCTCAAAGTCTTTACCCTCAAAGCGTATCATATCTATTTCTACACGCTCTCGGGATAAATTATCCATTAAAGATTGTATGAATTTGTCTGGGTCTTGGTGATAATAAAAACAGGCAAAAATTAAGTTTACTCCCAAAATACCGTAGGCTTGTTGCTGCTGAACCGCTTCTTTGTCATTCATTCTAACGTGTATGATAACCTCGTTGGCTTCGGCTTGGGGACTAAGTTGAAAACGTAAGCCCAGCCAGCCGTGCCCTTGTACGGTTTTACTAAAATTGATAGTGGTTACGGTGTCCGCAAAAGCAAAAAATTTAGTTGTGGATCCTCTTTTTTCTCCTAATCTTACTTCCATTAAGCTATATTCTTTCGCTAACATTTTAGCCAAACGTGGCTCACAGACATAACGCCCACTTTCTTCTTTGCCATAAATGGCATCACTAAAAGTCATATCGTAAGCTGACATTGTCTTGGCTATTGTTCCTGAAGCTCCACCTGCTTTAAAAAAAATGGCGGCGGTTTCTTGCCCAGCTCCTATCTCAGCAAAAGAGCCATAAATTGAATTATCTAAATTAATTTGTAGGGCTTTTTGGCGAGCACCTATAAGTTTGTCATCTTCCATTTTTTGCGTTGTTATGAATTTGTGGTACTCAAAGCTATTACTTTTTTAGCTTTTCTTCAAGTAGAATTACAAATTTTATTTTATACTAAACCTCTCATTTTTAATATTTTTTCTCAAAAAAAAGAAAAATCAACTTATTTTTTTTACGTTTTTTTGGTAAGTACAAAAAAATATTTTACATTTGCACTCTAAAAGTTTGGAGAGGTGCCTGAGCGGTTAAAGGAGCAGTTTGCTAAACTGTCATCGGGAAACCGATGCGTGGGTTCGAGTCCCATCCTCTCCTCCACTTTTATCGGGGTGTAGCGTAGCCCGGTTATCGCGCCTGCTTTGGGAGCAGGAGGTCGCAAGTTCGAATCTTGCCACCC
>JANRLU010000083.1:0-2963 GCA_033762275.1 Thermonemataceae bacterium | reverse complement strand
GCAACTGTACGGGCGGTGGTGGTAGTTACTCCCTGATAAGGACTACTCGCTGCACTTCCCTCAATAGCTATCCAAGTTGTTGGAGCTGCCTCAGTAAAATAACCCAAACGACCATAATCCCAATTCGTTCCACTACTTCTTTCTCCATTACACTGAAAGTTAAAACTTACTTGTAAGTCATTAGTAGGATAAGCAGTTGCATCTATCAATGAACTTCTCAGTACTCTATCCGAAGCACTATTTATATCATAATTCCCCGTTGCAGCCCCAGAAGAAACATAAGCACTATTTGCTCCATTCAATACTCTCTGATTACCTATACGCCAGTTATTATTACCTGCCACAGCAGTTAGTTCTGCCCAGCCAGCTACTGCTCCTTCAAAGTCTTCAGAAAGCAGTGTTCCACCTGCATTTGCTGCCAAAGGAGCTGCATCATTATCTGTGATAGAAGCTGTGTGCGTGTTACTTGTACCTATTGTAGCACCAACAGAAACGGAGTTAATCGTAATGATAATATCTTCTAAACTTTCTATACCTTGTTCGTCATAGACTCTAAGACTTAAACTTTGGTTGGCGGCACTACCTGCTGGAAAAGTAACGGTGGAGCTATTTAGTTTGTAGTCTGCGTTGTTGGCAGCAGTACCCGAAAGGGTAAAATCTACTGTTACATCAGAAGATGGGACTTTTGATATTTTCAAAGGAATATTTACATCCTGATATCCCCTACAATCCTCTGTACCAGAAGTGCTACTTTCTGTTGTGTTACTTGTTGCACTTACAAATTCAACAATGGGATCTCCTGTATTAGCAATAGTTGAAACAATAAGAGAGTACTCTTGTGAGGCAGCTAAAGTACCTTTATGGCTTACTGTAATAGTATAGGTAGCTCCAGGTGTTGGGCTTGAAATAACAATTTTTTCTACATTATCTACAGTATTATCTGCTTGTGTGGCTGCATTAGAAGGATTAGCAGGGTCTAAACGCCAAGGCAAATAGGTTGTAACTCCATCAGAAACACGTACATCTAAATCATTGACAAGCATAGGGCTTGTATCATTCAGTGGCGTACCCCCAAGCGGTGTCCCTGCAGGGTCATTCCAACAAATAGTTACTTCTAATGGACTTGCAGATGCTTCCACATTAAGCGTGTAAGTTGAGGTATTATTCAAAGTCCTTTCATCTATAATGGTCGTATTTCCTTTGTTTGTGATTAAATTTACGGCTGTTTCAGCATTTAATAGCCCCCAGCCAAAAGCATAATCAGGACCAGGATTAGCCCCCGCTTCATCAGCCGTATGAATTGCTAAAGCCCTAAGAGTTGCTGATTTCATAAAAGTTCCACCATTGAGGTTTTTATAGTGTTGTTGTAACAAAGTAAGCGTTCCTGTTACATTAGGCGAAGCCATTGAAGTTCCTGACATTGTAGTGTAGTTTGTTGTTCCATAGCTTGAGCAAGAGTAAACACCTACACCATTACCCGAAATGTCAGGTTTGATACGCCCATCATCTGTAGGTCCCCAAGAGCTAAAAGATGACATCGTTACGCTACTGGGTCCTGTATAACTAATTACATCATTTACTGCTGCTACCACCAAATTATTTTTTGCAGTAGCAGAGCCCGAAATTAAATTATAGCCTGTTGTTCCAAAAACGCCACCCGTGTTATAGCCTGCTCCTCTATCATTACCCGCTGCTTTTACAATCAAGTAATAAGGAGCATTATTTGCAATCAAATCCCAGTCTCTTGCCGTAGCATCATAGAAGCCAAATTGGTACTGGGACAAAAAAGACGAATTATAGCCATAAGAATGATTAGAAATTAGCAAGCCTAAAGCTGCCTGATTAGTCATTTCCGTTTCATCTGTGTTCCATTCATTCGCCCATAAATCTGCTTGATGAGCCATTCCTTTGGCGTTTGCGTCAACTCCACTAGCAATCAGCGTACCTGCCACGTGAGTAGCATGCTCATTGTTTCCGTTGGCGGTAGTAAAAGCTACGCCATCTCGCTGAGTTACTCTTGAGCCAAACTCTTGGTGTGTAGACAAAATAGGTCCTCCGTCCCATTCTCCCACTATCATTCCTTGCCCGTTAAGGTTTAAGCCCAAACTACCACCTGTCCAGAGTTTGTTCGCTCTTGTTGTGATAGCTGCATTTAGATTACTTTGCGTACTATAGTAGATAGGATTACCCCAGATATCTAATTTTTGTAACTCAGAAATTGTTCCATCTTTAGCTGTCAGAAAGATTTGCCAACCTTTCTTTTTAGCCATTGCATAAGCCTTCTTTTTTTCTTCAAATTCCTGCAACCTAAAAAATTCTGATAACTTTTTTAGCCCCTCTTGATTGTAAGTAGCCATTATTCTTTGTCTTTCTTGCTCATTTTGAGCATATATTTTGGTAAAAAAAAGAAAGTAAAATAATAGTAGTGGTATGTATGAAATTTTCATTATTTTTTTAATTAAAAGTTATGGTAATGTTGCTACTGTGTTTATTCTGCTATCATAATAAAAATAACCTATTTTTTTTGAAATAATATTTGGTCTTATCTAAAATTAGACATTGTATTTTACAAAATTTTTGCTACTTCTTTAGCAAAATAAGACAAAATCACGTCAGCTCCAGCCCTCTTTATGCTCATCAATGCCTCTAAAATGGCTTTATCGCTCAACCAACCTTTTTCAATAGCTGCTTTAAGCATTGCATACTCTCCGCTTACGTTGTAGGCGGCAATCGGAATATCAAAGTTTTCTTTTAATAAATGAATTACATCTAAGTAAGGCAAAGCAGGTTTTACCATTAGCATATCAGCACCTTCTTCATAATCTAAGGCAGCCTCTACGAGAGCCTCACGCAAGTTGGCAGGGTTCATTTTGTAGGTTTTTTTATCCCCAAACTTAGGAGCAGACTCCAAAGCGTCTCGGAACGGTCCATAAAAAGCACTCGCATACTTGGCTGTATAAGCT
>JANRLU010000082.1:0-1794 GCA_033762275.1 Thermonemataceae bacterium | reverse complement strand
GATTGTGCTATTCAAGAAGATGCCCAAGCTATCGCCATTACAAGTTATCAAGGTGGGCACGTAGAGTTTTTTAAATACGCCTACGACTTACTTAAAGAAAAAGGAGCAAGCCACATACGGCTTTTCGGTGGCGGTGGTGGTACTATTTTGCCTTCCGAAATAGAGGAACTTCACAATTACGGCATTACACGTATCTATCACCCTGATGATGGAAGGGCAATGGGCTTACAAGGAATGATAAATGATGTGCTTCAAAAATGTGATTTCTCCACTTTTACAGAAAAGGCAACAAGTTCTGAAACGGCTATTGCTCAACCTCAAGAAGATACCCATACTTTATTGGAAATGGCTGCCCAAAAGCAACATTTAGCCATAGGAAGACTCATTTCTATTGCTGAAAATTTTCCGGAAATTTACCAAACTATCAAGGCTACTATTACAAGCAAAGCCCAAAGAAAAATCCCTGTATTGGGAATTACGGGGACAGGCGGAGCAGGAAAATCCTCTATGATTGATGAGCTTGTGAGACGCTTTGTAATGGATTTTGAAGAAAAAACTATTGCGGTTATTTCTGTAGACCCCTCCAAACGCAAAACGGGCGGAGCTTTGCTTGGAGACCGTATCCGTATGAACGCTATTCACCACCCAAACGTGTATATGCGTAGTTTGGCTACGAGGCAAAGTAATTTGGCTCTAAGCCAATATGTGCAAGATGCCATAGATATTTGTAAATATGCAGGTTTTGATATGCTGATTGTAGAAACTTCTGGAATAGGGCAGTCCGATACTGAAATTGTAGACCATTCCGATGCGGCTTTATACGTGATGACTTCCGAGTATGGTGCTGCTACACAATTAGAAAAAATTGATATGCTTGATTTTGCTGATATTATTGCTATCAACAAATTTGATAAGCGTGGCTCGCTTGATGCCCTGCGAGATGTACGTAAGCAATACAAACGCAATAAAAATCTATGGGAAACAGAGGACGAAGCACTCCCCATATTTGGCACAATCGCAAGCCAATTTAATGACCCAGGCACCAATGTTTTATATAAAAAAATAATGGATACCATTGTTGAGAAAACGGGTGTGGAAGCTCTTAAATCTAATTTTGAGATAAGCGATAAAATGTCCGAAAAAGTATATATTATTCCACCTGAAAGAGTACGGTATTTGGCAGAAATTTGTGAGAATAGCGAAAATTATGACAGATTTATCAAAGAACAAGCAAATATCGCTCGAAAAATGTATCAGCTAAAGGGTACAATAGAAATGTTGCGAGCTGAAGTAGGTAAAAAAGTAATAGAAATAAAAGAACAATCTGCCGATTTGGTTTATGCCGTAGAACACATACAAGGTGAACCAGATTATTTGGTTGACTTAATAGATAAATACAATGCTTTGGAAAAGAAACTTGATGCTGAGTGTAAAGCAATGCTCAATGATTGGGAAATAACTAAAAAACGATACAAAGCTGAAAAATATCAGTTCCAAGTACGTGATAAAGTTATAGAGCAAGATTTATACTATACCTCGCTTTCGGGTACAAAAATACCAAAAGTGAGTTTGCCAAAGTACGAAGATTGGGGTGATATTTTGAGATGGTTGCTTACGGAGAATGCTCCAGGTTTTTTCCCTTATGCTAGCGGGGTTTTCCCTTTGAAGCGTGAGGGTGAAGACCCTACGCGTATGTTTGCGGGCGAAGGAGGTCCTGAGCGAACTAATAAAAGGTTTCATTATGTTTCTAAGGGCTTACCCGCCAAAAGACTTTCTACTGCTTTTGATAGTGTT
>JANRLU010000081.1:0-14679 GCA_033762275.1 Thermonemataceae bacterium | reverse complement strand
AAAATGCAAGCCTTTCTGACTAACTTCTATTTGTCCTTTAAGCCCAGAAAAGCTATACATTTCTTGGTAATCTGTGTAGATTTCGGGCAATAGCCTAGTGAGCCAGCCGTATAGTAGGTCTTGGTGGTGGAAAGGAGCAGTTGCCCCTTTATTTTGCAAAGAAAAAACAATGCGAACTCTCATAGTTTAAAAAATTTAACTTTTCAACAAGGCTTTGAATATAAATGTTTAAAAAAAATTGTTGTTGCAACAAAAAAGTGAACAAAACCAAAACAATTTTTGCCATAATCAATTTATTTTAATAAAATTGCCTTACAAAAACGCAACGCTTATTAAATTTATTTAGAAACATTCACTTTTAATAACTGTTTTATTATGCCAGAAAATCAAGAATTTGCTGAATTACACGCCGAAGGCAAAGTTTTCAAATTGCCCATAGTGAGAGGCTCTGAGGGAGAAAAAGCTATTGATATTAGTAAACTCCGTGATGAATCTTGCTTTATTACATTGGATAGTGGCTACAAAAATACAGGAGCAGCCAAAAGTGCTATCACTTTTTTAGATGGTGAAAAAGGAATTTTGAGATACAGAGGCTACCCCATAGAACAATTAGCCCAGCACTCTTCATTTTTGGAGGTTGCTTTCTTGTTGATTTATGGCTATTTGCCTAAAAAAGAGGAATTAGATAACTTTGTAACTAAAGTTACTCGTCATACGATGGTTAATGAAGATATGAGAAAAATCTTCGACGGGTTTCCTGTAAATGCTCACCCAATGGGAGTTTTGTCTGCTTTAGTTACTTCATTATCAGCTTTTTATCCAAGAGCTGTAGGTATGGATATTATTCAAAATAAGGAATATTTAGACCTAACCATTACAAGACTTATTGCTAAGATACCTACCATTGCTACTTGGTCTTACAAGAACTCACAGGGGCATCCGCTTAATTATCCAAAAAATAATCTGGATTATTGCTCTAATTTCTTACACATGATGTTCAGTTTGCCTGTAGAGAATTACGAAGTAAATCCAGTAGTTGCCAAAGCCTTAGATAAGTTACTTATTTTACACGCCGATCACGAACAAAACTGCTCTGCTTCTACAGTGCGTTTGGTAGGTTCTTCTCATGCTGGTTTGTACTCCTCTATTGCCGCAGGTATTGATGCCCTCTGGGGACCTCTACACGGCGGAGCTAACCAAGAAGTGATAGAAATGTTGGAAGAGATTAAAAACTCTGGAGCAAGTGTAAAATCTTATGTAGAAAAGGCAAAAGATAAATCAAGTGGATTCCGTTTGATGGGATTTGGGCATAGAGTATACAAAAACTTTGATCCTCGTGCCAGAATTATCAAGGAAGCTGCTGATGATGTATTGAAAGCTCTCAATATCTCAGACCCACTCTTGGATATAGCCTTAGAGCTTGAGCACGCTGCTCTTAATGATTCTTACTTTGTGGATAAACGTTTGTATCCAAATGTAGACTTCTATTCAGGTCTTATTTACAAGGCTTTGGGTATTCCTGTGAATATGTTCACGGTAATGTTTGCGATTGGTCGTTTGCCTGGTTGGATTGCTCAGTGGATTGAAATGCGACAAACAGGCGAGCCTATTGGCAGACCTCGCCAAATCTATATCGGTGAAACCACAAGAGATTATGTGCCTTTGGAGCAAAGATAAAATCTAAAAAACCAGCTTTTAGCTGGTTTTTTTATTCTGCAAACTGAAATTTCAAATATTTAATGCTTTCTCCTTGTGCTTCAAAAGCTATTTCGTACTTGGTTTTTATGCCAAAATGTGCTTGAGCGAATTCAGAATGATTGAGGTCGTAGGTAAAGGCTAAATTCTTGATATTTTCTTTGGCTAATACTTCCAAAGTGTAGTCAAAAAGCCCTGTATTATCGGTTTTTAGGTGCAACCAGCCATCTTTTTGTAGCAGATTTTTGTACATGGCTAAAAAGCGAGGATAAGTGAGTCTTCGGCGGGCATCAGAAGTTTTAGGGCGAGGGTCTGGGTGGATAATCCAAATTTCTGATACTTCTTTTTCTGCAAAAAAATCACCTAAATTTTGAATATAAGTTCTCAAAAAAGCTACATTAGAAAGCCCTTTTTCAATAGCTTCTGTGCTGCCTTTCCATATTCTTGCTCCTTTGATATCCACGCCTATAAAATTTTTTTCAGGGTGTTGGCTGGCAAGCCCAATGGTGTATTCGCCTCTACCACAAGCCAATTCTAAAATGATAGGCAAATCGTTTTTGAAGTGTTCGCTTTGCCATTTTCCTTTGGCATAGCTATAAAAGTCTTTGCCATCTTCTATTACATTGTAATTCTGCTGATTTTGAGCAAATCTATCTAATTTTTTTCTCCCCATTTGATTTATGAAATTATTTTGTATCCTATCCAAACTAAAAATAAAGCCCCCAAAAAATTTAAACTTACATTGAGCAAGCCTAAAAAAAATGATTTCTCGAAAAGAATGAAACTCTCATAACTAAAAGCAGAGAAAGTAGTGAAGCCGCCCAAAAAGCCTGTTACTATCCATAGTCTTTCTTTGCCAAAAGGCTCTTTAAAATAGCCAAAAAATAGACCTATCAGGAAACTACCCAGCAAATTAACGAGCAAGGTGGCAAAAGGGAATTTCTGGAAGCCTAAGTAACTGAATAACAAGCCGAAACTATATCTTGCTACACTTCCAAAGCCACCACCCAGAAATACCCAAAGAAAATTTTGCCACATTATGTATTTAATAAATCCAAACCTATATCACGCCGATAATATTTCCCCTCAAAGCTAATCTTTTCGGCATTCGCTTTGCAAAGATGCAGAGCTTCGGTAATACTTCCTCCTAGAGAGCTAATAGCCATTACCCTTCCTCCATTTGTGAATATTTTTCCCTCAGAAATTTTTGTACCTGCCTGAAAAACAATACTTTGTGATACTTGCTCTAAGCCTTCTATTTCTTTATTGACATCATATTTTTCTGGATAACCTCCCGAAACAAGCATTATAGTAGCAGCAGTTTGAGAAGAAATTTGAAGAGAACTTTGAGCCAATTTTTTTTGTGCGGTATCTGCCAGTAATGCCAAAAAATCACTTTCTATTCTTGGTAAAACCACCTCCGTTTCGGGGTCTCCCATACGGCAGTTATACTCAATGACGAAAGGTTCATTATTCACTTTTATCAAACCAAAGAAAATAAAACCAATGTAGGCAATATTCCTTTTCATTAAACCATTGATAGTTGGCTTAATAATTTTTTCTTCTACTTTTTGCATAAATGCAGCATCGGCGAATGGGACGGGCGAAATAGCTCCCATTCCTCCTGTATTAAGTCCCGTATCTTGCTCTCCGATGCGTTTGTAGTCTTTGGCTTCGGGTAGTATTTGGTAGTTTTTACCATCAGTAAGTACAAAAACGGAAAGTTCTATACCTTCCAAAAATTGCTCAACTACTACTTTGCTACTGGCATTACCAAATTTTTTTTCTATAAGCATCTCTCTAAGAGCTTTTTCGGCTTCGGTGTAGGTAGAGCAGATAAGCACTCCTTTGCCTGCGGCAAGTCCATCGGCTTTGAGTACAATCGGAAGACTTTGGTTAGAAATATATTGCAGGGCTTGTGGGAGCTCATCTTCGGTAAATGTCTGATAATGAGCTGTTGGAATGTTGTTTTCAAACATAAATGCTTTGGCAAAATCTTTGCTGCCCTCAAGCATAGCTCCTTGTTTTTCGGGTCCGATGGTCAAGATATGCTTTACATCAGTTTGACTTTTGAAAAAATCAACGATACCAGCTACCAAAGGCTCTTCACTACCAGCAATAAGGAGGTTGATATTCTCTTTTTTACAAAAATTGGCTAAAGCAGGGAAATCCATTGGTGAAATAGGCACGTTTTCAGCAATGGAGGCGGTGCCTGCGTTGCCTGTGGCTACAAAAATCTTTTCGCAAAGTGGGCTTTGTGAAATTTTCCAAGCGAAAGCGTGTTCGCGACCGCCAGAGCCTAATAAAAGAATACGATACATAGCAAAAAAAATTAATTTTGTATTCTGTTATTTTCGTCAGGAAAAACTAATGCTGGTTTGAAGTTATCAGCCTCTTCAGGTGTCATCAGGGCATAAGCAATTACAATAATAATATCGCCCACTTGCACTTTGCGAGCAGCTGGTCCGTTGAGGCATATCACGCCAGAATTTCTTTCGCCTTTGATAACATAAGTTTCCAGCCTTTCACCATTATTAATATTTACGATTTGCACTTTTTCTCCTTCTCTCAAATTGGCGGCTTCTATCAGAGCTTCATCAATCGTAATGCTTCCAACGTAATGGAGTTCGGCTTGTGTAACTCTAACGCGGTGTATTTTAGATTTAAAAATTTCAATCCACATACTCAATTGCTTAAATTTGGGGCAAAGTTAGTATATTTTCAGGTGAAAAATCAAAACAAGCTAAAAAAGTTTGTAGTTAGAACTAATTTTATTAAGTTTGTGTTTTTTATTTGTTAATTTAATGTTAATAAAAAATATGAACTTACATTTTATAATAAACCCTATATCTGGTGGAAAATCTAAGAAAAAGTTAGTAGAGTTGATAGAAAAAAGTTTTCAAGAGCCTGACTACCACATTGAAATACTCTTTACAGAACGAGAAAATCATGCCACAGTGCTTACAAAAGCAGCTTTGGAGAGGGGAGCTGAAGGGGTAGTGGCGGTTGGTGGTGATGGTACTATCAATGAGGTAGCTCAAGTGCTTATTGGTACAGAGGTTGCTTTGGGAATTATTCCTTATGGCTCTGGGAATGGTTTGGCTCGTCATCTCAATACCTATGTTTCACCTCAAAAAGCCATAGAAATTATCAAAAAGCAGCATAAAAAGGAAATAGATGTTTGTAAAATAAACGAAAAGAGTTTTTTGTGCACTTCAGGTGTGGGCTTTGATGCCTACGTGAGCAGTTTGTTTGCTCAATCGGGTAAGCGAGGTTTTCAGACTTATGTAGAGAGTACGCTCAAGGCTTTTTTCGGTTACGAACCTGAGCAATATATTTTGGAAACTGAAGAAGGAACGAGAGAAGTAGAAGCTTTCTCTGTAACTTTTGCCAATGCTTCGCAATACGGAAATAATGCTTTTATAGCCCCTCAAGCGAAAATTGATGATGGTTTTTTAGATGTTTGTATCGTGAAGCCTTTTCCAAAATGGCAAATGCCAAAGGTTGGTTTAGATTTGTTCACCAAATCCTTGCCCAACACGTCTTATTATGAAACTTTCAGAACTAAAAGTATCACACTCAAGCGTAAAAAAGGTGGAGCGGTGCACTTAGATGGCGAAAATTACGCTTTTGGTGATGAACTGAGAGTGAGTATAGAGCCTCGTAGTTTGCAAGTGTTGGTAGCTTAAACTACCAACACTTTGACAATACAAATAAGGGCTGTACTTGCCAAGACGATACTAGCAAACACTAAATTTTGGTATTGAATCACATTGAGCCTTTTCATAGTCGCAGGTATTATTTTTATACCTTAGACAACTCAAAAGCCTTCTTGGTTGCATTAGTGGGGGAAGTTTTTTAGAGATTTTATTAATTTCAATAAAAAAGCAGGTAGATGTAGGCGTACTTTCAGTTTTTTATATAGAGCTGTATCTTCAGTGGATAATTTTTTTTCATCAACAGCATTTAAGTAAGTTCTTGCTTTTGCAATAAAGTTATGAAAGTATGAAGTATCAGTTTGGTAAAGCAGATAATAGTTAATGACTTTTTCAACTAATTCTTTTTCTACTTTCTCATAAAATTCTGCATCTAATTTTCCATTAGTATGATGTAGTTTAAAACTGCTTTTCAATTGTATATGGTGTAAATGAGCTATTTCAGCAAATAAGTTTTCGCTTTCAATTTGAAAGTTTTCTTGCTGAGAGACTGTTTTGGAGGCATTATGCAACCTGAAATTAACTAAAACGTCATTAATTTGTTTAATTCCGGACAAGCCAAATAAAAATAAATAACGAATCCACCATTCTTTATCCATTACATAATGAAACTTCGGATTAAGTAAGCCCATTCGGCGAATTGCAGTTGCTCTAAAAAATGTTTCGGGTTGGTCTATCCTTGCCCAGCCAATTGTTTTTGCTAAATTATTTTTGTAAATATCTGTTCCTGAGGAAAAGTGAGCGGTTTTATTGCTTTCATCATAAAAAACTCTACTTCTACCACACAATACATTTGTTTGGGAATTCTGAAAGATTTCTCCCACGATTTGAAGAGTGTTGTTTTCATAGTAGTCATCTGAATTGAGCCAGTTGATAACCTCTCCTGTGGCTTTCTGTAGCCCTTTATTGATGGCATCACTTTGTCCTTTGTCTTTTTCGCTCACCCAAAAAGCCAAGTATTTCTCATACTTTCTGATGATTTCCACCGAATTATCCTTGCTACCTCCATCTATGACGATGTATTCCAAATTTGGGTAATTTTGGCTGAGTACAGAGCCTATGGTTTGTTCCAAGTATTGACCTTGATTGTAGCTGGGCGTGATAATGGTGATTTTGGGTAGCATATTATTTTTTTCTTCCAATATAAATAAATATATTTCCCCAATTACTATTTAATTTGCTCAAGCTAATAGATAAACGTGCTATCAAATATAAAACCTTGTTTTTGAAGCCTTGAGCACCTTGCCAAGAAGCAGGAAAGGGCCAAGGTTGCTCTTCTATCTGGTAGGAAAGTGTTTGTAATCCCAAGCGTTCTAAAAAAACTTTTTGATTTTTGGCATTAGCATAAAAAATATGATAGGGAACATGGTGAGCCTGCTTTTTGAAAAGAAACTTTCTGGTAGCGAAAATTATTTTTCTGAAACTTGCTGCCAAAGAAAAATTATGCTCTACAGGACCCTCCAAAACCATTAGCCCGCCTGCTTCCAACTTTTCATATAGCATTTGCATAATCTCTTGTGGGTTGGATAAATGCTCCAAAACATTGCTAAGAAAGATAATATCATATTTTTCTGTGCGTGATTTAAAGTCTTCTATGGTGAAAAATCTTGCATTGGGGATTTCTGTTTGGAGATTTTGCACCAGTGTAGGTGAAAACTCTGTTGCTGTTACTTGAAATTGAGCGGCTAATGCCTCAACGACAAAACGTCCATTACCACAGCCGTAGTCTAATATATGGTGATTATTACTTAAACTGGCTATTTGCTGTAATAATTTATCATAGCTACCATTACTTTTTGTTTTAATCTCGGCTTGATAGCTTACAGGATACATCGCCACATAATCCTCTTGTATAGGTAGAGGACTGAGGTACACTAAACTGCAACTTTTACATTGCTTGTACGCAAACAGTTTTCCGTTGAAGTAGGTGTCTTCGTACACACTTACTTTATTTTTGGTAGAATTACAGAAGAGGCAAGGCATAGTTTAGGTTTAGTTAATATTTTGTGTAATAATTTTTGAAATAATGCTCAAAAAATTTTCTCCAAAGTTTTTAATATTAATCAGGTAGTTGCTAGTTTGTTTTTGAGGAGTACGATAAAATGTATTCATTAAGTGCTGGGCAAGTAATTTAAAATCTTTTGGATGAAAAAACAAAGACGATGAGGTGACTACCTGCTCTTGGTGCACATCTATATCAGATAGGATAAGCATCTGGTTCATAGCTTTTGCATCTTCAACTACAGTGCTCCACCCCTCAAAAAGAGAAGGCTGAATAACTGCTAAAGCCTCCTTCATTAGTTTGAGTTGTTCCGCTCTGTCTATAAAACCCAAAAATAAAATATCTTCTTGTAAATGATTGTTTTCTACAAATTTTTTCAAATTCTCTGTGTACTCAGGATATCTGAAGTCATACTCTTTACCAGTTAAAACGACTTGAAAAGGAATTTCTTGATAAGTTTCTTTTAGATGCTTGATAGCTTCCAAAATCGCTTGATGATTTTTATGTATCCAAAACTGATTAGGAGCAATAAAATACTTTTTAGATATATCGTACTTTCTTAGCAAATCACTTTCCTTTATATGCAAGTATTTAGGATGTGAAACAGCGAAATTTAGTATGAAAGTATCATTTTGAGCATTAGGATAAATAGTATGAAAATGATTTTCAGCAACCCCACTGCTAAAAATTACAGCCAGCTTAGCTTCAATAATTTTTAAGTGATGTTCTTTCCGTTTTTGTAATTCTACTTGTGAAAAGAAATGACTTAAAAAATGCTCTTGAAAATCAGGAATCCAAGCTATTTTATGCGTAATTGGATTTAGAGATTCTTGAAAATCAAAGGGAAAAATAACATCAGCTATATTTTTAGGATGCTGTTTGGTGATGATATTTTTTTTTAAAAGTAAGCGAGTTGCTTTATTGACAACTCTTTCAAAAAAATTATATTTCAAAAAAAGGTTTGAAAACGATAGGTAAGGGTATGCCACTTTTTGTATAATAATCTCATCTTCTTTTTTGTCGCAAAATATAATTAAATATGGCTTTTGCTCATCTGATAAAGTATTTAATGCCTGAATAAGATTGAGGATATAGTATGTGCCTCCTATCCAAGCATCATTGTTAGAAAATACAAGTCCTAATTTAAGTCTTTGAGCCATTGGGTATATAAATTTAAACCTTCCTCCAAAGTAGTAGTGGGTTCAAAGCCCATAGACTGAATTGCGGATATATCTGCTCTCCAGTTGTTAGGGTCTCCAATTTTCCGTATCCCTGAAAAGACATAGTTTTTTTCGGGAGCATATATATCAAAGAAAATTTTTACAGCTTCAGCTATTTTTATTTCTTTACCACTGGCTACATTGAAAATATCACCCTCAAAGTTAGCATTTTGAATCAATAAGTTTACAACATCTACCAAATCTCTAATATGTATGAAATCTCTTGTCTCCTCACCAGTTCCAAAAAGTTCTATTTTATCATTTTTTTGAGCTTTTTGATATAAATCCCAAAATAACTGTTTTTTTAATCCTTCTCCATAAGCTGAAAAAACCCTCAGACTACAAGTATTCAAACCAAAAAACTTATGATATTCAGTCAGTAAATATTCACTTTGTAACTTATGAAAGCCGTAAGGTGAAAGTGGCTTAGTAGCAAAATCTTCTGATATAGGTAATCTAAGTGGATTGCCATATACAGCGGCACTCGAAAAATTGATAAATCTACAAGTTGGATTATATTTTCTGATGGCTACAAGCAATTTATGAACATTGGAAACATTCAGTTCAAAATCAATTTCTGGGCTTTCGAATGAGAATGCCACATTTGCTGAGCCTGCTGCATTGATACAAATATCAAAGTTTTCCTGCTTAAATATAAAATTAAAATCTGTTTGAGCACCTGATATTTGAAAGTATTGTGATTGTTGTAATTCTTCTAATATATCGGCAGTCCAAACATCATGCTTCTTTTCTGAAAAGAAGTTTACACAATGCTGCCCTATAAATCCTTTTGAACCAATAATGAGTATTTTCATAGTTTTATGCAAAGATAAGAATACATACGCCCAGCAATATTTTTTTCTTCTAATGGGAGTACCTTACCAACTTTTTTATCCAAATATAAGTGATATAGTTTTTTTAGAAAAGAGATTTCACCCCAAAAACCTATTTTACGGATAAGATATGCTTCTCTTAACTTGATTTGGTTCTTTTGATAATTCTCAATTTCATCTTTGGTATTGGGAAAATAGTTGATTACACTATCAAAATGTTTGATTTCTTGCAATACCTGCAAACCTGCTTTTTTCATAGCATTTTTGTACTCTTCTGCTAAAAAAGCATTTTCACCTCCATAAAACTTCTGTAATGGGTGCATTTCTAGAAACCATTCTTTATCTTTAGAGTCAAAGACTACATGATCTCTAACAGTTATGAACAAGCCTCCTTTTTTTAAAACTCTGCTCGCTTCCGCTACAAACTTCTCCAAATGGTAGGCGTGGTGCATGCATTGTCTGGCATACACAATATCGAAATGCTCATCAGGAAATTGTATTTCTTCGGCAAAAGCCTCGAATATGTCAACATTAGATAGTTGATAATGCTCTTTTAGTTTTCTGATAGCTCCAGCTCCAATTGTTTCGCTTTTATCAGGCTCTACTGCACTTACCTGATACCCCGATAGTGCCAAAGCAATAGAACTAATACCATTCCCAGCCCCTATATCTAAAACACTTGTTGCAGTAGGCTGATGCTTTTTTAGAATGGCAAGAGTTTCTAAAAATTCTTCACTTTTAATGAATCGCTCTACATTTAGAGGCAGGTTTTCCTCGAAATAAGCTTTTTCTACCAAATACTTATATTCTGGCTTTGTTCTTATATATTGTATGGTTTCTTCCCAAGTCATTTTATCTTTCATTTTCTGGAATATGTTTGATAACTTTAGCAGGGTTCCCACCCACAATAGTCCAATCAGGTACATCTTTCGTAACAACAGAACCTGCTGCAATAATAGCCCCCTCTCCAATAGTTACCCCTTTCATTATAATACAGTTGAAGCCTATCCAAGCTTTATCTTTTACAGTTATTTTCCCCCTCTTTACATTTGACCAATCTTTGTAAAACCCTATTTTATGCTCATCTAATCCTTTTTTCCAATCATTTACATCACTTTTCCTCTCTGACCATTTTAATGAGTGTGAGTTGTTATCTATAAAGGTACATCCCCAAGAAATCATTACATCATTTCCTATTTCTATCCCCTCTATGCATACAAACATTCCACCTCCAATAAAAGTATTATTACCAATTGTAATTTCTCCGGAGGCTATCTCGAATATAAAACTACCCGAAACGACAGAGTTACTTCCTATATATAAATACTTATCTTTTTTTGGGTTTCTTACAGATAAGTTTAGAGATTCTATGCGAGTAGTTGCATCAAAATGAAGATACTTATTAAAAAAAATTGTATTCTTCTTGTTGCAAAAAAAATTATATATTGTTCTTATATTCATTATGCGTTTTCTGATATGCTCTTTATATTATTTAACATGTTTATTTTGTACGAGCTAATGCTATAATCTTTTGAAAAATCTTTCAATATAGAGTAATGTAATGCTTTTATTTCTCCCTCAGTTTTTTTTAAAGCAAGTTCTACTGCATCTGCTACTTCTGCTTCGGTTAAGTTTTCAAATACAATTCCCATATTCTTTACATCCAAACAAGTCGCCTTTGAAACGATTGGTATAAGTCCTCCATTACCCATTACATTAACAACAGACGCAGCGCCCCCCTCTGATGCTGACGGGAATATAACAAAAGAACAAATTTTTAAAATATTTTCGAATTCTAAGGAGTGAATATCTATAAATCCACAATTAATTATATTATTATGATTTGAAGTTAAGTAGTTATCATAGTTTCTTAAAAATAAATCCTCATATTCATTGATTCCACATACATATAAATTAATATCTTTTCTTTTTGAAAAATACTCTAGCAAAATATCTAGGCCTTTATGTACTAATCCATTACTTCCGAACCATAAAAAATTCTTTCTGCTCTCCTTTATATTTTTTTCTTCTATGAGTGATATTTTTTTTCCCTTAAAAATATCATAAAAAAATATATTCATTATTTTAATGTGGTTACCAAAATAATGTTTTGCATAGTGTTCCTTTGTGTATTCATTTCCTAATAAAATCAACCCTGACGCAATACTTGTTTGTAAACTCCAAGTATATTTAGAAAATCTAATAGAATCTATCATTAATTTTCCAGTTTTTCTATAAACTTCTAACAACCTGCTTATAGACTGACGATTGGTGAAACAATAGTGATTTCCTGTTCCATAGTAAATAGTTATATTTTTTTTAATATCAATAGAATAAAAGCTAGCTTCCAGAGGAAAACCAAAACCAATTATGATTTTATATTCATTGTATTTAATACTGTTATCAATAGTGTCAAAATCAATAATATCAACTTGATATTTCAGTTCGTCTAAACATTCTGCAATCATCATAGCTTCATTATGACTGGTATGTTTGTATTTTATACCATTTATAAAGGGCTCAGTAATATAAGATAACAGAGCTTTTTGATCATAATTTCTTTGAAAATGATTTGATATAATCTTCTTTTTAAGGTTTGAATTAAGAAGTTTTCTTTTTATCTTTTTTAGAAAATTTAAGAACATAACTTTTCACTCTCAGCTTTTGATTGCTCAAAGATAACTTAATTTTCTGATAGAAACTAATTTTTAGTTTATCCCCCTTTACTATATTCTTGATAGCAATTTTATCTAAGTAGTTATTGGGAGAAATCTTGTTGGAAGATTTTAAATTTTCTATGTGTGTTATTATTTCTGTAGGCATATTAATAAATGGAGATGTATCATTATTGGCATGTGCTCCATTATAGCCTAAGTTTTTAATTTGATTTTTAATAGGAGTGATTGATAAACCATTATGAATTATAAAATTGTATAGCCACAAACTATCCCAAGTATCTAAATCATCTTCAATAGTACTTCTAATCATTTTATAAATAAAATTTACAAAGTATTGATTTATATATTTTTCTTTGATGCGTTTTCTATCAATATTTTGTATTTTGCTGTTATGTAGTTCCCATGCTCTTCGCCAAGTAGCCCAGCCCCAAATTGCACATAGGCTAGAGTAATAATAGTCTACATCTTCTTTTTGTAAGCCAAATAAATAGTTTGTACCTGTTATCATTAAAATTTTTTGATTATATTTGTACTTTTCAAGCATTTTTTCACAAAAAGGGAAAAAGCTGCTTTCAGGCAAGCAGTCATCTTCTAAGATAATTCCTTGTTCTACATTTTCAAAAAACCAAGTAATGCCTTCGCTTACTGCCTTGCCACAGCCTAAATTTTTATCTCTGAACAAGGTTTTCACTTCACAATCCCAATCAATTCCCTCTAAAATCAACTTTCTTACTTCGTGTACTTTTTCTTGTTCCCCTTCTTTTCCCTCTCTTGCTCCGTCAGCGGCTATGAAAAGTTGTTTAGGTTGAATTTCCCTAATTTTCGCAAAAACCTGCCTTGTAGTATCAGGGCGATTGAAAACTAAGAACAAGATAGGTGTATTAAGCATATACTTCAAAAAATTTTTTTCCTAAAATTTTATTGATTTTATGTTTTATGTTTTGTTTAAAGAAAAACCACTTTGCCAAGTATTTATTATCTGCAATATTATGCACATATTTTTCGTTAAATTTTCCAGAGAATAAGGTTTCAGGCTGATAGTATTTATATGGTATGCCATAAGTTTCTAAGTAAAAGCCAACGGGCAAAGTGTTAATTTTAGGTTTCGCTTTTAGGTTTTTATTTAAAATAAGCGACATAGCTTCTAGATGGTTAGATGGGTTGTAGGTTATGTCAAAACTTTGATAAAAGGTTGTACTAAGTAAGATTGAGGGTTTTCCATGGTAGGTAGCTTCTAAGCCCATAGAGGAGCCAAATGTTAAGACTTTGTCACATTCTTGCATAAGAGCATACGAACTAATTTCTGAGTCTGGCAAAATTACTTCAAATATGTCTTGTACTTGCTCTAATTGTTTCACCGTGTATGAATATTCAGGGGGGTAATTTATCAGATTTGGATGCATCCTGATATAGAATCTATAAGAGGTGTCATTAAGCTCTCTGATAGACTGAGCTAACTCTAAGATTCCATGCAACTGATTTGTATATATTGTTGGTTTCCATTCATCCCCTATAGCAAAATATTCATTTTCAGAAGTAGTGAATATAATAATATTATGCTTATCAGATTGCCAGCTTTTGGGTAGTAGATGCGATTTTTGCTTGTCTAAAAAACTTACCCAAGCTCTTGATATATTATTCATTCTATTGTTGAAAAAACTATTTGCTTTTTCAGTCCTGATAGACTCATTTATTTCTTCATTCCAATACTTTTTAATTTCTCCAATTTTGTAATTAATACTATGAGGTAAGGTATTAAAAAATAACTCATAATGATTTTTATCACAACCTCTTTCGTGTGTGTAAAAATTCTGTTTTTCATATTCACAAGCTCTAAGAATAGCCCTTTCTATAAAAAATCTACCATTAAATATATATACATACTCAAACTTGTTACTTTTGAGATATTCTCTCATTGCATAATAGACACTAATAGCAGTTTTGATACTCTCATTTATATAGACTAGATAATCTTTCAGGTTGAAATAGGGTGTCTTTAAAGAGGATACAAGTGTAGAAAGTACAGCCATACCGACGTCAAAATTTTCTACCTTCACTTTTTTTAGCTCATCAATATCATTAACACTTTCAATATCATCAAGTAGAGAATTATTTTTTTGATTGAAAAGGCGTACTTTTTTTATTTTTCCGCCCTTTATGTAAGCAAGTCCAGTTTCTCTCTTCCCTATACAGTTTTTACAAGAAGCATATTTGTTTTCTGAATTACTCAAATTGAGACAAACATTCCAGTCTTGATTACAAATTATGTGAAAAATTTCATTACCTTTATTTATATGATTTTGCATCAACTCAAGCTCTGTTTCATAATGAGGAGTTGCTATGTATGATGTAACTATTGCTATTTTACTCATAGTTTATTTTAATAGCGAAAATTCTACATTTTTTTCGTCAAAATCAAAGTACCCAACAGAAAGTGCGTGTTGATTATCTTTAGGAGATACAGTAATAGGCTGTATTAGCCCATCTACAACATCATAAGGTTTTTCCATATTTTGAGAACCTAACCAAAAATAT
>JANRLU010000080.1:0-5586 GCA_033762275.1 Thermonemataceae bacterium | reverse complement strand
CTTTCGTAGTCTTTCTTTGTGCAAAATTACTTTCAAAAGATAGCAAAAATAAAATAACTACAATAATAATCCTAAATACATTTTTCATAAACCCTCTTGGTTAAAACAACTGACATTTACAATTTCCACCTTCATCGCAATAACATATAGGAAAGTTATTTCCCATTGAACCACTTTTACCAGGCAATTTTGGCTTGGGTACCTCATTGCAGTCACCACATACTTTCCCTTGCCCTTCGGCTTTTTGTGGAGCAAAGATAGCTACATTTGCCAGCAATACAGCCAGCACGCCCAGTTTTTTTAGTTTGTTTTTCATACCATTAAAAATTTTTAGGTTTAAAATTTATTTAACGGCTGCAAATAGAAAAAAAAAAAAATCAGATTTCCAAATTTTTTCTATTTTATTTTCATCAAAACAATATTGGGGTTTAAGACTCCTCCTACACTTTCTTTTTTATGAAAAGATTTAAGTAGTTTAATAGTAATAGGTGTGATAGGTATTTTTTTTAAATCTATTGTTGTAGTATTTTCCACATCAATTACAGCTATCAATCCTTCTCCACCTCCGTAAGAACCTACCACATAAGGTAATGTATTTTCCAAAGTTACATCATTTTGCTCTTTAGAGTTTCCTCGAATTATTTTTACTTTTTTATTATGTTTGTCATAAAAAGCCACATAAAGCATTTTATTATACTCAAAAGCAAAATAAATAATATTTTTAGTATCAAAGAAATATTTAATTCTACCCATTTTTCCAGAGGGAAGCTCTCTAATGTCATTTTTTATTATTTTCTCAACATCTATCTTATTTAATCTTTTATCTTGGAAGTCTATAATTGCGAAATTACTAAGCCCTTGAGAATTAGCTAAATAAATGGTATCATTAAGACTATGTCTAAAAAGTATTCCTTGGGATATTTCTTGTAATGGTTGTAAAAAGTTCAACTTGTGTATTTTTGATTTATCAAACTGTTTTAGATATACTTTAAAGTTAGTATCTGTAAGTACTAAGCCATAATCCTGACCTATAAAAGCATTGATACTCCCATTTGTTTCAAAATTTGTCCCTAAAAAGTCTAATTTTTTATATTTTTTTAAATATTTTCCATTATACGAGTAATATAATAAGTTTGGAGTACTGTAAACGATTAGTTCCTTATTCTTTCTATTTATACCCATACCTGAAATATGAGAAAACTCTCCCTCGGATCCCCCTCCTGCTTTCAAAGAAAATAAATGCTTACCTGAAGTATCAAAAGCCATTATACCTTGGAATCCAAATTTATCTAAGATAAATATTTTATCCTTGTCTATAAGAACCTCATCAACTTCTTTAATAATATTTAAAGAATCTTTAGTTTCTAATTGAATAAATTTAGCATCTTCTAAAAAATCAGAATATTTTATCTTGCCATCTATATCATCTGTACTTACATTTATATAAAAAGTACTCTTAGATGATTCTATAGAACGATAGCAAGAAGAAGATATAAGAAATAAAAGTAAAAATTTGTATATTTTTTTCATATATTTATTTATACTATTTAGGAAACATTTTTGACTAAAAATAGATACAGCCCCAAAATTTTCATAGTTTAGTTGTAGGACTATATGTATTCATTATTTATTATATAGCCTTAGAACCATCATCCAAAGCAAGGACTCATACTGCCACAATCACATCCGTATTTTATATCTCCTCCTTTTACACAAACAAGTTTGTCTCCTGTACCTATACCCTTACAATCTATTAACATAGATGTGCAACCTCCTCCTCCTTGCTGTTTCCCTTGTCCTTCCGCTTTTTGTGGAGCAAAGATAGCTACATTTGCCAGCAACACAGCCAGCACGCCCATTTTTTTTAATTTGTTTTTCATACCATTAAAAATTCTTAGGTTTTAAAATTGATTTAACGGTTGCAAATAGGAAAAAAAAAAAATCAGATTTCCAAATTTTTTGCGTGTTTTTATAACTCTCTAACCATTTTAATATCTCTAATTTTACCTTTATGTAAAAAAATTATTTGAGGATAAATACTTTTAATTTTACTATGACCCAAATAATTATTCTTATCAATAAAAATATTTACACTACCTAAAAATTCTTCACCTATCTCATTCCTTAGTTTTTTTACATCTTTTACTGAAGAAAAAATTAAAGCCTTGCCTATATCTTTTTTGTGATTATCTTTAAAATAATTAACGCTTGTAACTATACAAGCACCACAACCTTCAAAAGGAACAATAAAAATTTTATCGTATCTATCAATATCTAAAATTTTACTGATATTTTTCTCATATAAATGATACCTATTTTGTCTAAATTCACACTGCGTTAGCAAGAGTAGACTAAATATGCTTAATAACTTGAAATTTCTCAAACCATAAAAAATTATCATCTTTGTCATATAAATCTTGTCTTAGGATATAAATATATTGTTTATCAGCATATATAAAAGAAGGATTGTAAATACTATTATTAAATCTAAACTCAGCATTTTTTTGAATATTTTCATCAAAGAATATGAGTGAAAAATCTCTACTCCTTACCCCTTCTATATACATTTGCTCACTTTTGGGTAAAAAAGCTATTCTCGCGTGTAAAGCCAAATCTGAGAAATAGAATAAGCGATAATAGCTTGGCGTAGTACCAACATATTTCCAACTTTTGTCTTTATTTTCATTTACTTTGGAAAAACTAAGTGGCGGTATTTCTTTAAAGAAAGAACTACCAATAAATTTTTTGCTTAAAGTTCGCTTTTTTATATCAAATTCGTACAAAAAATTATCAGCTGCAAATCCATACAAAATAGTCTTTTTAGAGGCATTATAAGTCTGGAAAAGGTTAGTTTTTACTACTGAAGAGTAGCCCCAATTTCCTTTGTTATAAAAATTAGGGTAAGGCAAAAAACTTCCCGCTTGGAAATTATTCGTATTTATCCAAACAGCCATATCCACTATATTTTCTTCTGTTCTTGCCTGTACACCTATATTTCTTGGATAAAGACTAACATATAATACGTTATCCACTACATCAAAAGGAGCACTATAAGAAAACTGCCATGCATCTTTTGTTACATTCAATTGATTTTTCTGCCTATAGTTATCTTCCAAAGAAATGTATTTCAGCAATGAAGCATTATGAAATAGAGATAGCCTTCTTTCTGTCCTATCATATAGCCAAAGAGAATCAATAGATATTAGTTTTACAAGATTGTTATTTGGCACTACTCTATTTTTTCCTTCCTTCTCAAATGTAATTTTTTTTCTCAAAGAAAAATCTAAAATATCATAGATAAATAAGCTATTACCACCTTTCTCATAAAAATAGATATATTTTTCACCATTTATCTCCAAGCATTCTATAAAATTGATATCTGCCAAAGATACATTATTTTGTATGGGGAATTTTACAAACCCTGCTTTTTGTAACTCTAAGCTACTTTTATAATCAAGGGCATTTTCAGCCTGCCAATAACTACTTGAGTCTATATTTTTTTCTGATGAACAAGAAAAAAGTAACAAAGAAAGATAAAAAATAGAGACGTAGATTCTACTTGCAAACCGTGATACAAAGTTCCTAAGCATAAACGTAAATTTAATATAAATCTATCTTGGTTTTGGAGGTTTTCTGCCTGGAGGTTTTTCAGAAATAGTACCCGCTCCATAGCAATCTTTATCGTTTTGTGTTGTTGATATGCAATCAACTTGTCCTGCTCCATCTTGAACTTCACACCTACCTGAGTTCGAAAGTGGGTTTCCTATACAAAAGTCAAAACCTGATAGAAGCATAGACATAGAGAAAAGTCCAAATAAAGCTCCCAGTTTTTTTAGTTTGTTTTTCATACCATTAAAAATTTTTAGGTTTAAAATTGATTTAACGGCTGCAAATAGAAAAAAAAAAAATCAGATTTCCAAATTTTTTTTTCTAAAAAAATATCATTTCCTGCTATAATTAGGAGCTTCTCTGGTGATACTTACATCGTGTGGGTGGCTCTCGCGTATGCCAGAAGTTGTAATTTTTACAAATTGAGCATTCTCCTGCAAATCTATAATTGTTCTCGCTCCACAGTAGCCCATTCCTGCCTGCAAACCTCCCACCAACTGATAAATAATTTCGGCTACTGTACCCTTATACGGCACTTGTCCTACGATGCCCTCTGGAACTAATTTTTTTATATCGTCCTCAGCATCTTGGAAATATCTATCCTTAGAACCCGCTTCCATTGCCTCCAAAGAGCCCATACCTCTGTATGTTTTAAACTTCCTCCCCTCAAAAATTACTACCTCTCCCGGCGACTCATCTGTACCCGCCAACAAAGAGCCAATCATAATACTACTTGCTCCGCCTGCTAAAGCCTTCACCAAGTCCCCCGAGTAACGAATACCTCCATCAGCAATGATAGGAACATCAAACGATTTCACTGCTTTATACGCTTCCCAAACTGCCGAAAGCTGAGGCATACCCACTCCAGCCACTACACGAGTTGTACAAATACTTCCTGGTCCTACCCCAACTTTAATGGCATCAGCTCCTGCTTCTGCCAAAGCTAAGGCTGCTTTTGCTGTGGCAATATTTCCTACAATAACCTGTAAATCAGGGTATTTACCTTTTACTACTTTAAGTGTTTCTATAACTCCCTTAGAGTGTCCGTGAGCTGTATCAATAGTAACCACATCAACTCCTGCATTTTTGAGTAGTTCTATCCTATCCAGAATATCACTTGTTACGCCCAAAGCCGCTCCTACTCTTAATCTACCAAATTCATCTTTGCAAGCGTTCGGAAAATCTTTTCTACGAATAATATCTTTGTAAGTAACCAAGCCTACCAATTTACCTTGTTTGTTGATGACAGGCAGTTTTTCTATTTTGTACTCTTGTAAAACTTCTTCGGCTTGGTCAAGTGTGATGCCTTCTTGTGCCGTAATCAAGTTATCTTTGGTCATTATTTCCAACACAGATTTTGATAAATCTTTCTGGAAACGTAAATCCCTATTGGTGATAATACCTTTGAGGTTCATATCAGCATCAACGACAGGAATCCCACCAATTTTAAAATCACTCATAATTTTTAGGGCATCAGCCAAAACAGCCGTTTCTGGAAGTGTGATGGGGTCTATTATCATTCCACTTTCCGAGCGTTTTACTTTACGAACTTGCTCAGCTTGAGCCTCCATAGACATATTTTTATGGATAAAGCCTATTCCACCCTCACGAGCCATAGCAATCGCCATTTTATACTCAGTTACCGTGTCCATTGCCGCCGAAACGATAGGCATATTCAGAAAAATACTTTTGGTCAATCTTGTTTTTAGCTGGGTCTCACGAGGTAATACTTCGGAATAAGCAGGAAGCAACAATACGTCATCATAAGTAAGTGCTTCAAAGAGAAATTTGTGGCTATCGCCGAGGCTTGGGAAGTTCATAAATGCAAATAAAAAAGGGTTTCTATTTGCGAAACAAATTTATAGCATTTTTAACTGACAAACAAATTTAATCTATTAAATAATTATGATTTTGGCATAAATTTCTAATTTTGTAAAAAAACAGAAAACAAATGCTTGGCTTAAAACTACCTACCGA
>JANRLU010000079.1:0-18919 GCA_033762275.1 Thermonemataceae bacterium | reverse complement strand
CTACCGTCCATCATATCAGAAGGAGCAATACAATCTGTACCTGCTTTGGCTTGTGCCAGAGCCATTTTACCCAAAGCCTCCAAAGTTTCATCATTCAAAATTTCGCCATTGCGTACAATACCATCGTGTCCATCAGAGCTGTAAGGGTCTAAAGCAACATCTGTAAAGAGCATTGCTTCTGGAAAATTTTTTTTGATTTCTTGGATAGCTCTCAAATACAAACCATCCTCGTTGTAACTCTCTGTTCCGTAGCTATTTTTTAGATTTTCCTCTATCTGCGGAAAAGGGGCAAAAGCTTTGATACCTAATTGTATACACTCGCTTATTTCTTCCAAAAGTAAGTCAAGAGAAAAGCGATAGATACCAGGCATAGAGCTAATTTCTACTTTTTTATTTTGCCCTTCAGCAAAGAAAAGTGGGAAAATAAAATCATTTTTAGAAAGCCAATTTTCTTGAACAAGATTTCGTATTACTTCATTTTTTCGGTTGCGGCGTGGGCGGCGAATAGGTAATAACATAGATATCAATATTTATTTTTGAGTTTCTGTTTGCTGCATTGTATCACTTTTCATTATGCAATCACAATGAAAAACTTGGTCGGCAAATTTTTTGAGTCTGGGCATTTCTTTACGAGCCAATTCTCTACCCTGCCGAGCCGATAGGTATAAAAAAGTGAGAAAGGCTATACCAATAGGAATTACATAAAAAGCCCAAGGTTCGTTATCTATCATTAGCTGTGAAATTCCCAGCATCAAGCCGATAAATACGGCAGTGCTTGTGGTAATCGTGAAAAACATAATTATCATCCAGATATTAGAGGCTGGAGCAAGCAATACTCTTACCAATGTTTCATTGTTTTGTAGATTTTTTTCCATACTAATCTCCATCGTGGGTGTCCAGAGCCTTTGTGTTTCTTTAGGAAAACTTACGTGAATATGGTAATCAGTAAGTATCGCAGAAAAGTTATCAGGATTGTTATGGGTGAGTTCCTGCTGAAAGCTATCCATAATTTCTCTCTGTGTCATTTCTGTATGGAAACGAAATCTGGGACGTAATTGTAAAACCTCTGTATTCATAAGCTAAAAATTTAATAAACATTAAAAATTAGCTTAATATACAAGTAAATTTGATAAATACCAATAAAAATTATAGCTTTTTATTTTGTAAGTTTTGGCGTTATCATTTTTAGTAAAGAAGTCAATTCGTCTTTCAAATCTTTTCTATGCACGATAAAATCCAAGAAACCGTGTTCTAAAACAAATTCGGAGGTTTGAAAGCCAGTGGGTAAATCACGCCCGATAGTTTCACGTATTACTCTGGGACCTGCAAATCCTATCAGAGCACCAGGTTCGGCGATATTAAAATCGCCAAGCATCGAAAAAGAAGCGGTTACACCACCCGTAGTGGGGTCAGTAAGTAAAGAAATATAAGGTAAGCCTGCCTTATCCAAGAGAGCCAGCTTTGCAGAAGTCTTCGCCATTTGCATCAAAGAAAAACCAGCTTCCATCATTCTTGCTCCTCCTGAACGAGAAATCACTAAAAAAGGCTGAGCCTTAGCCAAAGCATAGTCAGCTGCACGAGCGATTTTCTCACCTACCACCGAGCCCATAGAGCCTCCAATAAAACTGAAATCCATACAAGCTATCACGATATCCAAACCATTCATTTTGCCCGTAGCTGTTCTTATAGCATCTTTCAGGTTTGTTTTCTTTTGTGATTCTTTTACTCTACTTGGGTAATCTTTTGTATCAGAGAATTGCAGCGGGTCTGCTGAGGTCATTTCTTTGTCAAGTTCTTCAAACTCATTGTTATCATACAAAATAGCAAAATACTCTTCTGAGCCTATTCGCTCATGATGCCCACAACTCAAACAAGTGTAAAAATTCTGTTGTAGCTCTTTACTAAGCATCACTTTCTTACAAGAAGGACATTTATACCACAAACCATCAGGCGACTCCTTTTTCTCGGAAGTAGGGGTTTGAATGCCTTTTTCTCTTCTAATAAACCAACTCATTGTTTGTTGTCTATGTTTTTATGTATAATATTGCAAAAATCTCCGCAAAATACAAATTTTTTGAGTACAAAACGAAATGATAGCAAAATTTAGCCCTTACACCCTTGATTTTAAGTTTGAGGCGGGTACTTCCAGAGGTTCGCTTAGCCAAAAAAATAACTTTTTTATTAGCCTCCAACACCCAGAAAACCCTGATTGTAAAGGCATAGGGGAAATAAACGTCCTTAAAGGATTAAGTATTGATGATAGAGAGGATTTAGTAAGTCAAATAGCATATTTATTGCAAAAGTTTGAGCGGCAAGAACTTCATAAAAATGATTTGCAACTATTTCCTGCCATTCGTTTTGCTTTGGAAACCGCTCAAAAAGATTTGGCAAACGGAGGAAAACGTCTTATTTATGCGACTAATTTTGAGAGAGGAGAGCAAAAAATACCTATCAACGGTTTGGTTTGGATGGGGAAAAAAGAGTTTATGCTCACACAAATTCACCAAAAAATAGAAGCTGGTTACACTTGTATAAAAATGAAAGTGGGAGCTATAAATTTTAAAGAAGAGCTTGATTTATTGCGAGTTATCAGAAAAAATTTTAGCGAGAAAGAAATCATACTCAGAGTTGATGCCAACGGAGCATTTTTGGAAAATGAAGCTTTAGAAAAACTAAAAAGACTATCTGAATTAGCATTACACTCCATAGAGCAACCTATCGCCACGAAGCAATATGAGAAAATGGCTGAACTCTGCGAAAAATCACCTGTACCCATCGCCTTAGATGAAGAACTTATCGGAATTTGGGCTTATGAAGATAAAAAACGCCTTTTAGAACAGCTCAAACCAGCTTATATTATTCTAAAACCTGCTTTACTTGGCGGCTTTGAGGCAAGCGAAGAATGGATTGAAATAGCTGAAAAACAAGGGATTGGCTGGTGGGTAACCTCTGCCTTAGAAAGTAATATTGGGCTTAATGCTATTGCCCAATGGACAAGCCACCTTGCCTACCAAGGACATCAAGGATTGGGAACAGGACAACTCTATACCAACAATATAGGAAGCCCTCTTTTCATAGAAAAAGGCTTTCTGGGTTATGATGTGAGGCAAAAATGGCAGGAAATTTCTTTTTAGTGCTTGCGTAATTGCTGTAAAAGTTGAGAGGAAAAAAGAAACTCTTGTAAAGAAGGAACTTGCGTTTCAAGAATATTATGTTTGTTGCCTTCCCAAACTTTTTTACCCTGATACAAAAACATAATATAATCACCAATACCCATTACCGAATTCATATCGTGGGTTACGACCACCGTTGTTGTTTGGTATTCTTCTGTGATTTCTTGTATCAATTCATCTATTTTTATGGAGGTGAGCGGGTCTAAACCTGAATTAGGCTCATCACAAAATAAATATTTAGAGTTAAGGACGATAGCTCTGGCGATGCCAACACGTTTTTTCATACCACCCGAAATTTCGGAGGGCATTCTTTTGGCGGCTTGCTCAAGCCCAACTCTTTTAAGACAAAAATTTACCCGATCCATTTTTTCACTTTTACTCATATCAGTGAGCATATCCAAAGGAAAAATTACGTTTTCTTCCACAGTTTTGGAGTCAAAAAGGGCTGAACCTTGAAAAAGCATTCCTATCTCTTGCCTGATTTCTCGTTTCGTTTCGTTATCACCTTCAGTAAAATTACGTTTATCAAACAAAGCGAAACCCTGTTCTGGCTTAATAAGCCCTACAATACACTTGAGTAAAACACTTTTGCCCGTACCACTTCCGCCAATAATTAAACTTGTTTTTCCTTTCTCAAAAACTCCGTTTATATCATCTAAAACTACCCTTCCTGCAAAAGATTTACTAATATGCTGACACTCAATCATTTTTATATAATTTTATAAAGAAAAACACTAATTTAATCCTATCATATTAAAAGCTCCCCAATAAAGAGGATTTTTGTATTTTTTCTTGATAATCTTTTGAGCTTCCTTAAAAGCCACTCTTTTGTCTTTTGTTTTTATCCATTGTTGGTAAAAATTTATCATCAAATTAGCTGTAACCTCATCGTCTACCTTAAATAAACTAAAAACAACTGTTTTTGCCCCTGCTACTAAGAAAGCTCTTTGCAAGCCGTATACGCCCTCCCCTACCTGATTTTTGCCCAATCCTGTTTCACAAGCCGATAAAATCACCAAATCTGTTTGGTTCAAGGGCAAGTCTACTACTTCATAAGCCGTCAAAATACCTTCTTTGGTATGATAATCTAATTTATCAGATTCCATTAAGTCGCCCGCTCCTTCCAAAAATAAGCCCGCTTTGAGCAAAGGGTTCTGGCTTGACTTTTTCAAACTAAAGTTATCCTCCTCTGGTGTATTGGTTTCAAAAAAACCATGCGTAGCGATGTGCAAAATACTTGGATTTTTCGCATTTTTGATAGCCTTTTCATTAGCTTGGCTTTCTGTGAAAACCTCAGAAGCAATATTTTTATTTTTCAGCATATTGGCTATTCGCTTCACTTCTTTTTCAGTGCCTTTCAAAGTAGCTACTTTGGAGCCTTTTTGTTTGGTGTAATAAGTTGGGTTACCAAATAGCATAGCTTTTTGCTCTTTTGGTTCATTCTCTACTGATTTACTTAGTACATCTTCGGTGGAGCTCAAATACCAAATATCTTGATAATCAAATACATAAGTATTGTTATTTTGTAAAGTAGCCAAATTGATTTCGTTGTATACGCCCTCAGGAGAAAAATATATACGTTTTTTATTTTTAATTTTATTATCTATTTTTTTCCAAAAATTCTTATAGGAAATCTTATCTTTTTTCCTGAAGTGTGTGGAATTTCTGTAATAATTTAGTATTTCACTCTCCAATTCTCTGCCATTCTCCAAAATTACATAAGCAGGGTATTTGGCTTCTGGGCTGATAATGAGAGCCATGTAGTACACTGAATCAGTAAAGGCATTATCAAACAAACGGAAACGCAACATTTCTATCGCTACTTCGTCTTTTTTGAGTACTTTCTGAATATCTTGCCATTTATTTAGATTTCTCGTTTGGTTTTGTTTGAAAGATGTAGATTGCTCCAAAAGTTGTTTTTCCAGTATATTGATAGAGTTATCTAAATTTTCTAATTCTTTGCTATCATCCGAAGTATTTGCCAACAAAGAAGCCAATTCTTCTTTTTGTTCTATCCATTTCTGATACAAAACTTGCACGCTATCTTTTTCGGAGGTGAAGATATTTTTTCTAAATCTGCTGGAGTATTTCAGCAGCAAACCCTTGTTGGAGAGGGCATTGTTGTAAAGTTCGCCAAGTAATTCAGGTTTTTGTTCGGCTTGTTGAATCACTAAAGTATGAAAAAACTCAAAATCACCTTGTATTTCTTGCCAATATCTTTCTTTTTCTTGTTCGCTAAGAGCTGGGAAAAAGTTTTGGATAAAATTTTTATACTTATTCATATTATCCAGAATTATTCGGTTAGCTTCCAAATAATCTTTCTTTACGAAAGCTAAACGAGCCATTTTACTTTGAGATTTTACAAAAGTAGGGTGTTTTTTATCAAATATTTTTTTAAAAGTCTCATTAGCTTGTGTATAAAATAGTTCAGCTTTTTCCAAGTTTTTCATTTTCAGAGCTATATCTCCTCTCAATAGTTCTATTTCTGCTTTTTCTAAATTTCTCTTGCCTGTTTTTTTTGTCCATATTTGGGCGGCTTCGTCCAAAAGTTTATCAGCAGTTGCCAAGCTATCCGTATCAGCGTAAATAATTGCCAAGTTTTTCAAGGTTTCGGCATAGAGTTGATGCTCTTTTCCTAATTTCTCAAGAGCGATTTGTTTGGCTTGTTCGAGCATTTTTATTACTTCAGCTGTAGATTTCTTTTTTAGCTGAAATTGCAAATTAGCCAAATTAGTTAGGGTAGGAATAATGGCAACGCTTTCTTTTCCCAAAATTTCTTGTTGTATTTTCAGCATTTGTAAGGCAGTTGTTTCTGCTTTTTCTACATTAAAAATACTTTGATGAAAGTCTGTGGCTTGCTCCAAATAATCGGCATAAATAAGTGTATTTTTCCCGTACACTTTTTCTGTAATTACTTCTGCTACACGCATTTGTGCCTCTACCTGCTCATATTTTCCTTGCGTGAGGTACAATTTGGCAAGCAAGTTGAGAGGCGTGATAAGTTTGGGGGTATTCGCTCCGTAGCGTTCCTTGTAATCTGTAAGTAGTTTATTTAATAAATTTTCAGCTTTCCGAAAATCAGCCTTTAACATATAGATTTGGGCTAAATCTTCGGAGGATTTAGTAGCTTCTTCAAGAGCTTTCTGGCTTTTTCTTTGATAAATACGCCCTGCTTGTCGTAGCAAATCTTCAGATTCTTCATACAAACCCATTTTCGCATAGATACGAGCTTTGAGAGCAATCGCATTGGCATATTGAACAGAGCGTTTGCCGTATTTTTTTCTAAGCAAAACTGCCGCTTTTTCTACATTCGTTTCGGCTTCCGAATAATTATGCTTTTTGAGGAAAATATTAGCTTTTCGGAGTAGATTTTCGCCAAAAAAACTTGATTTTTCCCCATATCTTTTCAAAATTTCTTCCTCAGAAAGAGTTAAATATTTGTAAGCCTCTTCATAGCTTTCAGTAATATCAAAATATTTTTGTAAAATATTATTGGTTTCTATGTAATTTTTGTGGGAAGGCAGCCATTGTCTAGCAAAAGCTGTATATTTTTTCTCTCCATAATAGGTTTTCAAAGCTGGCAAATCTGCGGTATGCAATAGCTGAAAATCGCCCCATCTGATTCGGGCTAAAATTGTTGGAAGAGCCTCTTCTCCAAAATTTTGTAGGTATATTTCATAGATTTGCTTAAATTCTGCATTGGCAAGCCCTATATCCTGAGCCGTCTTGAAATCGTGAAAATAGGTGAGATATTCGGCATTGGCTACCGCTAGTGGTGTATTTTTGGGCAAAAGTGTATCAGAAGTTAGGTAAATTTTTTCAAAAATATTTTTTGCTTTATCCAGTTTATTTTGCTTGTATAAATTTTCAGCCTCAAAAAAGTCCTTTTTCAGCCAATAATAATGCTGAACAGGGTAATATTTTTGCATTACCTTTTGAAAGCCATTCGCAATTTTATCTTTCTTCTTTTTTGTGGCAGAATTCTCAAGAAGTGTATCAATAGCCGTTATATTATTTATATTTTCTAAAGTATCATTCTCATTTTCAGCATCTTCATTTATTTCAACTTTTTCTTTTTTTACTTTTTCTTTCTGTATTTGCAGTATTTTGAGACGAGCCTCCAAGCTCAAGGTATGTGTAGCAGATAGATTTTGTACTATTTCTTTTAAGAAGGGAAGGGCTTTTGAACTTTCTCCCATATTTTCGTAATTTTCAGCGATGTAAAATAGGTGTTGAGCCATTTCAGGGCTTTTTTTACCCGTTATTTTCTTAATCTTGTCTTTCTGCCCTCTAAGCAGAGAATCTGCCAAAAGATAATCGCCTTTTTCTGCTAATAACTGCATTTTTATGCTCCACAAAGAAGCGTACAACTCCTCTCTATAAGCAATATCATCATTACTTACTTTTTTAGCATTACCTATGTAATTGATGTTTTTATTGAGTGTTCTCTCTATGGCAGGAATTAGCCAATTTAGTTGCTCTTCAAGTTCGTTAAGTTTGCCTATACGCAATTTATTTTGAGCTAAAATTGCTTCTTTTTGGTAATACCAAAGGCTATCTTTCTGGAAAATGGAAGGGACACTCTCCAAAAGCGTGAAAGATTTTTTATATTGCCCCATCTGCAAAAAAAGTTCTGACAGATGTAGCACACTTGTTGCATAAGAAAAATCTTCAGTAGGCTCTAATTTTACTTTTGTCAAAACTTCTTGAAGAAGTTGGTAGTTTTTTTGAGCCTCTAAAATTTTGGCTTTTTGTATCCAATACCAAGTTTGAGCTGTTTTTAAGCCTGCTTTCTCATTTTTTTTGAACTCTTTTTCCAGCGTAGCTAAGGCTTTCTCGTAATTACCTGCCCTATAGTATTTGATAGTTTTATCATAAGAGTTTTCAAAAGTTTGGGCTACACTTTCAAAAAAGCAAAACAGAAGGCCGAAAAAAAGAACAAGATATTTCATATTTCTTTATGTTGAGATTTTGAGACAAAGATAAGTATTTCTTAGTGAGCTTCTAACCAGTTTTTCCCAATGCCTACCTCTACCTCTATGGGCACAGGTAAAGCTATAGCGTTTTTCATTAGTTTTATTACATTTTCTTTCATTATTTCTATTTCAGATGTATGCACCTCAAAAACTAATTCATCGTGTACCTGCAAAATCATTTTGGACTGTAATTTATTCTCTTTGAGAAATTTATGTATTTTTATCATTGCCACTTTTATCATATCAGCAGCCGAACCTTGTATGGGTGTATTTACGGCATTTCGCTCCGAATGCCCCGCTACCACTTTGTTGCTTTCATTGATACCTCGCAAGTATCTTTTTCTGCCTAAAATTGTTTCTACGTACTCCTGCTCTCTTGCCTTTTGTATCATTTCGTCTTTAAATTTCTTGATTGCTCTAAATTCGTTGTAGTAGGTTTCTACCAACTTACTTGCCTCAGAAACAGATATTTTGAGCTGGTTGGCTAAATTAAAGCCCGTACTTCCGTATAGAATGGCAAAATTAGCTGTTTTGGCTTTTCTTCGCATATCCGAATTGACCTCCTCCAGAGGTACTTTATAGATTTTAGCTGCTGTAGCTGTATGGATATCAAGTTCTTTTTCAAAGGCTTCCAAAAGCGTTTCGTCTTGACTAAAAGCCGCCATTAACCTTAATTCAATTTGTGAGTAGTCCGCAGAAAGCATAAGAAAATCCTCCGAACTAGGGATAAAAGCCTTCCTAATTTCTCTACCTTTCGCTGTTTTGATAGGAATATTCTGTAAATTAGGGTTGGTAGAGCTGAGTCTGCCTGTAGCGGTTATTGCCTGATTAAAAGAGGTATGTATTTTTCCATCTACCGAACTCAGCAAGGCTGGCAAAGCATCTATATAAGTAGATTTTAGTTTCTGTAACTCTCTGATTTCTAAAATATCAGCTACAATCGGGTGATTTTCGGATAACTTACTCAAGATTTCTTCTCCTGTGGCATATTGCCCCGTTTTGGTTTTTTTGGGTTTGTCCATTATCCTAAGTTCATCAAAAAGCACTTCTCCCAACTGCTTGGGCGAGGCTATATTGAAACTTCTGCCCGCTTGTTCGTAAATTTTTTGCTCTAAATTTCTTATTTCTATCTCTAATATTTCTGAAGATTCTTTCAAAGCCTTTGTATCCAAGCTAACGCCATTGCGTTCTATGCTTGCAAGAACTTCTATCAGAGGCGTTTCTACTTCTTCAAAGAGTTTTCTCAGGTGATTTTTTTCTATAATAGGAGCTAATTTATTTTTAAGTTGTAAAGTAATATCAGCATCTTCGGCAGCATATTCCTTGATTTGCTCAAGGGCAACCTCACGCATATTTCCTTGCTGGGCATTTTTTTTACCAATCAAAGTTTCTATACTTATGGGTTGGTATTGCAGGTATTTTTCCGCCAAAGTGTCCATATTATGCCTTCCTTCGGCATCAATGAGGTAGCTGGCAAGCATTGTATCAAAAAACTTGCCTTTTAAAGTAATTCCATAGTTTTGCAAAACAGTAAAATCATATTTCAGATTTTGCCCTATTTTTTCAATATGTTCATTTTCAAAGACTTCCCTAAACTCTTCTACAATCGCTTGGGCTTGGCTTCTATCAGCAGGAATAGGGATATAATAGGCTTCTTTGGCTAAATAAGCAATAGAAATACCTACCAATTCGGCTTCTAAAGCATTCAAAGAGGTTGTTTCTGTATCCAAACAAAAAGCCTCTTGCAATTTCAAAATTTCAATTAAATCTTTTCTGAGAGCGGGTGTATCAAGTACGTGATATAAATGGAAACTATTCTTTATATCATAAAACTCTTTATTTTCTTCTCCATATTCTTCTTCTGTATCCTCAGTATGCAAAACCTCTTGTTGGGCGAAAAGAGAAAGTTGCTGCTCTGCTTTAGTTTTCTTTTGAGCTTGCTTTTCTTCTTCACTAAGCCCTATAAGTTTGGTTTTGAGTGTTTTAAACTCCAACTCATCTAAGATTTTGGCTAATTCTGTCTTATTGTAGGCTGATATTTTGAAATTTTCTATGTCGTAGGCAATAGGCACTTCTAAATGGATACTCGCTAAATTTTTGGATAAAAGAGCTTGTTCGGCATATTGTTTGACAGTTTCAGCTATTTTACCTTTTAGTTTTTCAGCATTAGCTATCAGATTTTCCACACTTTCGTATTCTTCTAAAAGTTTTTGAGCAGTTTTTTCACCTACACCAGGCAGCCCAGGTATATTATCAGAGCTATCTCCTTGCAAACCAAGCATATCCACTACTTGTTCTATTTTCTTTATACCAAATTTGGCTAAAGCCTTTTCTACATCCCAAACTTCGTTGGGGGCAAACTTTGTGGCTGGTCTGAAAATAAAAATTTTGTCTTCTTCCAAAAGCTGGCAGTAATCCTTATCAGGTGTCATCATATAAACTTGAAAATCCTTTTGAGCCACTTGCTTGGCTACTGTACCTATAATATCATCTGCTTCATAGCCCGCTAATGTAAGTGTTGGAATATTCATAGCTTCCAAGATTTTTTTGATATAAGGTATCGCAATAGTGATGCCCTCAGGTTGAGCCTCTCTATGGGCTTTGTAGGCTTCAAAAGCTATATGCCGAAAAGTTGGTTCGGCTGTATCAAAAGCTACTGCCAAATGCGTGGGTTTTTCTTTTTTGATGACTTCAAGCATTGTATTCAGGAAACCAAAAATTGCTCCTGTATCCATTCCTGTGCTTGTGCGGCGAGGATTATTGATAAACGCATAATAAGCCCTATAAATCAGAGCCATTGCATCTAAAAGAAAAAGTTTTTGCATAAAATTTTGTTTTACTTGCTTTATTTTGTGCCAATGAGTTTTAAAAGTACTGAAAAGCCCTGATATGTTCAAGAAATTCCTAAAATTTGAGGAATCATAAATGTAACTATTCTCTATTTAGGCTATATTAGCACGTATTTTTTGGGCATAGCTTTCCACCAAATCCTTATCAATCTTATTTTCTTGCTCTATACGAAGCAAACAAGGATAACCCGAATAATGCAATATAATATCTTCTGTGGCTTTGTTTCTTTCTCCATTGAAAATAATACCTTTCACAGATAAACTTCTCCGTTTAAGTTCCTGAATACTCAGCAAGCTGTGATTGATACAACCCAAATAAATATTTATTACTAAAATAATTTCCATACCAAACTTTTGAGCTATATCAATCACAAAATGTTCTGCATTAAGTGGTACTAATATACCTCCTGCTCCCTCCACAACCAAGTGATTTTCAGTCTGAGGAACTTGTATATGATTCAAATCAATCAAACAATTTTCAGCTTCGGCAGCATCATGTGGCGATGCTGGCTTGCGAAACTCATAAGCCGAACGATGAATTTGTATAGGATAACTTACTAATTCTTGGATAGTTGTAGCATCTTTTGGCAAACCCGACTGTATTGGCTTCCAGTAATCTGCCTGCAAAGCTGTTGCAATAATTGCACTGCTTAGGGTTTTTCCCGAATCGGTATGAATAGCTGTTACAAAATAGGTTTTAGCTGAGTTCATTATTTATTTTTAGGTGTGTAAAAATGAAACTATACTAATAATAACTGTTTGGTGTAAAAACTGGTCTGCTCCGAAAATATACCAATGATAAGGATTTTGCATATTTTCTAGAGAAGGAAACCAAACATTCAGCTTTCCTTTGAAGGTATCAATGGCAAAATGAGTAGGAAGTTGAATAGCTGCTGCTATCAAAGCCTTTTGCATATCCATTAAAAAGAAAATAGCTCCAAAAAATAAAAGGGTATGCACCAAGGCATGTACCAATATGGGAAACAAAGGCTTCCCATATCGTTTGGCTGCAAGCATCCAAGGGGTGCTCAGGTGCGTAAAGTCGGCAGCCCAATGACAAATATTTAGAACTAACAGAGTCAGAACAATTTGCTTCATTACTTACTTTCTTTATGCTCCATAGCGGCTTTTACGAATCTCACAAAAAGTGGGTGAGGATTCATCACCGTACTTTTCAGCTCAGGATGATATTGTACGCCTACAAACCAAGGATGATCTTGTAACTCTACTGCCTCCACCAAACTTGTATCTGGATTTAAGCCAGTGGCTATCAAGCCTTTAGCTTCTATTTGCTCTAAGTATTGGTTATTGAACTCGTAGCGGTGGCGATGGCGTTCGCTAATGAGCGTTTTTCCGTAGGCTTGTTGTATTTTAGAGCCTTTTTTGAGCTTACAAGGGTAAGCCCCCAAACGCATTGTTCCGCCTTTTACTGTAATTTGCTTTTGTTCTTCCATCATATCAATAATGGGTTCAGGGGTGTTTGGTAGCATTTCAGTAGAATGAGCCTCTTTCAAGCCTAATACATTTTGGGCAAACTCAATCACAGCACATTGCATACCCAAACAGATGCCGAAAAAAGGTATTTTGTGTTCGCGTACAAACTGAATAGCCGCTATTTTCCCTGCTATGCCACGCTCACCAAAACCTGGAGCTACCAAAACGCCATTCATTTTTCCTAAAATACTCTCCACATTTTCAGCACTGATTTTTTCGGAATGTATCCAATGTAAATTCACTTTACATTCATTACTTGCTCCAGCGTGTATAAAAGCCTCTGCAATAGATTTGTAGGCATCGTGAAGCTCTACATATTTTCCTACCAAAGCGATTTCTACGGATTCTGTTGGGTTTTTAAGTTTTCCCAGAAAATCTTTCCAAGCATCTATATTAGGTTCTTTTTTGTAAGGATAGCGTAATTTTGCAAGCACTCTTTCGTCCAATTTCTCTTTTCGCATCAAAAGTGGCACATCATAGATAGTTTCGGCATCTAAAGCTTCTATCACAGAATTTACATTAACACCTGTAAAGAGAGCTATTTTCTTGCGAATTTCCATAGGAACGGGCTTCTCTGAACGACAAACAATGATATCAGGTTGTACACCAGACTCCGAAAGAGCTTTTACAGAGTGCTGTGTGGGTTTGGTTTTTAGCTCGCCAGCAGCCGTTAGATAAGGTAGCAGTGTCAGATGTATTACAATGACATCATTTCCTCCAAGTTCCCACTTAAATTGGCGAAGTGCCTCTATGAAAGGTAAAGACTCTATATCGCCCACGCAGCCCCCTATTTCCGTAATAATAATATCATATTTACCCGTTTCGTCCAGAAGCAAAAAATTTCTTTTGATTTCATCAGTAATATGTGGAATTACTTGTACTGTTTTACCCAAGTAAGCCCCCTGACGCTCCTTTGTGATGACATTATAGTAAATCCTACCTGTAGTTACATTATTGGCTTGTGAAGTAGCTACATTTAAAAAACGTTCGTAATGCCCTAAATCTAAGTCTGTTTCTGCACCATCATCAGTTACGTAGCACTCTCCGTGCTCGTAAGGGTTGAGCGTGCCTGGGTCTATGTTGATGTAAGGGTCAAATTTTTGGATAGTTACTGAGAACCCTCTTGCTTGTAAAAGAGTCGCTAAAGAAGAAGCTATAATTCCTTTGCCCAAAGAAGAAGTTACTCCGCCCGTAACGAAAATATGTTTGGATTGTGCCATAAAAAAAATAGAATATACCTTTATGTTGTTACGGGACACAAAGTTAGATAAAATTCTGATTAGAGCCTATTTTTTATCAAAAGTTTTGGGATTTCTGTTGAGGCTTCTGTTTGAAAAAACGGATAAAAAGAATTTCTAAGAGCATAAATACAAGAGCTGCTATCAGAAAATATTTCCATAAAGGTCTGGCAATATTGCTTTCTTTGAAATTTTCTATAAAATTTTTATCATCTATTTTGTCGTATATTTTTACATTTTTATAAGTAGAGAAAAGCTGTTTTAGCTCTTCACTTGTATAGAAATTCATTTCTGACTCCTTCGCTTCATAATTAAAAGCTAAAATACCTATTTTTTGCATTTGAGAATTGATAAGTTCATAATGCCCCGCTTCCGCTACTTGTTCGGGGAGTTCCAAAACGAGTTTTTCACCCTCCACCCTCTGAGCAGGTATTAGTTCTGTATTAGCATTCTTGAGTTTAAAAACCTCATTCTTATTAGGTTTTTGCACCTTCATTGTAATAATTTTATCTTGAAAACGATAGGCTATTTGTTCATTTTGCTGGCCACTTTTGGAAGCAATTTTATACATTATTGGCAAAAATAGGGCATTTTTAGGAAAATCGGTGAAGCGTGTATCCATAGGCGAAGCACAAAGATAGAGTTTGCCTTGCCCATTTTTGAACTCTGAAAGGAAATTTTTCCCATTTTTGAAGCCTAAAAGCTGGCTGTTTACGCCTGTCCAGCTTAAAACAGCATTGGCATAGGGCATATCTGTATTCTGTGGATTTTTCTCAAAAATGCCATTATAAAAGTTATTACTAATATTTGGTGGTAGAAGCACCTTGCTACTATTTTTACCCAAAGAATCTTTTTGCTCAATTTGCAAGCCTCTTACCCCCAAATCAGATAACATAGTTACATAATTACTAAGATTGGGCTTTTCGGCAGGAAAAACTAACAAACTCCCCCCCTGCTCTACAAAATTTTTGAGTGCAGTTTGCCATTCATTAGAAAAATTTTGCATATTTTCTAATATAAGCAAGTCTATATTATTGATAATGTTGATATTAAATGTATTTTGGTCATAGGTTTCTACCCTAAAACTTTGCTCGTTGGCATACACATTCCGAATGTAAGGATTACCCGCCCCCGCATACACGTAAGCTATTCTGATGGTAGGGGCAACATTCAGAGCGAAAAAATATTCATTATCAAAATGTAAGGGCTCATCATCTAAAACAATTTTCGCTTTTTTTGCTCCTTTTCCTTGTATCGTAAAACTAAAACTTCCTTCGGCTTTGCTCTTGCCCGCCACATTGATAGTACTTGTAGAAACCTGTAAATCATCTATATACAGCCTTAAAACAAGCTCATCTTGCCCTTCTTCTCCATGGTTATGAACCAAGAAGTGAAGTGTATTTTGCTCGCTTTCTTTTACAAAAGGGTTAGCCAACCAAGCAGAATCTATACCTAAATTTTTTTGTTGGGTAGCTTTTATAGGTATTAAATGATAAGTAGTCTGAGTATCTAATTTTAATTTGTTCAAATCTCCTATGGTTGATTTTTGAAAATCGGAGAGCCAAAAAATTTGATTTTTAGCACTTTTAGCTGTTTTGCTAAGTAAAGCAAGTTGTCTTCCGTTGATTTCATTAAGCGAACGCACACGAGCCGAAAAATTGATTTGACTCAACATATCCTCTATTTTAGCGGCATTAACCACAAACTGCTCTTTAGCACTAAAATCATTGGTAAATAGCTGGAACTTAGCAGCTTTTGGAAACACTTTCAGTAATTCTCTCATATTTTCTTTCAGTGAAGCTAAATGTGTCTTTTTATTACGCTGGTTTTGCATACTATAAGAGTTATCCAAATAAATGCTTTGTGTGGCACTCAGCCCAAACGTACTTTCTGCCCCCGCTTTTTTGAAAAAAGGTTGTGCAAAAGCCAAAACCAAGGAGGCAAGTAAGCCCAAACGCATCAGTAAAATTAGTATTTCGCGAAGCGTTTTGAAGGAATTACTCTGTGTTTTGAGTTCCTTGAGAAAGCGAACATTAGTAAAGTAAATCTTACGAACCTTTCTAAAATTAAATATATGAATAAGAATGGGAATGGCTAAGGTCAGTAAAGCCCACAAAAAAGATGGATAAAGAAAACTCATTGTTATTTGTCAGATTTTTTGCTAAACATAACGAAAAAAAGCCTTTTATTGTTACATCAGCAAAAAAATCTGCCCACATTATTTTAAAGCATAGGTTTGAATTGTAATCTCATACGCTGTCCCTTAAACTCATAAACGAGGAGCATTTGCTCTTTTTCTATTTTTTCTATACTTAATGGCAGCTCCACCCCCTTGACAACTAAAATTAGTTGATTTTTATTACTTTCATAACGCCATTTTGCAGCGTCTATGCTATGCTCTGCTACCGAAAATTTCAGTGTGCCATCTTTTTGAAAATCAAAATTAGCCTTTAGTAGCTTATCTTGAGCCTCCTTGAGTACAAAATCTTTGGCTATATCAAAAGCTCCTATCTTATCTAATAAAGACGCACCAGGAACTAAATCTTTCAGAAAATTGGCAGCTATTTCGCCACCAGGAATTTCGGCATGCTCTATTTGCCACTTTTTCTGAATAAAATCTTTTTTACTTTGTAAAAACTCACAAGAAGACAGCAATAAAAATAACCCTACAACTAAAAAGCTACTATATCTGTACATAAATTTTAAGAATTAAACGTGTTTTTATCATAAGTAACTTCAGCAAAGTTATCAATTTTATAACTGAAAATCAAATGCTTACAAATATTTTTCCTAAAAATCTTGCGAATTCTAACAATAATTTATTTTTACTCAACAACAGAGTTTTGCACATCAATAGGGGTATCTGAATGAGCAGAAATACCATTATATTTCTCGTACCAACTCCCCCCAATATTGTTTTTGATAAAGCTATCTTTTATCACTATATTGCCTGTATGGTTATTAGAAACAAAGAAAATAGCTGAGCCATAGGCATTTACTTCATTATATTCTATTTTCGTTCCTAACAAGGTAAGCGTCATTGTGTTGCCATCATTATAGATAGCTCCCCCACTACCTCCGCCTGGCGTGCCTTGTTGAGCAGGGTTTCCTCCATTGCCTGTTGCCTTATTATGAGAAAAAAAGCTGTTGGTAATTGTCCAAGATACGCCAATACTACTCAAAGCAGCACCATTAGAGCCCGAATTACCATAGCCCTCAGCACCTCCGAAAGTGCATCTGGTAATATAAACAGGCAAATTTTGGTATTGACTCGTAACGCGAATGCAAGCCCCACCAACATCAGCTCCTTTATCAGCACAAACATTGTTGAAGAAACGACAATTTACCGCTTTAAATCTGCCACCACGCACCCAAATAGCTCCTCCACCTTCGTTTTCAGTGTCATTTTTGGAATTTCCTTGCACAAAAGTAAGGTTTTGAACAACCAAACGTGGATGATCTTGATTCTGGCAATGGTCGGTTGTCCAATTTAGTTCTGGGTCACAAGTATTCATATAAAGAATGCGACGTGCATTATTGCCACTAAGCGTAACAAGTCCCCCACCATCAATCACTACATCAGGGTTGGCATTATTTAAAATTTTCCCTGTTTTATTCAAGATAATTGTTACAGGTTGCCCCCCACTATTAAATACGATTTTGCCACCTTTTGCCAAAGCAGCTAAGAAAGCTTCCGAAGTACAACTTTCAGGTGTTCCGTCACCAACAATATGGTCGGGATTAGAAACATCTACTAAATCGGCTTCCGCCGAAATTGGATAATTAGCGTCAACATTACCCGCTTTCGGTCCGTTTTGCCATTCAGGATAAGGCTGATTTTTACTCTCTTCTTTCTTACAAGAACTAAGTATAGAGAGTAGGCTTGCCATACAAAAAAATAAGTATCTCCATTCTATTTTTGAGCTAAAAAGTTTCATAAAAATTTGTTTTACGATTTATTACGCAATAAATAAGATAAAGGTTGCAAAAGAGGAGATTTTATACACCTATTTTTAGGTTTAGCAAAATTAGGCATTTGTTTTTTCTGTATTTTTTTGTAAATTTGTAAAGGATATTTTACCGAAAAAATTTATGAATAAAAACTCTGCTGAATATTGGTATAGGCTAGCTATTGCCATTGATAAAGACATAGATTGGGCTTTAGCGAATGATACACTCACTCTCAAAAAATATGAAGAAAATATCAAATCAATGCTTTATGCACTTTCCAGAAAAAATGTATTTGTGAACCCACATTGGAACACCTCTTTGGAAAAAGCTTTTGATGGACTTTTTGAGATGGTTGCTTTGTATTTTCAAAATAATAGCAATGCTATTGTAATGCTTCCAATGGCTGTAGATTTGATTGTTTCGGGTAATAAAAAACACTCCTATTTAACTGACTTTTTGGTAGATATCATTACGGTTGGTATGCCCGATAAAAAAAGGTTTTCTAAAAATATGCCACCCGAAACCCCCACAGACCCCCGCGAGGAAACAGGCAGGCAATTAGGGCATATCAATTTTCTGATTGATAATATGAATATGTATGCCCAGCAAAAAGATTATTTGAACGCTCTCAAAACTATAGAGGAAATTATCCCACAAATCCATACGATTTCGCAAAATACAGAGGGTGTCATCATCATTGATTTGCCTGCTATTCTTAACAATAAGGCTTATTTCAATTTGCAAATTGGGAAGGCAGCATACGCCTTAGAGGTAATTCAGAATCTTATACAAAAAGAGCCTAATTTTGCCTTGGCATACCATACCCAAGCCGAAATTTTGGAACAAATGCAACGCTATAACGAAGCAATGATTAGTATAGACAAAGCTATTGTTTTGGAAGAAAGCGAAGACAAACTACAGTTCAAATCACAACTTTTGGAGAAAATGAGTAATATCTAAAAAAATAGTTTTGAAAGTTGACTAAAATTATTCTAATTGCTAATGGTTTTATTTATTTTTCAATTTTAAAATTACAATTATGGGTTTTTTCAGTAAATTATTATCTTCTGCGGGCGTAAATGTAAATAAGCCTATCATCAACAATGAAGAAGAAGCATTTGCTGCTTTATATCATGAATTCTTTGACGACACACAAAAGGATATTAATTTTTATAATTTAAAGCAACGGTATAATTTAAAGCAATGGTTTGATAATCTTAATGGCAACCATAACAACT
>JANRLU010000078.1:0-11675 GCA_033762275.1 Thermonemataceae bacterium | reverse complement strand
CCACATTCGGCTTATCTTTGACTTATGTAAATAAAAAAAGAGATTTTGTAATTACTGCCTTTCCAACGCTACAATTGGCTAAACCAATAGCCTTGGATTTGTTTGCTTTAATAAATTATTCCCCTCAATTTAATCAAAAATGGGGCTTGTTTTCACAGTTTATCTTGGGAACAAACTTGGGTTTGCAAAAGGAATACCCTAATCAAAAAAGGGAAGTGTTAAATTTCTTTACCAGACATAATGGAAGTACCCAACTTTTGCGAGTTGGGCTTAATTATAAACAAAAGTTTCAATTTGGAGTAGGTGCAGATTTAGCACAATTTGGAATGAATGAAGGTACATTTGAAAATTTTGGAGTTTTTTTGCGGTATCAAATCGAGTAAATTACTTCGCACAACAAGGTATAAAACCCATTAAGTTAAGCTAAAAATGTGGCACGGACTTTGCTCAGAGCTTGCATAATTATTTTTCTAAAATCCCCGCTTATAGTTCCATTCCCTTTGGTGGCAATAATTGTTGCGTATCATTTTTTGCTAATGCCTTTATTTTTCGGGATTTTGGGCGGTATCTCGCAAAAACCTTTGAAGTTCGCCAATAATTTTTTTGAAATTTGTAACATAGTTTTTAAATTTAGAAGCTAAAACAATGCCAGCAAGTTAAGCATTTTTTTAACTTAATGGTAGTGAACACTGTATAAGAAATCATAGCCACCTATTGGCAGGCTACGCTTTTTATACTAACCGTTGGGTGCTATTTTAGATAGACGCGTAACAACAATAACATAAACAGAAATGAAAAAAGCAATTTTAACAACAGTATTACTTTTAACCTTTAGTCAAATTGGACTTGCTCAAACGAACTTTGACAAAACTAAGTTGGACAACTATTTCAACGCACTTGAAAAAAACAATAAGTTTATGGGAAGTGTCGCAGTGTCAAAAAACGGAGAAACTATTTACACTAAAACTATAGGACTTGCTGACGTTGAAAACAACAGGAAAGCAACTGAAAATTCTAAATACAGAATTGGTTCAATATCTAAAACTTTCACGGCAGTTTTGATACTAAAAGCGATTGAGGAAAAGAAGTTAAGTCTAAATCAACCTATTGACAAATGGTTTCCGACAATTAGAAACGCAAAAAAAATAACCATAGAATATTTACTAAGACATAGAAGTGGCATACATAACTTTACAAACGATAAAGATTATCTGACTTGGAACACACAACCAAAGACAGAAAAAGAAATGCTTGAAATTATTACAAAAGGTGGAAGCGACTTTGAGCCCGATAGCAAAGCAGAATACAGTAATTCAAATTTTGTGCTTTTAACGTACATTCTTGAAAAAACATTCAAGAAATCGTATTCTAACTTATTACAAGAATTTATTGTTAAACCAATCGGTTTGGCAAATACTTATGTTTTTGGCAAAATCAATCCAAACAACAACGAATGTAAATCTTACCGTTTTGCCGGGTTTTGGAAAGTAGAATCTGAAACAGATTTTACTGTTCCACTGGGTGCGGGTGCAATAACTTCTACGCCAACCGACCTGACACAATTTGCAGACGCTTTATTTGGCGGTAAATTATTAACAAATCAAAGTCTTGAAATAATGAAAACTATAAATGACGGTTACGGAGTTGGTTTGTTTCAAATTCCTTTCTACAAAAGTATAGGTTACGGGCATACAGGCGGAATTGATGGGTTTAGTTCGATTTTTTCACATTTCCCAGACGACAATATTTCGTATGCTTTGATTTCTAATGGAACAAATATGAATAACAATGACATTTCTATTACAGTTTTAAGTGCAGTTTACAACAAACCATACGAAATACCATCATTTACTACTTTCAGCTTAACTTCGGAAGACTTAGACAAATATTTAGGAGTTTACTCTTCTAAACAAATAGCGTTGAAAATTACAATTACAAAAGAAGGAAACACTTTAATTGCACAAGGAACAGGACAACCGTCGTTTGCACTTGAAGCTACCGACAAAGACAAATTTAAGTTTGACCAAGCAAGAGCAAAATTTGAATTTAATCCGACAGAGGGAAAAATGATATTATTTCAAGGTGGAGGACAAATTGAATTTACAAAAGAATAAAAAACAGCACCCAACAGCAGTTTGGCAATAGTGGGGCTGACAGTTGTGAACTCAACATTTGTAATTCTATTGAGCATTTGTGCAAATGTTGAGCAGACGTTTTTCAAATGCCCCACCGTCGCCAATACGTGAACCGTTCAATAAATTTAACTTACACCTAAAAATATTAAATTGTTTGATAATACTCAAATTTTTCAAAGGTTTTTTACGCCCCTCAGAGAGGGGCAAAGAGGGGGAATGTTGCTTGTTGTTTTGCTCTATATAGAAAATGAGATAAATTTTTGCAATAAACTTTGGTGCTTAGAAAACTTTATAGTATATTTTTGGTTTGAAATGTACTATAAAATATTGAGCCATCTATGCTACAAACTGCTTATTATCACCATCTTCCCTATTGTACACTCTTTCTCAGCGAAAGGCAGTGTCTCAAAATTATTTGGAAGCCACACCTCAATGCAGAGCAAATACGCATCAGTTTGGAAGAAGTTTTGGAAACTATCCAAAGAAACCACATAAAAACCCTCATCAGTAATGTAAGTGCCTACAAAGGCTCTTGGAATAGCTCCAAAGAATGGATTAGCTCTGTGTGGCTGCCGCAAGCTCTCCAAAACGGGCTCAGAAAAGTGGCTTTTGTGGTTGCAGAGAGTGTTTTACAAAAAATGTCTGTAGAACATCTAAAAAATAAATTACAAAATCATCATCAAACGCTTAATCTTAGTAAGTCTTTCAAAATATTTTACCAAGAAGAAGAGGCAAAGGAATGGCTACATAGTTAGATTATTTGTTTTTTAAAATTTTATGTGCTTATTTGCAAAATAAAATAACCTAATGAAGGTTATTAAAGCAAAAACTATAAGATTTATTCGTATGAAAACCTTAAAAATTTATATCTTCTTGCTGGGTGTATTGGGTTTTGGTGCTTGCAAAAACCAAGAAAACTACCAAGTTGGGGCTGATATTCGTGATAGTGTTTATATTTATGCCAAAGATTTATATTTATGGAATGAGAGCCTCCCCGATATTTTTGAGTTTAAACCCAAAAATTATTCCTCCCCTCAATCTGTTATAGCTTCTGTGAGGACGTACAGCCCTATCCAGAATGGCTATTATGTAGATAGATTTTCATTTGTGAGCAAATTATTAGATTGGGAAAATACCTCCTCTGGCAACTCCGTAGACTACGGCTGTGGTTATAGCTTTTATAGCCCTAATGACCTTAGAATTTCCTATGTATATGAAAATTCGGCAGCTGGGCAACAAGGCGTTCAAAGAGGTTGGCAACTACTCAAAGTAAATAATATTATCCCTGATACCACCCAAACGACTATCAATCAGCTTAACGAGGCATTATTCTACTCTAATAGCGTAGAAATTCTTTTCCGAAAAAATGACAATACAGAACAAAGCCTCACACTAACTCCCCAAAATTATACGGCTAACTTTCTACTCCACAAAGAAGTAATCAATTACAACAACCGCAAAATTGCTTATTTAGTACTTAATGGTTTTTTGGGAGCTAATGATGGAAAAGATACGCAAACAGCTTTGGAGCAAGCATTTAGTTATTTTACCTCACAAGGAGCAGAGGAACTTGTAATAGACTTACGCTATAATAGCGGTGGCTATATTTATTTGGCAGAACGTCTGGCTAATCTCATTGCTCCCGCCAACGCCAAAGGACAAGTGATGTTTTCGGAGCGTTGGAACAATTTGTATAGCCAATACAATAGTACCACCTATTTTAGCAATGAAGCCAGCACACTCAGCCTTTCGCGTGTGTTTTTTATTACCACCAACAGCACCGCTTCAGCAAGTGAATTGCTTATCAATAGCCTTAGCCCTTACTTAAATGTTCAAATCATAGGAGAGGTTACGGCAGGAAAGCCAGTTGGTTTTCCTGTTCTGCCTATCATTATGAACAGCCAAAATAACAACGATAATTATGTGGTAGCTCCCGTGGCTTTTCAGAGTTTCAATGCGAATAATTTTGGGGACTATTTTCAAGGCTTATCAGTACAAAAAGAGCAAATAGATGATGTAACTAAGAACTTTGGAGATACCCAAGAGGCTTGCCTTCAAGATGCTTTGTATTTTATTAGCAATGGCGTTTTTCAAAGAAATATCAACCAAAGAAGCAAAGCAGTCCAAAACCTTAATAGGCAATTTTTCAAACATAATTTCGGTTCAATAAAATTGATGAAAAATACTATTTTTAGAAAAAATTAACTAAATTTTCACAAAATTCAACAAATACATCATTATGGCTATCAACCAAGAAGATTTGAGTCTTTTACAAGAAAAAATAACGGCTATTCGTTATGAACTTACGCCCTATATGTCGTACAGAAATTTAGTATTCAATGCAGAGCAAATGCTGGAGTTGCTGGTCGCTTTGCCTGTAGCTATCGGCATCAATTTAGATAAAAAAATAGATTTTTTTGAGGAAAGAGTTTTGGAACATGCAGCAAAAACAGCCGCAAAATTTTACAACGAACAACTCAATGAAGAAACACAAGAGCTATTTGAAAGCCTTGTGGAGCCTGACGAAACAATGAATGACACGATTTTTGTGCAAGACTTCAAACACGAACTTCGTTACCTTATCAGTAGCTTCAGCGATTTTGAGGCTCACTGGCTCAAGGCTTTGGAGTTATTTTGGGGCTTGGAAGGCTTGCTGAAAAAGTATAATCCCTTTATGAAAAGCCCGCAAAAAGCTTTTTTAGAAACAATGTATATGATTTTACTTAGCAATAGTGGCGATGATACCATTGAAATAGAACAAATGAAAAATATCATAAGCAAACTCCCTATGCAAGTAAATGATAAAGATTTAGAAGAAATTAAAAACTCTTTAAGACCATAAAAGTAATGTCCTCACCTATTTCCAAATTTTTCTTGGGCTTACTTATGTTTTCCATAGGTTTGTACATCTTGCTCAAGTCTATTCACGTAACCAATACATTTTCAATGGGTTACAGATTCTCCTATGGCTCTGTGGGAGTTCCTGCGGGCATTCTGTTTCTTGGATTCATTTTAGGGATAGGAATGTTATTTTTTAGTACTAAAAACCCGATAGCTTGGGTACTTACAGGAGGTTCTGTTATTTTACTCATCGTGGGGGTTATTATGAATTTACAAATTTCTCTCGCATCAATGGATGCTTTTAGTCTGCTAAGTATATTCGTATTGATAGGCGGCGGGGCTGGTCTTTTTTTAGCTTCTTTCAAAAAATAAGAAAACCCTCAAAACAGTGCTAAACCTTCAAGATTTTTTTCATAATTATGTATCTTTCCTTCCAGAAATCATCATCGGCATAGGGCTTTTAGCCTCATTGATGTACAATATTTTTGGTAAAAAAAATGTGATTTTAGCACAAGTACTCTATATATTTTTTGTTTTGGCAAGTCTTTTCAGTAGCTTTTTTGTTACTAAAAACGGCAATAATGATATGTATATAGTTTTTGAAAGGTTGCTTTTGCTAAGTGCCGCTCTTGTACCCTTATTTTTTTCTGAGCAAAGCAAGGCTAACCCGCCTGAATGGCTTTTTTTACTCTTATCCAACGTATTGGGGCTTCAAATAATGATGCGAGCCCAAGATTTTGTGAGTATCTTTGTAGCTTTAGAGCTTTCAGCCATTTCATTTTATATTTTGGTAATCATTTCTTGGACAAAAGTAAGTAAAGAAGGAGCTTTAAAATATCTGTTGTTAGGCATTTTTGCATCTGCTTTTATGCTGTACGGTTTATCTTGGCTGTACGGCTTCACAGGGAGCTTGCAACTATCAGCCCCAAAAAATCTGCATTTCAAGAATGAATTTTTGCTTGCCTTAGCCTTCCTGATGTTTTTATCTGGTTTTCTGATGAAAATATCCGCTTTCCCTTGGCACATTTGGGCTCCAGATGCCTATCAAGTTGCCCCAAATTCTGTAGTTGCCTTTTTATCAACAGCCCCCAAAGTATCTACTATTTTGGTACTACTCAAAATCTTGATGGCTTACCAAGAAACTATTCCCTCCATCCGAAATATTTTAATAGTAATTGCTATCATAAGCATTACTTGGGGAAATTTGTCTGCTTTTTGGCAAAAAAGCACAAAAAGAATGTTAGCTTATTCGGCTATTGCCAATGCAGGTTATTTACTTATTGGTGTTTTGGTACATAGCTCTTTTGCCTTACAATCTTTACAATTTTACTTATTAGTGTATGTTCTCAGTAATTTTTTAGCATTTTTGCTCTTAGATTTTTATGAAAAAAAGCAGCAAATATACAACATAGAAGACTTTAAAGGTTTGGGCGAAAGACATGCTCTCACAATGATAGCTATGTTAATCGCTATGATTAGTTTGGCAGGTTTGCCACCAACCGCAGGCTTTACAGCTAAGTTATTTATTTTCTCGGCTCTTTGGCAGAACTACCAACAAAGCCAAAGCCTTTGGGAAATCGCTTGGTTATTTGTGGGCTTACTCAATACCGTCATAGGATTATTCTATTATCTTAAAATTCCTTATATGGCTTTTCTGAAAAAATCAGCTATCCCAACAGAGAAAAAAAACACTGAAAATACAAGCGTGATAATTTTTGCTTGGCTATTAGCGGCAAGTATTTTATTTTTATTTTTCTATCCTTCTGTTTTCTAAGCAAGTAACTCATCTTCGTTGCTCCAGAAAATTCGGTGGAGCGTGTACTTCACAGACATAAACAGGATAGGGTAAGCCATCAGAAAAACTGCCGCAAATGCAATAACTACCTCCCGAAAATGTATAGTTCCTGTTCGCCACCCCGATATTTTTACAATTCCTCCTATAATATCGTCCAAACTCACGATAAAACGAAAAAGTGCAAAAAATGAAATAAAAATAATAAGGCTACAAACTACCCCTACAAGGAGTGTTCTCACAAAAACTCGCCACATCAAAGTAGCATTGCCCGTTTTGCTTAAAGCAAAAATCAAGGACGACAAAAATAAGACAATAAGAGATTTTATTAAAATTAAGGCATTGGTATTGAGCAAGATAGAAGGAGGAAACACTTTCTGTATGATATGAAAAGCCCCTATTACCAAACCAAAAGATAAAATGCTATACAATAAACCCTCCAAAAACAACATCGGAAAAGAGATTTCTTTAAACTCTTTGCCGCCTTTCAAGATTTCTATTTCTTCTTGTGGTGTCATAAAAAATGATACGCTAAACATTATTATTCTCAAAAATAAAAAAACTTTACAATAGTGCAATTTTTTAGAAAAATTATCTCTAAGAATTTATTTTAAAAAATTGTTTATCAAACATTTATGTCATAAAAATAACTTTAAAATTTAGCCTTCAATATTTTGGGCATTACAAGTAAATTCCCTAATTTTGTTCCGTAATTTAATATTTATGAGCGATTTAGTTAGTTTTACTCTCCTAAGTTTTACTTCTTTCTTTACCCTTATCAACCCTTTAGGTACAATGCCCGTATATATGACGATGACAGCAAGCCTAAGCGAAAAAGCCAGAGCTAAAACAGCCCGAAAAGCTTCTCTTGTTGCCTATTTCACCATCATTGCCTTTGCTTTTTCGGGAGAAGTGCTATTTAATTTTTTTGGTATCTCTGTCAATAGTTTTAGAGTGGTGGGTGGCGTTATTTTCTTTTTGATGGGAATGGATATGTTACAAGCTCGCCTTGCCAAAACTAAAATAAGCGAGGAGGAAGTCAAAAGTTATGTCAATGATATTTCTATCACACCTTTGGCTATTCCTATGATTTGCGGACCTGGTGCCATTACCAATGCTATCGTTTTGATGGAAAAAGCCCAAAACCTTGAGTTAAAAATGGCTCTTATATTTTCTATTACAACCGTGATGCTCATCACCTATTTGGTTTTATTTAGCTCTTCCAAAATTATTCACTTTTTGGGTGAAACTGGTAATAAAGTAATGATGCGTTTGATGGGACTTATTGTAATGGTGATTGCAGTAGAGTTTCTTTTCAGTGGATTAAAACCTATACTAAGAGACATAATAAAATAAATTTATGGAAATCATACCAAGCATAGAACCCATAGAAAGTCAGGAAGAGAAATCCAGCGAGGCAGCTAATACCCCTCACGATAAAAAGGAAGAAAAAAAGTATCGTTTGGATATATTTGAAGAAAATCTATATAGAAGCGAAAACTACCAATCAGGCTTTTGGAATGGCTACTTTGGGCTTTCCAAAGAGCATCAAGAAGGCTATTTATCCGAAAAAGCTCGCTTCAATATATTGGAGGACGAGCTAAAACACGCCCAAGAACAACTACATCATACCAAATTATCCCTTCAAAAATATGAAGAAAAATATTTGGAAGGATTCAAAAACCTTAGTAAAGTACAACAAAAAATTGAGCACCAAAACGTTATCGCCCAAAGAAGAAGCGAAGAACTAAAAAACACAGAAGAACTTATCGGCAATTACCAAAAAGAAAGCAAAAGTTTGCGAAATAATAATTCTTTCTTGGGAGGGATTCTTTTTTTAGTAGCCGCTTTTATTTTTATTGCAGGCGACTTGGTAATTTCTCACGAAATCGTGGCTTATGCCCTCAATATTAAAAACAACTTGGAGGCTTGGAGCTTTGCAGTTGGGTTAGCTACTGTATCTGTGCTACTCAAACCAGCTTACGATAGGCTCATAGAGTATCCTTACTATAAAGATGTAAACAAACAAGCTAAACTTATCTATGTAGTTTTCAAAATATTTATCGTTATTTTTACCATCATCACACTTTCTATCTTAGGGTATTTTCGCTATGAAGCCTACCGTACCGACCAGCTTCGCAACAACCTGAATAATAGCATTTTAACCTTACAAGAATCCGAAGATAGTTCTACAAAACTTATAGAACAATTAAGTCAGAAATCAGAAGACTTGAGTTTAGGGCTTGTCAATAGTAGTTCGGGAATGTTGGCTTTTGTTTTTTCTGGGGTGATGTTTGCTATCGCTGGAGCCATTTGTCTGGGAATAGCCTTTCCCATCATAGTAGCTTATATCAGAATTTGGTTTCAAATTCCAATGAAACTCCGTAAATTATACGCCTTACAAAAGAAGCAATTGGCAGAAGTAGAAACTTTAGAAGCCCTTATCAGTGATGATTTGGCGATAGAAATTGCCCAAAATGAAGAAATACTCAATTGGGGAGATAAAAATTCGCTTAGCCAGAAACAAAAGGAGTTAGAAACACAAATTTTGGAGATAAAAAAGAACCTCCACAAAATAGAAGTAGAAATCCAGTATTACGAACTTTCTATGGGCTATGATAAAGGAAGATTTGCTTATTTACAAGAAGAAAACAAGAAAAAAGAAGAGGAAGAAGCCAAATTGGCTGAAATTCAGCAGTCTATAGCTAATAAAAAAAATGGCAGCAACGCTAAAAAAATTGCTAATAATACCTTAAACGGCACAAAAAAAGTCTTAGAAGATGAAATTGTAGCACAAGAAGATGAAACCTCTAAATCTGAAGAAAATACCACAGAAACTGATGCTACTTTTTTGGAAGTAGAAAATAATTTGACGAAAATAAGTAGTAAAGTGAGAAATAAAATTCGTAAAAAATGAGATTAACAGCCTATTTGCTTAGCCTAAGCCTGATTTTTCAGGCTTGTAGCCAACAAGAGCAAAACCCTAAAACAGCCCCCATAGCTAAAGAACTTCCTACCATTTACACCCTTATTTTTTTTGATAAAACGGTGAGTGTCAGTCCTAAAGATACCTTTACACGCAATACCTATGAGGCTGCCTTAGCTACAATTACCCAAGAAAATATCCGCCAGAAAGGTGATAAAATAGAGGTGTACTTCATTCACGAAAACACTTCTCAGGCTCGCGTTTTTTCCCAACAATGCAAGGCTACCCTCAAAGATACCCTTAATTTAAGCCCAACTGATGTAAGAGCCATAAAAAACAACTATCAAATTACCCTCAAAAAAGAAAGAAAAAAGATTTTTACTCGTTGCCAAGAAGCCTTTTTAGATGAAAACCCCAGCGATACCAAAAAATATACAGATATTTGGGGAGCTTTGGAGGTAATTGATAAGAAAAATGCTAAAAAGAAAGAGGGGACTTTACTGAAAGTATATTTTTTCAGCGATATGGTAGAGAGTATGCCTGGAGCCGATAGACGAGATTTCCATAAACGCCCTCCTTTCAGCAATCAAGAAGCTCAAGAATGGGCAAAAAGTGATGCTAAAAGTTTTCAAGATATGGATTTAGAAGGCGTAGAACTTTTCTATTTGCTTCCATTTTCGCCACTCAGCAATACAAATGAAAATAACCCCAAAGTATTACTTTACTGGAACAGCCTTTTAGGTAAATTAGGCGTGGAAGAACTGAAAGAATTTGGCAGCGACGAATAGAAAATTGATAATAGGTTAGCTAAAAGCCTACAGATTTTAAAAATTTTGTAGGCTTTATGAAAAATTTATCTAATACCATTAAATAATCTTCCCCAACGGATTTTTTTGTACCATTTTGCTCTACCATCCCAAGACATCCAAACAAAAAGAGCTTTACCCACAACGTGGTCAGCGGGAACAAAACCCCAATACCTAGAGTCCAGAGAGTTATGCCGATTATCCCCCATCATAAAGTAATAATTCTGCTTGAAAGTATATTCATTTACAGCTTTCCCGTTTATAATTAACTGATTATCAGATATTTTTACTTCATTTTTTTTGTATCCCTCGAACTCTTGGATAGTGAAGCCGTATAAAGTGAGTGTTTCTTTGTTAATCTTTATTTTTGCTCCTTCTTTAGGTATCCACAAAGGTCCAAAATTATCTCTATTCCAATTATATTGAGGGCTATGCGGAAATACAGGATAAACTTTTTCGCCTACCATCATCTCCCCAACACCATCTTCATTCAAAACAACCATTCCTGACTCTTCTTTTTTGCCTTTGGGAACAGCCATCAACTCTACTTTAGTTACTTGTGGGAGTTTCTTTATTTTCTCTACCACTGTTTTATTCAAACGCCCCACGTATTTATTTTGAGCAGGGAAAAACTCCACATCACTATTCTCCAAGTCTGTTTCTGAAATAAAAACCCCCAACTCTTCCCAATCTTCTTGCGAAATCTCGTCTTTTACACTAATTATATAAGTATTTTGTACCTTTTCGTGGTCTTGGAAAGGCTTCCCATTGATAAATATTTTGGCATCTCTTATCTCCAAAGAGTCTCCGCCAACAGCAATACAACGTTTGATATAATTGGTACGCAAATCTGTAGGGTATCTCTTTTGATTTTCCTCAAAACCTGGGTAATTAAAAACTACTACATCATTATTTTTTACATCAGCAAAATGTGGCAAGCGATATTGCGGAAGTTGTATCCAATCCAAGTAAGAAGGCAAACCTGTGAACCACATTTTCTGATGTGTCAGAGGTAGCTGTAAAGGTGTTTTGGGCGTTCTCGCTCCATAGTGTAATTTGCTCACAAACAAAAAATCACCTGTAAGCAGAGACCCCTCCATAGAAGGTGTAGGAATAGTGTAGGCTTCCAAAAGTAACCACCGCAAAAACGTAGCAACCACCACCGCAAAAACAAT
>JANRLU010000077.1:0-1517 GCA_033762275.1 Thermonemataceae bacterium | reverse complement strand
GTTACTATTTGTTATCAAATGTTGTTATTGTTGATAAAATAAACAAATAATAGAAGTCTGACGAATTTATTCCTGGCACTTCAAAAGTACTCGGCTAAAGTTGAAAATACACGTTGTGTCAGTAGGATACGTTACACATCAAATCGAATCTTTGTGACGCTCGCCGTGTTGCTTGACCACTATTTTCTTGTCTGATTCTGAAGCAGTCTCATTGACATATTTCTGAACATACGGGCAAGTTGTGACGACTTTGAGCTAAAAATAAATACTTTTATTAGTGTATATGAATCGTTCAAAAATACCTGATTCTCATGGCAGTACTTGAATGCTTCTTTGCACAATTTTGCGGCAATGCCTTGTCCTCGTAGCTAAAAACGCTTATTATTAATTTCTTTTGGAGGTAAATTAAACCTCAACTGGGACTTCAGTATGATGCATATCAACGACCTTTCCTCCCTTCAACAATCGGTAATCGAGTACGGCCTTCTTTGTCTGGTCTGAAAATTAAACAATTACAAGGAATAAAAACTTACAAAACTTACTGAACGGTATGAAAAACTGCATTGATTTCAAACTGTGCTGTACCTTACTTGCGGTAGATGCCATTGTTGCAAATGATCCTAAATTTCAAAAATTGAATTCAAGTTGAGAACGCGCCTATTGAGTTCAAGTTATGTGCTGTCGAAGAAAAGGAGCGAGGAAAACTGCCGTTTACAGCAAGGGTAAACAAAAACAACACGATCAAACAAAAAAGCAGTTGGAAGTGAGAGTGCAATGCAAAAAGACAACACGTGCCTTGCCTTCAACTTATCACACGAAAAATTCCGCCAGATAATGTAATGGGCCGCAAGTTCATTTGTCAACGAAGAATAAGTGCCAAATAAATAGTTTTCAAAATTGTCTCAAACAAGTGTTTTAACAGCCAGACGACGTTCGTTTACAATTCATAAGTTGAAATAACAATTTTTTCAATTTAGTCTTTTTTGTGTAACAAAATTATCATACTTTTAAGAAGCAATTTTTGTAAAATTGAAACTTTTTTATGGATCTCGCGGATTTTCATAGAAGTGGGAAAATTTTTAATTCAAAACCAATATGCCTATCAGTTAGAGAATGACTAGGAAGGAGCTCGACCGACTTAATTTGCTGGACTTGACCATTGAGATTTCAAACTGGGGCACGGAAAAGACAAACCTCAATTTTGCAACTTTTTAGATCGATGTCGCCGTGGTGTCCGGCTGCATGCATTTTTATTTCACAATAATTTCTAGCTTACCCATATCTACAACTTTTGTGGTTACATGTATAAGCCAAAACCTCCAACATTAACAAATCAATATGACTACAGTACTCCAAGTTTTACGAATGTTGATCAATGTTTTTGATCTTTTCTGTATCAAATCGATTCCCATTGTGGTTTCAAGCACATATCCTAGCAGCTCTACGCATTCTACACAAGATGAGCCAAAAAAAACTGAAACATAAACGATGACAGAAAAAGATACGCCACGGACAAG
>JANRLU010000076.1:0-21714 GCA_033762275.1 Thermonemataceae bacterium | reverse complement strand
ACCTGATACTACAGTATGGGCAAGAGAAACAGCTTTCAACGACTCTTACGTAGCTAATTACCTACGTTACCCTGGTTTTAGGTTCTTCCCTGTTGTAGGAGTTTCTTGGGTACAAGCTCAAGAGTTTTGCAAGTGGCGTACGCGTTCTGCCAATGAATATTTCCTATCTGAGAAGGTAAGTAAAGATAAAGATGGCAAACTAAGTGAATACAAAGGTAAAGATATTGCTACAGTTCCTTTAGAAAGTGGTCTGAAGTTCCCCGATTATCGCTTACCAACCGAAGCAGAGTGGGAATATGCTGCTAAAGGTATGATAGGTACACAATACGAAGATGAAAACCAGTCTAATAACCGTATTTATCCTTGGGATGGACACGCAACACGTAATCCTTACGGAAAGCAAATGGGCTTTTTCCTGGCTAACTTTAAACGTGGAAGAGGTGACTATGCGGGTATCGCTGGTAAGCAAAATGATGCAGCTCTTATTACAGAGTGGATATATGCTTATCCTCCTAATGACTTTGGTTTGTATAATATGGGTGGAAATGTGGCTGAATGGGTTGAGGACGTATATCGCCCCTTGGCTTTTGAAGATGTTAATGACCTAAATCCTATCAGACGTATTCAGTTGGATTCCACAAAACTAAAATCAGATCCTAATAAATCTGTATTTGGAGACCCAACCTCTCTCTATAATCTATCAGGAAAACCTAATACTTCACTTGTTACAGATAGTGCAAGAGTCTACAAGGGAGGTTCTTGGAGAGATGTTGCGTATTGGTTATCACCTGGTACAAGAAGATACTTGGATAAAAACAAATCTACGGATTATATTGGCTTCCGTGCAGCGATGATTATGGCTGGTGAAAGAAGTGGAGAGAGTCGCCGCAAAAATAAAAAAGTTGCTGGTCAGTATAAATAATATTCTTATTTTCTAAAAAGATTATGCACAAAAAGGCTTTCAAACACAAAGCCTTTTTGTGTTTGTGGCTCAAACTTATTTGTTTTATGCCTTTGTAAATCAAAGATTTAACTTATGAAAAACTTTGATAAGCGTTTGGGGCTGGTGATTTTTGCTGTTTTTTTGACCTTTTCAGCTTGCTCTCTATTCAAGAAAAAAGATAAAGTAGCTAAGCAATCTAATGAAGATTTAGATTTGAATGGGCAAGTAAGCCAAGTTACGGGAATACCCTACAACGATAGTGCTGTGGATAACAGTATGAATGTCGCAAAATATGTAGATATGCCTAATGCTCCTAATATGGTTTTTATAGAAGGGGGCACCTTCACGATGGGGGTTACCGAAGAAGACGTTTTTAGTCTTGCTCGTAATAGGGCAACAAAAGTAATAGTTCCTTCTTTTTATATGGATAGAACGGAGATAGCTAATATTCACTGGTTAGAGTTTATGAACTTCTTTTCTCGCAACAGAGATTCTATACCAGAAGGGCTTACCTACGAGGAATTTAGTGATAAAATTTTATTACCAGACACTACTGTTTGGGCTGCCGAAGCATCAGCCAACGATGCTTATGTAAGTAACTATTTGCGTCACCCTGGTTTCAGAATGTACCCTGTCGTGGGGGTTTCTTGGATTCAAGCCCAAGAGTTTTGTAAGTGGCGAACCAAAATGGTGAATCACTATCAATCTGAAAGCCAATTTTATACGGGTGTAAAAAAAGATGGAAAACTTACTGTAGGGCGTATAGAAAAGGGAGGACAGAAAACAGATACTACCAATATTATTCAATATCCTGATTATCGCTTGCCAACCGAAGCGGAGTGGGAGTATGCCGCCAAAGCAATGTTCGCAACGCAATATGATGATGTAAGAAATACTAAAGAACGTTTGTATCCTTGGGATGGAAGGTATGTGCGTAACCCTTACAAACCTAATAGGGGTTTGTTTATGGCTAATTTTAAACGTGGCAGGGGCGATTATGCGGGTATTGCAGGAAGGCAGAATGATGGAGCTATGGTTACAGCACAAATTTATGCCTATCCTCCAAACGATTTTGGACTCTATAATATGGCGGGTAATGTAAATGAATGGGTTGAAGATGCTTATTTTATGGACGAGTGGCAAGATTTTATGGATTTGCGTCAGGCGAAGAGGGCAAATACCTATATGGATTCTACCTATAAAACCAAAATGACGAGAGATATTATGCTTTATGGGCGTTCAGATACTTCTATAAAAACAAAAAAACAAAAATTAGAACAACAATATAAAGATAGCATTGATATTGCTCGCGAAAACTTAATGAATTTTCCGAGTGCTTTAGGCAAAAACTTGATAGGCTTACCAGCTATTCCTACCTCTGACGAAAAATTGAAAACATTCAAAGTCTATAAAGGGGGCTCTTGGAAAGATGTCGCCTATTGGCTCGCTCCAGGAACTCGGAGGTTTTTGGAGATGGATAAAAGTTTGCCTACGCTGGGCTTTAGGTGTGCGATGAATTACGCTCCTAAAAAAGAGTTGCCTAAAGAGAATACCATTACGAGTGATGCAGACCTCACTGACGCTCAGAAAAAGGCAAAAACAAAGGCGGAAAACAAAGCCAAAAAGTTAGAAAAGAAAAAAAGTAAGGAAAAATCCCCTTCTAAATTTCCGTTCTTTAAAAAGAAAAAAGAAGCTAAAAAGGAAGAAGAAAATACAGAAGAATAGAAACTATTAGCCAAAGCTATAACTAAAAATATGATTTCTCTAATTAATTTGTGTGAAGATGTTGTTTCACTAGCCAAAGATGTGGGTAAATTTATCTTACAAGAGCAGCAAAATTTTGAGACAAAATATATCGAACACAAAGGGCTCAATGACCTCGTCTCGTACGTAGACAAGCAAGCTGAGGAGCGTATTTGCCTACGCTTGGCTCAGTTACTACCCGAAGCAGGCTTTATTACAGAGGAAAACCCTGAAAATCAAATTATTAGCAATAGGGAATATCATTGGATAGTAGACCCATTAGACGGTACAACAAATTTTATTCATAAACTTCCTATCTTTGCTATAAGCATTGCTCTGATGAAAGAAAAAGAAATTGTATTGGGAGTAGTGTACGAAATCAACAAAGACGAATGTTTCTATGCTATCAAAAATGGTGGGGCTTTTTGCAATAATAAAGTTATTGAAATCTCGGGGAATAAAACCTTAGCTGCTTCTTTGGTGGCAACAGGCTTTCCTTATCATTTTTTTGGAAAAAATATACAATATTTACAAATCCTCAATGATTTGATGCAAAAAACACAAGGGCTAAGGCGTTTAGGTTCGGCAGCTGTAGATTTGGCTTATGTGGCTTGTGGGCGTTTTGAAGCGTTTTTTGAATTTAACCTAAAACCTTGGGATGTAGCAGCAGGAGCTTTGCTTGTGCAAGAAGCAGGTGGGAAAGTAGGGAAGTTTGATGCTTCTGAGGATTTTGTTTTTGGTAAGGAAATTTTAGCGGCTGAAAGTAATATTTTTCTTGAAATGCAAGAAGTTATTGCAAAATATTGGATATAACTCTCTCTCTTTCTTTCAAAATTGTATCAATGAAGATTCAGGCTCAAAAAATAGATACATTGGCGGGGCATAAAGATTGCGTATATGCCTTGGAAGCTCATATAGAGCATAATTCTTTTTTTTCTTCAGGGGCTGATGGATTGGTAGCTTTATGGAACTTAGAAAACCCTGAAATCGGCAAGTTGGTGGCTCAAGTACCTAATTCGGTGTATGCTCTCAAACTCCTTGAAGAAGAAAAACAACTGCTGATAGGGCAAAACACACAAGGAATACACCTTGTAGACTTGGGGAAAATGCAAGAAATAAAATCTCTACAAACCACACATACTTCTATTTTTGATATAGCTTACTACAACCAAGAAATTTTTGTGGCTTATGCTGATGGAGATATTCATATCATTGATAAAAACCTTTGGCGTATAAGAAAAGTGCTTTCTTTTAGTAAAAAGCCTGCCAGATGTATGGCTATCAATGCGTTTTGGGGGCATTTGGCAGTAGGCTACAGCGATTGGCACATCAGAATTTTTGATATAAAAACTTTTGAGCTGATAGTTGATATAGATGCCCACGCTAATTCGGTTTTTACTTTGGCGTATTCGCCTGATGCTCAGTTTTTATTGAGTGCTGGGCGTGATGCTCAAATAAAAATATGGGAAATAAATAAGCATTACCATCTTCAAAAATCTATTCCAGCCCATCTATATACGATTAACCATCTTAGCTTTTCACCGAAAGGCGAGTTTTTGGCAAGTTGTAGTATGGATAAGTCTATTAAGATATGGGATAGCCAAACTTTTGAATTACTTAAAGTATTAGATAAATCTAAGGGAGCGGGGCACGGAACTTCGGTGAATAAACTTTTTTGGAGTAAGTATAATAACCAGCTACTTTCTGCCAGCGATGACCGCAGTATTGGTGTTTGGGAAGTAGCAAAAATATGAGCTATGCCTAAAAAAGCACATAGCTCCACAAATTATTCAATTTGTGGAGCTATGTAAAAATTACGCCAAATCAATTTCTTTAGCAAGATAAACGTCCTGAACAGCATTAAGCAGTTCTACGCCTTCATTCATTGGTCTTTGAAATGCCTTGCGTCCCATTATCAAGCCTGTACCGCCTGCACGTTTGTTGATAACAGCCGTCCTAACAGCTTCGGTCATATCTGATGCTCCTTTAGACTCTCCACCAGAATTGATAAGCCCAATTCTACCCATATAACAATTAGCTACTTGATAACGGCAGAGGTCAATAGGGTGAGAAGAGCTAAGCTCCTCATACATTTTTTTATGAGATTTGGCGAAATTGATAGCTGTAAAACCTCCATTATTTTCGGGTAGTTTTTGTTTGATAATATCAGCTTGAATAGTTACGCCCAAGTGATTGGCTTGCCCTGTAATATCAGCGGACACGTGGTAATCTGTGCCATCTTTTTTGAAAGCATTGTTACGAGCATACGTCCATAGAACGGTTGCCATACCCAAGCTATGAGCTTCTTCAAAGGCTTCAGCTACTTCCAGAATTTGGCGAGAAGACTCTTCAGAACCATAGTAGATGGTAGCTCCTACGGCTACTGCCCCCAACTCCCAAGCCTCACGAACAGAACCAAACATAATTTGGTCATATTTGTTGGGGTAAGTTAGCAATTCATTGTGATTTATTTTTACTAAAAAAGGAATTTTATGAGCATATTTACGAGACATTATTGCCAAATTACCAAAAGTAGTAGCCACAGCACTACAACCGCCTTCAATGGCTAACTTAATGATATTTTCGGGGTCAAAATAAATGGGGTTGGGGGCAAAGGATGCTCCTGCGGTGTGCTCTATGCCTTGGTCTACGGGTAAAATAGAAAGATAACCACTATGAGCTAATCTTCCCGAGCCAAAAAGACTTTGTAGGCTACGCAAAACTTGTGTACTCCTATTGGAGTAGGCATAGATTTGGTCTATGAAATTTCCATTTGGAGCATGCAAAAGATTTTTGCTGATAGTTTTAGATTCGTGTTTGAGCAAATTATCGGCATCAGGGCCAAGTAATTCTACGATTTTATTGTAAGACATTTTTCTGAGGGTTTAATATAAATTGAACAATTAAGAAAATTTAAAACTAAACAGGAATTTCTATCATTATTTTTGTCCCCTTGCCAACTTCGCTATCTACTTGTACTTTTCCTTCAAGCATTTCCAAAAATTTGGAAACTATATGTAAGCCAAGCCCCGTTCCTTTGATGTTAATGGCGTTCTCTGCTCTGAAGAACCTTTCAAATAAGTGTTTTTGGTCTTTTGGGGAAATACCAATTCCTTTATCAATCACTTCCACACGTAAGGTGTCATAAATACAAGAACTTCTTACCTGAATTTCAGACTCTTCTGGAGAAAATTTTATAGCGTTAGAGAGTAAGTTTACCATTATTTTTCTAAGAATGGAGCGGTCTGTGAGTATTTTGTCGTTGCCTGTATGTACAAAAAGTATTTTTTGCCCTTTTTTCGCAATACTTTGCATTTCTGATACAATTTCTTGCAAGCATACGTTTAGGTGAGTTTCGGTGAAGTTTAAAATTGTTTTCCCTTCTTCTAATCTCCCCACAGAAAGAAATTCCTCCAAAATATCATTAAGATGATTCACCGAACTGATAATTTTCTGAATGTGTTTTTGGCGTTTCTCTTGGTCATCAGCTTGTACGTATTTGCCAATCAGCTGAACTGAGGAGAGAATTGTGCTGAGAGGCGTACGAAATTCGTGAGAGGCTGTAGAAACGAAACGAGACTTGAGTTCGCCAAGTTCTTTTTCTTTGAGAAGAGCTTTCTCTAGCTCTTTTTTGGAATTTTCTAAGTGTTGCAAGGTTTCTAAAAGGGCTTTTGTGCGGTTTTTAATTTGCTCTTCCAGATTTTCATTCAGGGCTTTTATTTCTGCTGAATATTGCTCTATAGCTTTGTTACGTTCTATAAGTTCTCTTTCTGAGAGTTTTTGATTGGTTATGTCATACACAAAAGCCATTGCATACATATTTTCCTCAGTTTTGAAGTAACCCAAACTTACCTCAAGAAAGAAGGTTTCACCATTTTTTTTCAGACCTTTCAAATCCATAGCTGCTCCCATCATTCTGACACGTGGGTTATCTGTATAGTCTTGGCGATGCCCTTTGTGTCTATCTCTAAGTTCTTCGGGTATCAAACATTCAATACCTTTACCTTCCAACTCTTTGGGTGCATACCCGAAAAGCTTTTCGGCAAAAGCGTTGGCTATCAATATCTTACCATCTTTATTGGTGAGAATTATTCCTAAAGCTGCAAAATCAAAGATGGAGACAAATATATCTTTCTCTGAAGAGCTTGAAACTTTTTCAATGTACTTTCCCATAACTACAAACTACAAAATTGAATAAGTGCTTCTAAGGTTTCTTGAGGGCGTTCAAACATTCCCATGTGTCCTGTTTCTTCCAAAATAAATGTTTTTATTTGAGAATTGCAATTTATTTGCTCTTGATAGCTCTCAAAACTTATGGCGTTATCATTTTTTCCAATGATATACAAAATTGGAAAAGAAGCATTTTTGATAATATTAAGCCTATTTTTTCTATCTCGCATCGCCTCAATTACTTTGATAATGCTATTTTGGGGTGTTTTTTTCCCGATATTCTCTAAAAAAGAAATAGACTCTGTGAGTTCGCTCAAACGTTCTGCATAGAATAAAGGGCTTACAAAAGTTTTGATGTAGGCTTCTACACCTACTTTTTTTACAAAATCTATGGTTTTATTTCGGATATGCACTTTTTCGGGGCTATCAGCTAAGGCAGTGGAGTGAAAAAGTACGATTTTTTCTACTAAATTGGGGTATTTTTCGGCTAAGGCTAAACTTACATAAGCACCCAAAGAATGCCCTACAAAAATAGCTTTGGGTACTTGTAGGTGTTGGAGTAGCTGCTTTACTTGCTCAGCCAAATGCTCTATGCTACAAGGCTCTGGAAGTAAGTCTTGGCTTTCTCCGAAACCACCCAAATCTAAACTGATAACTTTAAAGTACTTGGCAAGTTCGGGAGAAAAAAAATGCCACATTTCTTGGCTTTCACAAAAGCCGTGTATCAAAACGACCACTTGCCCTTTGCCTATTTGTTGATGAGCTAAAATTTTCATTAAAAATTGAATATGAACTGCAAAAATAAAATATCTTTTAGCCAAAGCAAAAGTTTTTTCTTAAAGAAAACTCAAATAGTGGAAACTTAGTAAAACATTGATTATCAAAAATACATACAAAAACTTAAAGTACTTAGCCCCAAAATAAAACCTATATTTTTTGCTTTTTAACTTTAAATTACTAATTTTAGAAGTTAAAAATTTATTTTCTTATGGAATTTAATATCAAAACGGGAGGTCATTTTACATACATTGATGAGGGCGAGGGCGAAGTATTGTTGCTCTTGCACGGCTTGTTTGGTGCTTTGAGTAATTGGAAAGAAGTCGTCAATGAGTTTTCGGGTAGCTACCGAGTAGTAATACCAATGATGCCTATTTATGACTTGCCGCTCAAAAATACGGGAATAGAGTCTCTTACTGATTTTATAGAGGAGTTTGTAGCGTTTAAAGATTTAAAAGACTTGACGCTTTTGGGCAATTCTTTGGGAGGGCATATCGCTCTGAACTATACCTTACGCAGGCAAGATAACGTGAAAAGGTTGGTACTTACAGGAAGTTCCGGACTTTTTGAGAATACAATGGGCGGTTCTTATCCTAAAAGGGGCAGCTATGATTACATCAAAGATAGAGTAGAGTATACTTTCTACGACCCCAAAACAGCTACGGAAGACCTTGTGTTAGAAGTATTTGATATAACCAAGAGCATTCCTAAATGTATGAAAATTGTAGCTATCGCCAAATCAGCTCAAAGGCACAATATGGCAAAGGATATTACAAAAATTACTGTTCCTACTTTACTTATTTGGGGGTTGAATGACACAATTACGCCTCCTTTGGTAGCTCACGAGTTTGCGACACTATTACCAAATAATGAACTTCGTTTTATAGATAAATGTGGGCACGCCCCAATGATGGAGCATCCTGAGAAATTTAATGAAATTTTACATCAATTCTTACAAAAGCATCCTATTTATGTAGAAAACTTTGCCTAAAAAAAATTGTTTTCCTAAAAAAAAGGCTCTATGACAATGCATAACTTTATCAACGCTGCCATCAAACCTATTTGCGTAGGTGATGATACTTCCTATATCTTGGATTTGATGCAGGATTTGCATTGTACCACTTTACCTGTAGTAGATGAAAACGGGTTTTTTAAAGGGCTTATAGAAGAAAATATGCTCTTAGAAGCTTGGGATAACGAAATAAACTGGGAACTCATCGATTTGCCTTATACGGATACTTTTGCCTACGAGCATCAGTCTTGGCAGGAGATTATACCACTTTTTGCAAAGGGAAGAACCTTGATAGCTGTATTAAATGCTGAAGGGCGATTTTTGGGGGCTGTTAGCAGCCACGAAATCGTGGCTCACCTTGCTCAGAGCTATGCTTTTCAAGAAGAAGGGGCTGTTCTGGTACTTGCTGTACACCAAAGAGATTATAGCTTAGCCGAAATCGCTCGGCTTGTGGAGAGCAACAATGTGAAAATATTACATTTGCTCACAGAAATAGATGAAAATGAGCCTTACAAAATTCTTGTGAGTTTGAAAATCAACCAGACAGATGCGAGCAGGGTTATTGCTACTTTGGAGAGATTCAATTATGACATAGTAGCTAAATTCCACCAAAACTTGATTTTTGAAGAAATAGATAAGGATAGAATAGATTTACTTTTTAAATATTTGAGCTTTTGATAAAGCAAATTGTATTTTTTCTTAAAAAATACTACATTTGCAAGTACAGACTAAAAGCTATGAAGTGGCAACTATTTGCGGTATTTTTGTTTTTTAGCAATGTTTCAGAAGCACAAGTTTCGGTGCGTAAGTATGTAATGCAAATATTACGTATTTACTCACCACAGCACGCTCAAATGTTGCAAAAATACTATAAAACCAACTCCATCGTAAAATTACCAAGTGCTTCCATCAATATAGGAAGACACCTTGATTTTATGGTATACTTCACTGATACTACCCACCGAGACGTAACCATTCACGATATTCCTTTGATGATACACGATATGTATCACGATTATACGCGTCGGCAAGCCTATAATTTTTTGGAGAAAAATCCTGAGCGTTTTGAAGTTGGTAAAGAATATATTATGTATTATTTTGATGCTGATAAAGAGATTTTTACGGAAATATATTCATCTTTTCCAGCTAATGAAATAGCTAGTGTAGTGCCCAGCAGTCTCAAACAGGAGCGATACAAGACTTTTGTGCTTAGTAATAAGCCTGATGTTTTGCCTCAAAAATGGGGCTTATATGGTCTTTTAGACGAATGGAATGCTTTTTATCATCAAACTCGTTCTGCTTTTGAAATCAAACGTTTTTATGAAAGAGAAACTTATCAAAATGCCAAGCATTGGGAAGGTTTTTTTGCCAATTACTATGATAGTTATCACGCTCATCTAGAGTTTAAGTATTTTACCCTGAAATATTTGCAGTATGCAAAATATAAACATACACAGTTTTTTGAAAAAATAATGCAAAATCAAGAGATAAAGCAAGTTTATCAAGAAATAGATGGGCATTATGAAACGCTATTAAATGACTTTAATACCTACAAACCTTTGGTAGTGAAGTTTCTTGCTGATAAAGAAATCCTTGTGAGTGAGGAAGTTATCAATGGAAGTAAAGTAATGTTTTTGCAGGGGGTAGGTATAGAAACAAATAATCACCTTTTTGAGTTGTATCAGAAAGCCTTAGAAGATGAGGAATTACGAATGATAGATTTTCAATTACGCAACTAATACAAATCACCTATTTTTATTGAATTACTAATGGAAAAATTACGTATTGCCGTTCAGAAATCTGGACGTTTAAGCGAGAGTTCTTTGGCTCTCATTAAGGAGTGTGGCATAGATTTTAATAATGGTACAGGAAAACTAAAATCAGAAGCCAATAATTTTCCTGCTGAATTACTTTTTCTGAGAGATGATGATATACCTGGCTATGTAGCTGATAATGTGGCTGATATAGGTATTGTTGGTGAAAATGTAATGGTAGAGAAAAATCAACATACACATTTGGTACAAAAATTAGGCTTTTCCAAGTGTAGGCTATCTTTGGCTATCCCTAAAGGAGATAGTTATGGTAGTTTGCAAGACCTTGAGGGGAAAGATATAGCAACGTCCTATCCGAAAATTTTGGGTGATTTTCTGAAAAAAAACCAAGTAAATGCTCGTATTCACGAAATAAGTGGCTCTGTGGAGATTGCCCCAAGTATTGGGCTTGCACAAGCCATCTGCGATATTGTCAGCTCAGGTAGTACGCTCATGAGTAATGGCTTGAAGGAAGTGGAAGTTGTATTTCATTCGGAGGCTGTAATGATAGGTAGCCCCAAGATGAGTGAGGCAAAAAAGAAAATTTTAGACCAACTCTTATTTCGGATTGCAGCCGTTCAAAATGCTAAAAAAAATAAATATATTCTTCTTAATGCTCCTAATACAGCTTTGGATAATATTATTCGGGTTTTACCAGGTATCAAAAGCCCTACTATTTTGCCTTTGGCAATAGAAGGTTGGAGTTCGCTGCATTCGGTTATTCACGAAGATGATTTTTGGGAAATTATCGAAAACTTAAAAAAGGCAGGAGCAGAGGGTATTCTGGTTGTCCCCATAGAAAAAATGATAAGCTAAAAATATTTCAATACTTACCAGAAACGCATATTTTAAATTATTTTTTAAATAAAAATAATTAGTTTTTTTTACATTGTAAGATTTTTTTATTTTTGTAAAAAAACTTTTATGAGTGTAACAATTGAAAAAATCAAAACGGTTCATTTTTACTACCTGCCTTTTGTAGTAGATATGGTGCTTCGTTGGCTTGCTTTGGGTATTTATCGCTGGCGAACAAGCGGAGAGCATACCAACCAAGATTTTGTATGGTTTGTGATTGAGCAATTAGTTATAACAGCTGTTACGATTATCTGGATTTTGTATCGTTTTCAGGAAGTAAAAAAGAAATATAGTTTTATCAAGGAGGGAAGTTTTGAGGAAAAGATAACTTTACTTTCCATTGTTTTTCGTTTGTTCAATGTAATTTCTGTTACTTATATTATTGCTAATGTTATTCAGGAGCAAGATTTTTATAAGGAAAGTGTGGTAGGGGCAAGCTCAAGTGGAAGAGAGTATATGGTATATATCTTGGTCTTTTTGGTATATGCTGGTGTAACCTTGTTTTTGTCGTTCAATAGTATTGCGATACCCACTGAATACGAGGAAGAGTTTGTTTCTATTCCTGTTGCTGACCCCTTACCTTTAGGGAAATGGGTAAAAAAATTATCTAAAAAGCCTCTTACGGGAGGTAGCTTGGATACCACGCTGGATAAATCGCTCTTCATTGATAATTTTGACTATCAAATAGATTACAACGACCTTCAAATTATTAAGGTTGAGGGGCGTCTGAGAAACGAGCACTCCAGAGTGGAGGCTTATATTTTAGAGAGTGTGATGTTTGGAGCTTTAGCTTTTTCAGGATTTTTATCCATTATAGCTTCCGAAAGGTTTAATTTTACTATCTCCGAACGTCAAGAACTTCTCAAAAATAAGGTTACTATGGGAAAAGATACCTTGGTAGTGGAGGATAGGGAGACCGTCTCTACGATTGTGATTGATACAACCATGAAAAATAAGAGGGGAGCAAAACTAAAAAGAGAAGTGAAAGTAGAGAAAAGCGAGCCAAGAGTACAGAATACAGAAATGCGTATTTTCTGGAACGAAACGATGAATTTCTTGGATAATTTGCTCCTTTTCAAACTTAGAGAGGCAGGAACTAATTGGAACAAACTCATCAAACCAAGTAATCTGATTATGCTTATAACTGTGGAAACCTTGCTTTGTGCCCTATTTTTTCTTTCCGTGATAGCCTCGCGTTTGCGATATACAAAAATGACTGAAGAGATTGATAATTTGGTGCGGTTAGCCCGCAATTTTAATGATAAAGAGGAAGAAGTACATAATTTAGTTTTGCAAGGTTTGGGTGATGAATATGTGCAGAATAATCTTCGTAAGAGATTGCAGAGTTTAGGCACTAAAATTGCTCAGTATTTGGAGAGAGCCAATACTTTACTTGCTCAAACTCGCCCAATCCTGATTTATATGAGCTTGTTCAGAAATTTAGGAGTAATTACTTTTATATTTATCCTTATTACAAGTAGCTTGTTTTTCTCCAAATCTTTAGCACTTGTATTTCTGATGTTTTCGGTGGTGGCGTATGTGTATGAGTATGTGGATATCAAGCTGCGTATGAAAAAACAAAATGCGTAAAATTATGTCTAAATATTTTCTATTCTTGCTTTTTTATGGTTTTTCTGCTTGCTTGTTTGCCCAAGAAAGGAAGGAGATTATTTTGGAGACAGATACTATCCCTGATTTATCCATCAAATTGCCCAAAGAAAAAAAAGATGTAAGAAAGGCGAAAGTAAAGAAAAACGTATTCTATGATAGAAAAACTAAAAAAACTTTTATCAGAAGTGGAGCAGTTACGGAGGTTTTTCATTACCTTAAAGTAAATGAAAAAACAAATAAATATGTAGAGCAAATTTATACCTACAGCAAAAAAAATAAAAAGATATATGTATCTAATTATCAAAAACTTAAACTTGGAGAAAACAAACTATTACACGGACCTTATGTCAAAAAAAGAGATGATAAAATAATAGAAGAAGGCTTCTTTTATTTAGGTTTGAAGCACGGAAGATGGGAACAATACGGATCGGATGCAATGGACAGAGATTTTGTGCTGATAGATAAAGTAAAATACAATAAAGGTTTTTTCAAAGAATCTAAGGTGGAATATTATGACCCACAACAGACGAAGCTAAAAGAGGTCATTCCTATCAGAGATGGCAAGGAAAACGGAACTTATTATTTCTACCATTCCAATGAAAGTGTAGCCATCAAAGGAGATTATGAGAATGGCGTGAAAATAGGAACTTGGATAGAGTATTACAAAAATGGTAGAAAAAAGAAAGAAACCTTCTACCCGAAGCGTTGGTTTGATACCACCGAGGTTAAAAGTTATGAGTACACAGAAAAAGGGGCTCGTATAGATGAAGATAAAAAGTAGCTTTAGCCCCCTTTAGCTACTGAAATGTTGCCAACCTTGGGCTTGTAAAGCTACCGTTGTTCCTTGTCTCAAAGCTAAGCGAAACCCCTCCTCTACACTCGTCATATAGCCAATTGTAGAAATTTCGGGGTGATTTTTAATTTTTTCATAATCTTTTTGGTCTATGGTGAAAAGTAGTTCATAGTCTTCGCCGCCATTCAAAGCACAAGTCATAGGTGAAAGATTCAAGTCATTGATAGCTGTATCGTAGGTTTCTTGGGCAATAGGCATTTTATCTTCATAAATAATAGCTCCCAAACCTGACTGCGTACCCAAATGAAATACTTCGGAAGCCAAACCATCAGAAATATCAATCATAGCTGTTGGTTGCAAGCCTATATCTTGCATTTCATAAATTATATCCATACGAGCTTCTGGACGAAGTTGGCGTTTTACTACATAATCTTTGCCTTCTAATTGTGGCTGCATCGCAGGATTGGCAAGGTAGACTTGTTTTTCTCTCTCCAAAATTTGTAGCCCTACGAAAGCAGCCCCCAAATCTCCTGTAACGCATAAAATATCTCCTTTTTTGGCTTGATTGCGATAGACTACTTTATTTTTGGGAGCTAATCCCAGAGCTGTAACCGAAATCACTAAACCGCTACGCGAAGAGGTGGTATCACCACCTACCAAATCTACTTTGTAATTTTGGCAAGCGATTTTTATTCCTTCGTACAATTCTTGTAAAGCCTCCACCGAAAAGCGATTACTAACTGCCAAGGAAACTAACACTTGTTTGGGTTGTGCATTCATGGCAGCTATATCCGAAATATTCACTGCGATAGCTTTGTATCCCAAGTGTTTGAGAGGTGTATAGCTCAAATCAAAATGAACCCCCTCCACAAGCATATCCGTAGAGCTAAGCAAAAGCATTTCACCACCAATATCCATCGCTGCAGCATCATCGCCTACCCCTTTGATAGTTTCCGAATGGAAAATCGGGCTATGCTCAGTAAGAGCTTTAATAAGTCCGAACTCACCTATACTATTTATTTCTGTTCTTTTCATAAGCGTTCAAAAAGGGCTAAGGTAAAAATATCTTGCACATCTTTGATATGATAATGTGCTTTTTGGTAAAAAACTATTCTTTTTTGGTATAAATCTTTTATTTTCTGACTTAAATTCTCGTTATTTTGGGTAAATAATGGTCTTTTCTCACTTGCTTGCTTTATTCTATTTTCAATCAGGGCTAAGGGGGTGTCCAGAAATATAACTTTCCCTTTATTCAGCATAAAATTCATATTTTGATGAAAGCAGGGTGTCCCTCCACCCGTAGAAACCAAAAGATTATCCTTAAAGGGCAGATTTCTTAAATTTTGGGCTTCTATTTCTCTAAAATAGGCTTCTCCTTTTTGCTCAAAAATGAGTTTAATACTTTCTCCTTCGGCTTGCTCAATCCATTTATCCAAATCTATAATGGATAGCTTATCATATTTTTCTTTGAGTTTTTCTGCTAAAAAACTCTTGCCAGCTGCGGGCATTCCTACTAAAAAAAACATTTATTTCAAACGGATACGAGGGTCTATGAGTGCATACGAAATATCCACTACAATATTGATGACAATAAAAATAACACCTACTACTAAGGCAGACGCCATAATAATAGGCATATCTAAGTTAGCTACCGCAGAGATAGTTTCGTAGCCAAGCCCTTGATAGTTAAATATTTTTTCAATGAAATAAGTCCCGCCCATCAGTGAAGCCAACCAACCCGAGACCGAAGTTACTACAGGTGTAAGAGCATTTTTGAGAGCGTGCTTATAGATAAGCAAAGTTTTAGAAACCCCTTTAGCTCTTGCTGTACGTATGTAATCCTGCGTGAGTACCTCAAGCATAGAGCTACGCGTAAGCTGAACAATAATAGAGAGCGGACGAATACCCAAAGTGAAAGCTGGTAGAATCAAATTACGAAGCATTAGTTTTTCTTCTCCCTCATAATCTAATTCCCATAAAGTTCCTATACCATTCAAACCTGTAAATTCTGACCATACATACCCCAAATACCGAGAAATAATAGCCGCTGCTACAAAAGAAGGAACAGAAATTCCTATCGTAGAAATGACAATGAGTGTTTGGTCTATCCATTTTCCCTGATTAAGAGCCGTAATGATTCCCAAAAAAACGCCTACTACAGTGGCAAAAAACATAGCCGTTATCGCTAAAATAATGGTATTCCAGATTCTTTCATTGATAATTTCTGAAACTTTTTTCTGTGTTTGAAAAGATTTTCTGAGATAGGGCATTTTAAGCACTAAAGCATTTTCGCCAAAAGGAATAAGGCGAACATAATCATATTTTTCTTGCTCTTTGGGGCTATGCTTATGTATAGATACAGGGGACAAATCTCTCAAATAACGATACAACTGTATAGAAATAGGTTGGTCTAAACCTAAATCTTCTTTAATAGCTTTTCGGGTGGCTTCGTCAGCACGTTGCCCTGTAATCATAGAAACGGGGTCTCCAGGTAAAGCGTGGAATAATAAAAACACCACGATTACCACACCAACTAATATCAGAAAACCGTATCCTATACGTTTGAGTAAGTATTGTAACATTCCAACTTAGTATTTTGTACGAAGCCAAAGGTATTATTTTTTTTTCAAAAAACAAAAATGGCTTTAATTCTGCAAATTATTCAATGTTATTTTTGTGTTTTTCTGGAGAACTTCTCTATTTTGGCACTTTTATTGTCAGTGTATCAGGTAAAATCTCTTTTCTATGCAAAATTACCAAATACTTTGGGCTGATGACGAAATAGACTTGCTCAAACCACATATTTTATTTCTCAAACAAAAAGGCTACGAAGTAACGCCCGTCAATAGCGGAGCTGATGCCTTGGATATGTTTCAGGAGTATAACTATGATGTGATTTTTTTAGATGAAAATATGCCAGGTATGAGTGGGCTTGAAACACTAAGCCAAATGAAAAGCCTCAAACCACATATTCCTGTCGTGATGATTACTAAAAGTGAAGAAGAACACATCATGGAAGAAGCTATTGGAGCTAAAATCTCGGATTATCTTATTAAGCCGCTCAACCCTAACCAAATTTTGCTTTCTGTAAAGAAAATATTAGAGAATAAAAGAATTATTAGTGAAAAAACAAATCTTAACTACCAACAAGATTTCAGAAATTTGGCAATGGCTTTCGGAGATAAACTAAACTTTGAAGAATGGGGGGATATATATAAAAAGCTGGTACATTGGGAGTTAGCTTTAGAGCAATCAGAAGATAAAAGTATGCGAGAAGTGCTTGAAATGCAAAAAAGTGAAGCTAATACGAATTTTACTAAATTTATATTTCAGCACTACGAAAGTTGGCTGAATGACGCAGCCACGCCTAAACCTTTGCTTTCTCATCAAGTGCTTAGAAAAAAGGTTTTTACAGATATGAGTGATAAAACTTTCTTTATTTTGATAGATAATCTTCGCTATGACCAATGGCGAGTACTTTCGCCCATCATAGGGGAGTATTTTAACATAGAAGAAGAAAGTTTGTATTATGCTATTCTTCCCACAACAACAGCTTACGCCCGTAATGCTATTTTTGCAGGAATGATGCCTGCTGATATCGCCAAATATTACCCACAATACTGGAAAGATGAAGAAGACGAAGAAGGAAAAAATCTTTATGAGGGGGAACTTTTGGGCAAACAATTAGAAAAAAATAAAGTGCAGGCGAAGTATAGCTATCATAAAATTATCACAAATACACAAGGAAAAAGCCTCTTGGATAACTTTAAAAATCTCCTGCATTACGATTTGAACGTAATTGTCTATAATTTTGTAGATATGCTCTCTCATGCTCGTACCGATATGCAAATGATACGAGAACTTGCTCCTGATGAGGCAGCATATCGCTCTATTACCAAATCTTGGTTTATACATTCGCCTCTTTTAGAGCTAATTAAGCAAATTTCTGAGGCAAAAGCGAAACTTATTATTACCACAGACCACGGCACAATCAGGGTGAAAAGACCCTTTAAAATAATTGGAGATAAAACTACCAACACGAATTTACGTTACAAACAGGGTAAGAATTTGAGTTTTCAGGGAAGAGAAGCTTTAGAAACACGGAAGCCCGAAAAGTTTTTCTTACCAAAGCCCAATATATCTACAAGTTACGTTTTTGCTACAGAGGATTATTTTTTTGCTTACCCTAATAACTACAATTATTACGTAAGTTATTTTAAAGATACTTTCCAACACGGAGGGATTTCAATGGAAGAGATTTTAGTGCCTTTCGTGAGTTTGAAGGCAAAATAAAAATACGTATGTAATTATACGAAATTCAGCGTACAAAACCCGATAGCTTTTAAAAAAAGTATCGGGTTTTTAGCATAATAGAGGTTTTATACTTTCGTAGGTTTGTAAAATGGAAATTACCAAATAAAAGCCTAAAAATTAGTAAGCAAAAAGCGGATAATTTTGCATCAGTTTATTCACTTCTTGGGCTATATCTTTTAGTTTCTTATCGTTATCGTGATGGCTGAGGGCTTCATCTATCAGATTTACAACGCTTTGCATTTCAGCTTCTTTTAGCCCTCTGGTAGTGATAGCGGCTGTGCCTATTCGCATACCCGAAGTAACGAAAGGAGATTTATCATCAAAAGGAACAGCATTTTTGTTGATGGTTATATCTGCTTTGATGAGTGTTTCTTGAGCCAACTTGCCTGTCAGATTTTTAGAACGTAAATCTATGAGCATCAGATGATTATCCGTTCCTCCCGAAATAATCTGATAACCTTTTTCCATAAAAGCCTTTGCCATTACTTGAGCATTTTTTTGTACTTGTTCGGTATAGCTTTGGTAAGACTTATCTAAGGCTTCGCCAAATGCTACAGCCTTAGCAGCAATTACGTGCTCCAAAGGACCACCTTGCGTACCAGGGAAAACAGCCGAATCCAACAATTCTGACATCATTCGTAACTCTCCTTTAGGATTTTTTACACCGAAAGGATTTTCAAAATCATTACGAAGCATTATCAAACCGCCTCTTGGACCACGCAAAGTTTTGTGGGTAGTGGTGGTTACAATATGGCAATGAGCCAAGGGGTCATTGAGTAGCTTTGTGGCAATAAGTCCAGATGGGTGAGAAATATCAGCCAGCAATAAAGCTCCCACCTTATCAGCAATGTTTCTTAGACGAGCGTAATCCCAATCTCTGGAGTATGCCGAAGCCCCACAAATGAGGAGTTTGGGTTGTTCTCTAAGAGCAATTTCTTCTACTTTATCCCAATTGATAAGTCCTGTTTCTTTTTCAACTCCATAAAAACTTGGTTTATAGAGTTTTCCAGAAAAATTCACGGGCGAGCCGTGTGTAAGATGCCCTCCATGAGCCAAATCAAAGCCTAAAATTTTATCACCAGCTTGCAAAATAGCAAGCATCACAGCGGCATTCGCCTGAGCTCCCGAATGTGGCTGTACATTTGCCCAAGTAGCTCCAAAAAGTTGCTTTGCTCTATCTATGGCAATTTGCTCTACTTCATCAACTACTTCACAACCACCGTAGTAGCGTTTTTTCGGCAAACCTTCAGCATATTTATTGGTAAGCACGCTGCCCATTGCTTGCATTACTTGTTCGGAAACGAAATTTTCGGAAGCGATAAGCTCTATACCGTGGAGTTGACGTTCTTTTTCTTTTTGAATTAAATCGAAAATAATACTGTCTTGCTGCATTTGTTTTTTGGTAAATGTTGATATAAAAACCCTCGCAAATTAGCGAATTTTACTATAAATTCAAGATTTTTTTGAGTTGGAGAGCATCTTTCTCGTTGGGTGTGTTTTGCAAGATAGTATCTAAATATTTTCTTGCATTAGCAGTATCACCTTTGAGCACATTGAGAGCCAAATTTCGCCAAAGAGCCTCTGGGCTTTGAGCGTCCAACAAATCGCAATAAAAACTTGCTTTTTCAATATTTTTGTGTTTGAGATACCAAGTTGCTAAAATCAGGGAGCGATTGGGGTCTGAAGTACTGATAGCCTCTACTTTTTTGATTACCTCTTGGGCTTTATTAGCATTTTTATCGTAGTCTTCATATAGTTTGATAAGTGAAGCGTAGCCTGTAAGCTCATTGAATTGCTCAATATGTACTTGTACAAATTTTTCGGTTTCTTTCCAGTTTTTTTCTATGAAATTTATCAGAATAAGCGACTCTAAAGGGATACGATTTTTGGTTTCATCATAATAGGTCTGAAAATATTTTTTAGATTCTTTATTTTTGTTGAGGTATAAAGCGATAAAGCCTAAGGTATTTAAAAAAGATTCACGAGCGGTTTTGGGAGCTTTATCTATATTTTTCTTGAAAAAATTATAGGCTTCCTCAAAAACTTTTTGTTGGGGCTTATTGAGTGTTTTAAATAAATTGGCATAATCCATAGAGCTTTTATCAGTGGTAGTAAGCAAAAAATTAGTCATAACCTCCATATATATCTTCAAAACGCGAGCAAAATGATATAAATGCTGATAAGCTATATTTTTAGGATTGGCATTGAGGGCTTTTTCGGCAATACTAATATCTAATTTCGGCAAATCTGTTTTATTTTGATTCAAAGCTACCAGAAGTTGATAGTCATAAATCATTATCTGATAGGTACAAGCAGATAGGTTGTAGGGTTCTACAGCTAAAAGTTGGTTGATATAGTACTGGGTTTTGTCAAAGTCTTTGAAAATATCCAAATAAATAATGATAGCTTTTTCCAAAACGTCTTTATCTTGCGGGAATTTTTCTAAAGCATTTAGTAAAACTTTATCAATAATGCTGTAAGTTTTGGTCGCTAAAAGTAAATCCATCAATTCCAAGAGGGGCTTTGTATTTTTTGTTTCCTCATTGACCCAATTTTCGTATAGGGGTACAGCTTTATTGAAGTACTCTTCGGCTTTGGGCATTTCATTTTTAGAAAAATACCTTATACATAGTTCTTGATACACGGAGGCATCTGTATATCGGTTACTTAGCTTTTCCAAAACTTCTTTATCAGAGAGTTCTTTATAGGGGTTTATTTGAGGCTTGCTTTGATAGTCAGCAGGGCGAAAGCCTATAAATAGCTGATAAGCACTATTATTGTAGCTAAGTTTTGCTAATACGGAGTCTTTTTGAGCTTCTGAAAATTGGGCAAAAGACGAAGCAAAACTAAAAAAACAGAATAACAATAAAGATATTTTTAGCATAAAACCGATTTTGTAGGGTTTAAAAATAAAACACATACAAATTCGGAAAACAAAATCGTAATTCAAAAGAAAAACCTACATTTTTGATGTAGGTTTTAGGCTTATGCTAAGTTATTTACATACTTAGCCAATTTTGATTTGTGGTTGGAGGCTTTGTTTTTGTGAATAATGTTCTTTTTAGCCAATTTATCCAACATAGAGCTTACTTTGCTGAGAAGGGCAACTGCTTCAGTTTTTTCTGTAGTCTTACGAAGTTTCTTCTCAAAGGTACGAGTCGTTTTCAAATAAAAACGATTTCTTAGTCTTTTTGCCTCATTAGCTCTAATTCTCTTCAATGCAGACTTATGATTTGCCATTAGAATAAAATTTATTAAGTGAGTTTGTAAAGGAGTGCAAAGATAGAAAAAAAATGTTTATCTCAAAAATAATTTTAAAAATTTTAGTGCTAAAAAAAAGAAAATGAGGGTTTAATCTTTTTCTTTTTGAGAAAACTCATTACTTTCCAATTCTTCTATTTCTTTTTCTACATTTCGTAAATCCTCGCGAAGCAACTTATGTGTTTCTTGGTCTAAGTTTTTGTTTTTCAAGATATTAAGCAGTCTTTCTCTGTCTGCAAGGAGCTTTTCTTTGTCTATATGTATCATAAATTACTATATTTTTTTACACAAAACTTACTAAAATAAACGAGCTATATTTACTTATCAAAGATACAAATTTTTCTAAAATAGCAAGCCTTTTTTTACCAAAAATAAGAGAAAAATTAAATAAATTTCTGTATTCAAAATATTTGTAGTAAATTTG
>JANRLU010000075.1:0-22127 GCA_033762275.1 Thermonemataceae bacterium | reverse complement strand
CTAATTTTTTTACCATATCTTCTGTATAGGGTTGTATCCAAACGGCTTTCCCCAGACGCGATTGAAAACTTGTTGTATATTGATTTTCTTCTAAACCCAAAGCTTTGGCAAGCAAACGACTCGTCTGAAAACATTGGGCACGATAGCAAAATTTATTTTTGTTCCCCATCGTAGCACAACAACCTACCTCAGCAGTATTGTTATGTAAAAGACAATGCTTATGGCTATCTGCTTTTCTGATTTGGCTTTCGGGCAAGCCGTGATAGGTAAATAAAACATGGTCGTAGGTTTGTTTTTCAAGATATTTTTTACCCAAATCAGCAAAAGCATCTATAAATAAAGGATGATTATAGAAAAACTGAACAAATTCTATAGCAGGAATATTCTGCCATTTTGCTATTATTTCCATTACTTTCTGATATACTGAGCCTGACGTAGCTGAAGCATATTGAGGAAATAAAGGTAATACAATAATTTTATCTACATTTTCTTTTCTAAATTCCTCAAGCCTTTGTGCTATACTTGGATTTTGGTATCTCATGGCAATTTTTACTAAATAATTGCCTCCAAGAGCTTCTTGTAAGAGTTTTTCTGTTTCTAAACCGTAGTATTTAAGAGGCGAGCCGTTGGACGTCCAAAGTTTTTGATAAGCTTTGGCTGATTTGGGAGCTCTAAATGTGGCTATAATGAGATTGACAAGCAACCAACGGGGTAAAGCAGGAATATCAATCACGCGAGCATCCATCAAAAATTCTCGTAAATATTTACGAACATCAGAGGTATTGGGCGAATCAGGCGTACCTAAATTGACTAAAAGTACTCCTATTTGGGCAGTATTATTTTCTTGCATTTTTCTAAATTTAAGAAACTAACCTTTTTTAGGTTGTTTTTGTTTATCATAAAAAATACAGATACAAAAAATGTATCTGTATTTTTCTGGTAATCAAGGTTTAATAAGCCTTATCACTAAGGCTAAAACATTATTTATTATCAGTTGATAAAATCTTTATTTCTGTACGACGATTGAGCTGATGTAATAAGTCTCTTGTTTTTTTATCTTTAAATTTATTGATAAAGGCTTCTGTAAGTTCATCACCTTCTTTCAAGAAATCGTATTTCTCCGCAAGTTCTTTGGTTACTTTTTTAGAAACAACCTCGCCATAACCTTGTGGAACGATTTTATTTCTGTCAAAACCACCTTTTTCTACCAAATAATTCACCGCAGACTCCGCTCTACGTTGTGAAAGCCTATCGTTATCGTCATCACGACCTACGGCATCTGTATGAGAGCCTAATTCTATTTTCACTTCAGGATTATCTTTTAAAAACACAATAAACTCATCAAGTACTTTCGCTGCATCTGGACGAATATCTGCCTTATTAAAGTCATAAAGTAAAGATAGTTCAAAAGTTGTTTTATTATCAAACTCTTGTAGCTTCAATTCATACACGAAGGTAGTATCAAAAACAGGCTTTGGTGGCAAATATTTTTCAGGTATTTTTACAACCACGAAATTGTTACGAGCAGTAAGGAAATTCTTTTTTAATTCCAACACGTCTGCTGTTACCTCAAAAGCTAATTTACCATCTTGCACAGGGATTACCTCTGTGAGAGCTTCCTCATTGGTATAAAATTCTTTGAGTACATTTTGTTTGTCATCAAGGATTTTCACGCGAGCTTTGGGCAAATTGATTTCAGTTTGGTCAAGTTTCACACCAATCGTTTTAAATCTAACGCTATAATTAACCACACGCTGTACGGGGGTGTTATCAGCAAAGGAAAAAATATCATCATCACCTTTGCCTTCAGCTCTATTTGAGCTAAAAAAACCTTTTTTATCCTCTGTAAATGTAATACCAAAATCATCAAAAGCCGAATTAATAGGTTTGCCCATATTCTCTACAGTTACTTTTCCATCTTTACGCTCTGCAATGAATATATCCAATCCGCCCATTCCAGGGTGTCCATCAGAAGAAAAGTACATTCTACCATCAGCAGCTACATAAGGGAAGTATTCATCAGCTTCCGTATTGATGGAGCTTCCTAAGTTTCTTACGTCTCCCCAAGTACCATCTTTTTGCTTAGTTGCCTTAAATATATCGTGTCTACCAAAATTTTTAGTTCCTTTATCGTCTGTCTCTCTATCTGAAACGAAATAAAGGGTTTGTCCATCAGCCGAAAGAAAAGGCTGTGAGTCCCAAGCCTCTGCTTTTGGTTTAGATTTAGCTGTTGGTTTGCCATAAAAAGCCTCATTATCCCCACTACTTACCCCTTCCAACAAACGAGGTTCAGACCAATTGCCATCAGCCCCAAGCTCAGAGATATAAAGTTTCATATTTTTCGGTCCTTTTTTGCGATTGATAGGAGCTCCGCGAGAGAAAATCATTGTTTTGCCATCAGCCGAAAAAGTAGGTGTTCCTTCATTTACTCCTTCTTTGTGAATGTTGGGGTCAAACAAACTTAGTTTTGTATCACCTGATTCAAGATTTTGAAGAGGAATGGCATAAATTCCTAAGTTTTTTTGCCCATTCAAGTCAGACTCACGAGCCTTATCACGCGAAGCACTGATAATGAGTTTATCCTTATAGATAACAGGGGAAAACTCTGCTGTATTTGAGTTGATGTTTTCTATGGGTTTTACTTCATAAAAAGTAGTAATTTTTTCTATTTCTGCTCTTTTTTCCAAATTGGTTATTTCCCTCTTTGCACGAGCTACATAAGCACGATTTTTACCTTTTTTTACATAGCTCTCGTACTGCTTTTTGGCTTCTTCTACTTTGCCGTTTTCTTCAAGTACTACAGCATAATAGAACTTAGCGTCATCAGCGTGGTCTTCGTGATGCGTTTTCGGAATTTTCTTATCATAAACCTTGGCATAATACTCTTCTGCCTCACGTAAACGGTTAGATTTGCGGTAAGATTGAGCTAAGTAAAAATTTACAAGGGGGTCATCTGGGTTTTTCTGGTGGGCTTTTTTGAGTATATCAATAGCATCTTGATACTCCCCTTGGTCGTATTTTTGATAAGCCTTCTTGAAGCCCCCACAAGAGACCAACAAAAGTAGACTGAACAAAAAACCGAAACGAATGATATTTTGCATAATCTTTAAATTATTTTAATTGGATAAAGGTATTTTGCAAATAAAAGAATTTTTTTGATGTTTTTATACGAAAAACGTTTTTTTTTGATAATCCTCTGCTCAAAAAGGCAGGTCATCAGTTTCATTTTCGGCTGTTAGAATATCCAAATCAAGTTTTTGTGTATTGTTATTAGCCGGCTGGTTTTCCAAATTATTTTCGTGAATCTTCTGCGAATTATTATCCAACTGATAGGCTGTAATATCTGTATACCACTTGCCATTGTACTCCCGAGAAGCCACATTAAACATTATTCTCACCTCATCACCCACCTCTACTCCCTCCAAAAGAGTTATTTTGTCATTCCACACCCCCATACAAATTTTTTTAGGATAGGCTTCAGAAGTTTCTATAATAATATCTTGTTTTTTCCACTCTCCGTTTTTAGAAGAGCCTGTTTGTAAATCTAAAATTTTTACAATTTTACCTTTAGTTTCAAAACTCATAATTTTAGCATAATTTAAACCACCCAAATATACAAAATATATCAATTTGTATATTCTATTTGGTAATAAATTTATGAGTATCATGTTTTTTACAAATTTTGGTGAGCTTTTATCCACCTGATTGCATCATCTACGCTCTCAAATGACTCTATAGGAAAGGGCGTTACTTTTTTGAAAGTTTGCTCTAAGTATTGTCCTATAAATTTTTTCATACCTATTTTCGCTTCCGAAACACCTGCTATAAGAATTTTCTTGTTTCCTACCTGTTTTTTCAACTCTGGTAACCATTTTACAATTAACCAAGCTCTCGCCTCCATACTACTTCCTTTGCTTTTCGTTTGGTCTGCAATCACCGCTTTTATATCTTTAGAAATAATAAATTTCAATAATTGGTTATAGACCTCCTTATAATCAGCTGTATCAACAGAACCTTTTAGCTCTAAATAAATAGCTTCCAAATCACTGAGATAATATAAAGCTGCTGAATCATTTTGAAATAAATCTTCTTTAAGCATATTCATTTTTCAATATTTTCTTTGATATTAGCCATTAAATATGTAATTTACAAGAAATTATATAATTATTTTTATGAAGTGGATTTTTATTTTCTTACATTTTTTGTTTTTTTCTCCAAACCAGCAACCTATCGAAGACCCCAGCGGTTTCTATAAAGGTATAATCACTCAAAACGAAGGCGGTTTGGCTCGCAAATACTTGATGGAAATGAGTTTGAGTATAGATAAATCGGGGAATGTACTCGGTACTACTTTTTTCAAACTGTTGGATAGTGATGAAATTTTTGTAAAATACTCCTTTTCGGGAAAAATGATAGATAAACAACTTATACTCAACGAAACTTCTATTGATGAAGAGCAAAATAAAGAAGGTTATATTTTTTGCTTTAAGCAGATGGAATTGAAAATAATACAAAAGGGGAGAAAGTATTCACTCAAAGGCACTTGGACTTCCTCTAATTGCCCAAGTGCTTTCGGAGAGATTTCAGTTGAAAAAAAGGAAGTGTTATGATTTCACATGAATCCTAATTCCAACTTAGCTACTTCGCTCATCATTTCAGTAGTATAAGGAGGGTCAAAAGTAAGGTCTAACTCTACCTCGTTTACACCCTCTATCGCCTTGATTTTATCTTTTACTTCTTGCGGCAGATGCTCCGCAGAAGGGCAACTCGGTGATGTGAGTGTCATCTGTATAAAAATATTATTGATAGGGAAAATTTTTATATCATATATTAGACCTAATTCCCAAACGTCAACAGGTATTTCTGGGTCATAAACAGTTTTTATTGCTTCTATTACTTTTTCTTTCAAATCAGGGATTTCGAGCAGCATTTTATCTTCTGTTGTTTTATTTTCTACAATTTTTTTGTCTTCTTTTTTTCCAAATAAACCAAAAAACATAGCATTTGTTTTTTTAAATGAATAAATTTAAGATATTTTTTTGATAATCAACTCATTAGCCTCTTGTGCGATTACTTCTATTAGCTCGTCTTTCTCTACAAAATCACCTTGTGTACTTGCATCATAGAGATGTCCGTCTATCCAAACTTTTCCAGAAGGTCTTAGTACGGTATGAGATTTCCCTTGTTTGCCTATCATTTTCTCTATTTGAGCGATAGTATACCCTTCTTTGGCATCTAAGGTTGTCTGTAAAGCTACTTGACTAAATTTTTTGCTTGTTGCGAGCTTAGGAGCTAATAAAGCTATTAGTCCAAAAGAGCCAAATAAACCTATACTCACGACTATCAAAGCACTTAGCAAAGATTTCTGGGAAATTCCTTCCAAACTAAAGCCCACATTGGAGAGCATCATTAGCCCAAGGGAGGCAAACATTATAACCAAACCACCGATAAGAGCTACTTTTATGCCAGGGAAAAAGAATATTTCTATCGCTACTAAGGCTACTCCTAATACAAAAAGTAACAACTCCCAATTTTCAGCCAAGCCTTTCACATAATAAGGTACAAAATATGCCACCAAAGCCAAAACAGCTACTGCTGAGGGCAAGCCTATACCTGGAGCTTGCAACTCAAAATAAATACCTCCAATAATGAGTAAGACCAAAATACCACTTACCACAGGATTAGCAAAAAAAGCAATAACCTTTTCTATAAAAGTAGGTTCGTATTTTTGTATTTGAACTTTATTTAGTTTGTAATGACCCAAAACTTCTTCCAAAGAATTAAACTTCCCTTCACAATAACCATTTTTAATGGCTTCTTGGGGTGTATAAACTAAGAGTTTGCCGGGTGTGGCTATGCTGTCATTTTCGTGATTTTCATCAACCATCGCTTCAGCTATTAAAGGGTTTCTTCTATTTTTTTCGGCAGTAGCTCGCATTTTTCCTCTCACAGCAGAGCGTATTTTTTCGGAGGCATATTCGCCTGTCGCTCCATTGATAGGCGTAACAGCCCCTATATTGCTTCCATCAGCCATATAAATACTATCGCAAGCAATAGCTATCAAAGCTCCTGCCGAGTAGGCGTTATTATTGATAAAAGCCCAAACGGGTTTTGGATAATCCAAAATTTTCTGATTGATAGCATCCGCAGCATCTAATTTCCCCCCAAATGTATTGATTTCTATTATGATATAATCAGATTTAGCTCTTTGGGCTTGTGCAAAAGCAGAGTCAGCCATTATCTTTGTAGCCTCGTTTATTTCTCCCTCTATTTTGAAATAATAGATTTTTTGGGCTGATATATCAGAAAAAAAACCTAAAAAAGTAATGAATAAAGGTAAAAGGTAATTTTTCATAAATTGCGTTGGTTTTGCTTGAAAACAAAAATAAAAAAAGGATAGTTTCCTATCCTTTTTGTTTTAGCGAATTACAGAGAATTTTCTCGTTAGTGTTTCGCCTGCTTTGTTTTGTAATTTCAAAATATACATACCACTTGATAAACTGGATACGTCAATTACAACACCTTGTTTTCCTTGCTGTAATTGAGCTTCTTTACATATTTTACCCAAGGGGTCATAGATAAGTATTTGGAAATCTTCGGTTATATTGGTATTTTCAAAACCAACCACAATTTTATCTTTTGTTGGGTTTGGATAAAGTATGAAATTCTGTACTAAGGCTGCTGGTAGTGCCGTAATTCCAGAAGGGCGTGTAGTTACATCGCTATAAAAAGCTTGGTACACTTCTTTTGTAGTTTCACTTTGCAAGAAAACAACTACGCCTAATTTTTCTTTATCATACACATCTATCGGATTCCAAGATTGATTCACTACTACCTTTGTTCCGTTTTGCCAAGTTTGAGCAACTCTTGTTCCTGCTGCATCTGGTAACATACGTTTCTCCACATTTTTGAATACTAAACTTCCTAAATTTACATCTGTGAAAACGCTCCCACTTATTTCTTTTTCTACAACCACTACTTGTACGTTGATTGGATCTGTTATATCTTCAAGAGCTGTTATTTCTGCTGAAACATTTAGAAGCTCTGCTGGATTGGTGGGGTAGGTTACACTAATACTAAAAGGAGAAGGTGTAAGTACCCTTTTATTATAGATAGGCAGTCCCCAAGTAGAGAATTGTGCTTGTATATCTATTGAACCATCTAAAGCTGTACGAGGCACTTCAGAAACTCCATAATAGAAAGTTCTGGCGTTAGGGTCTGAAGTATTATCCTCATAAATGGGATCTGGCGTAGGGAAAGCTGTGTGATACTGAATTTTCACTATTTCCCCATTCGTACTTTGTACTAAATTATCAATATAATCATTTTCAGAGTTGGCTGTTGGATCAAAGGCATTTGTAAAATGCTCCAAAAGTACCTTTCTATTTCTATCCCCTATAAACATATCATCAAAAGCAAAGCCATCAAAAGGAGCAGGCGTTACGTTATCAGCCGTAGAGCCAAAAGCAAATCTAAAGCGTAGCTTAGTTTCACCAATATAAGCATCTAAAGGGAATGCTGCATACACCCAATCAGTCATATCTCTACCCGACCAGCCTTTTAGTCCTTGTCCTCCAGGCAAACCAGCAACCCCGTTGATATTGTACCACTCTACACCCTCTCCTACATTTCCTAAAACTTGCCAAGATACTCCATCATCTTTACTTACTTGTAATACGGCTCCATCACCCCCTTGGTCTGTATCATAGAATACTTTGAAACGAATCATAGGTCTTTGCAAACTTGCTATATCAAAACAAGGGCTTTCCACGTAAGACTGCTCATTATCCATATATTTGGTACTATCAGACAATTTGGTAACCCAAGCTCTTGTAGAATTAGCAGAAGTAATTTTCACGCCATTAGGCACGGCACAAGTCCAGCTATACATTTTTGGCGTACCATTTACAGAACCATTTGGTAACCAATTTCCATTAGAAGTTTCAAAATTTTCTCTATAAGGGTTATTCTCCGTTATGGTGATATTAGGGAATATGAAAACTTGTTTGCGTATGGTATCGCTACAACCCAAAGTAGAAATAGTGATAAGTTCTGCTTCATACTCGCCAGGTGAAGTGTACAAGTGTTGTCTATTAGGCGAAGCAGGCGGAACGCTTGCATAAATATTGATGGTTTCTTCTACACCATCTCCAAACTTCCAAATAACTGTAGCTATGCTATCTGTAGGAGCAATAGAAGACGTACTTGTAAACTGTACCGCCTCCGCTTGGCAGAAACGAGCTGTGGTAAAGTTTGCAACAGGAATGGCTCCTATCCTCACATTCTTAATCAAAGATTTTTGGCAGCCTTGTAGCGTTGAAACCGTCAATTTCGCTTGATAAGTAAGCGGAATACTATATTGATGAAAGACAGAATAACCATTAGATAGCGTTGCACCAGAAAATACTTCTGTTACGCCATCTCCAAACTCCCATTTAATTTCTGTAATGGCATCATTGGCATCAAAGGTTGGTAAAGTAATAGCAGCCACAAAATGAGTTGCATCTCCAAAACAAGCATTTGTATAGATATAATCCGTGATTGCTTGTGGATAAATACGCAATTCTTTACTTGGTGAAATACTGCTACAACCATTCAGGTCTGTGTAATGATAGCTTACCTGATAAACCCCATAACTTCCTCCTGATTGTACCAAATTGATAGCTGGATTTACAACATTGATACCATTTGGAGCATCATAAGTAAAACTTCCTTTCGTAAATCTGAAAAAACCAGCAGATGCTACAAAAGGATTGCCACCGCTATTTGTCCAAGTTGGTGTAAGGGTAAGACTGGTTGTTGTTTCACAATAGGTATTGTCATTATCCTGAAATGTAAAATCAAGTATAGGCAAAGGATTTACCGTAAGAACTCTTACTGGTGAAGTGTAAGTACAAGTATTAGCATCTGTATAAGTATAATACACGTCATAATCGCCTGTACCACCATTGGCGTTAGCTACCAAATCAGTGGCTATACTAAAGTCATTATCTCCGTTGGAAAGCGTGAGTGAGAAAGTTGTTCCTTTCTTTATAGTAAAATAACCATTAGCAGGATTTATTAGCCCTGAAGCCAAGTTTGGTGTTAGCACAACTACACCTTCATCAGCACAATAGGTGTGGTCATCTCCATTAGGAAATGTAAAACTCAATACAGGTAAAGGATTTACAACAATACTAATAGGTATAGAAATATTTGTACAACCATTTCCATCAGTATAAGTATAAATCACTTGATAAGTGCCCGCTTTACTATTCCTTTCTGTAATATCTGGATTACTTGAAAGAGGCTGACTGGGCAGAGGAGCAGAAGGTTTGAATACGCCACCAAAAAGTGTTTCGTAACTTGTAGGAGAAGGGCTCAATCTCCTAATCTGGAATGTACCACCAGCAGCAGGAAGCGGTGTAAGCGTTATATCAGCATTATTCACACAATAAGATGGCGAATATCCTGCGACAGAAGGCGTTGGTAGTGGGTAAATGATTAAGTTTTGAGTTGGTGAGATATTTTCACAAGAATTTTCATCAGAATAATGATATTCTACTTGATAAGTTCCTGCTCCAGATAAATCCATAGCGGGAACAAGCACATTATCTCCAGCCGCCAAATCAGTAACAAAGGCAGGGCTCACACGAGAAATACGGAAAAATCCGTTAGCTGATGTAAGACCACCATTAGCCCGAGCAGGGATAAGCGTAACAGCTGATACATCTATACAATAATCACTATCATTGCCAGCAAAACTAAAAGATACATCAGGCAAAGGATTCACTGTAACTTGTATAGGACTTGAAGTATTTATACAAGTATTGGCATCTGTATAAGTATAAGTAATCTCATAAATACCTGCTTTTGCATTTCTTTGTGCCAAAGTAGGAGAACCCGGCAGTGGCTCGCTGGGCAAAGGAGCTGCAGGATTAAAGTTTCCGCCCGTAAGTATCTCAAAGGCTGTAGCTGAAGGACTTACTCTCCTAATCCTGAAAGTTCCGCCGGCAGCAGGAAGCGGCGTGAGTGCCACTAAAGCATCACTCACACAATAATTGGCTGACAAACCTGAAAAACTTGGTGTTGGCAAGGGATAAATCTGAAAATTTCGTATGGAAGAACTATCTCTACAACTGTTTGCATCTTGATAGACAAAACGCATTTGATAAGTACCTGTACCTGTAGAGGTAGCCATTGCCGAAGGATTAAAGGTATAAACACCCGCCCCATTAGAAATCCAAGTGCTTGCCCCTTGTTTTCTATATACCAACTCTCCATTAGCAGGCGTAGTAGGAGCAGCCCCATTCACCAAACCTGAAACAGACTCGCTGGCAGAACTTTCGCAATAACCCGCAGCCAAACCAATAATATCTAAAGTTGGTAAATCATAAATTGTAAACTGACTTGCCGCAGAAACATTCGCACAACCACTAACATTGGTATACTCAAAACGAATGTAGTATGTGCCCGCAGATAGCAATGAGGGATTAAAAAATTGAGTAGAGATAGCGGGCGTTGTATTGAAAGGACCCGTAGCAGAAGTACTTATCTTGAAAACACCCGCAAGAGATTGGTCTACACCACCATCAAAACCCTGCATTTTATAGGTAACCCCAGGGTATCTACAAAAAGTATAGGGCGTAGGTAAAACCGAGAAACCTGAAGGGTCTAAGAATCTGAAAGATAAATCAGGAAGAGGGTTTACAGTAAACTCCTGAACAGATGAAGCAGCCGTACAACCATTCCCGTCTTTATAGGTATAGTACACCTGATAAGTTCCCACTCTTGCGGTAGGTGTTTGAGAAGATAAATCAATAAAATCTTGCCCTAATGGCTGTCCTACAAAGAATGCACTTGGTAATTTTCTTACCCAAAGTCTATCTGTTGCCCCTATTATTGGTGTTGTTGTAATAGCAATAGTTGTTATATCGGCACATTGTGAAGTTCCTGCATCAAAAGTAAAAGTAGGTGTAGGAGCAGGCGTAATCGTGAAAGTATCATCTACTGAACTACGACAGCCCGCAGCACTTGTATAGGTATAACGCAACACATAATTGCCAGCAGACAAGAAATTAGCAGAAAAATCATTATCTCCTACCGTATTGATATAAATAATATTGGTGGCGGTGGCATCAAGTATACTGAATTGCCCCCTTGATATATCATAAGTACCTGTAGGGTCTGTTGTTGTTGAGGTATTCATACTTAAAAAAGCTGAACCCTCACAAAAAGTAGAGATAGGGTTATAGGTGAATATAGGCGTTGCATCAGGATAAACTCTAAATCTTCTGGTTATGGTCGCAGGGCAAGTATTGGCATCGGTATAAGTAGCTCTAATTTCATAAGTATTACCCGCAGTGAGTGTTCCTAAATCTATAATATTACTTGGAATAGTAGTGAAAGGAGTAGTAGAGGGAGCTGTTGTTCTGAGTTCATAAGAATAATTTCCTATACCTGTAGGTGATGTAACAAAGGGCTTCAACTCCAAATTGCCAGCTTCTTTACAAAAAGCTGTGTAAGGTACTAAGAGATTGAAAGATTGGTTAAAAGTTGCCCCCAAATTGTAACGTAAATCATCAAAAGTAGGTGTTTTATTGATAGTTACTAACTGTGTATGACAACCAACTGGACAGCCCCCCAACTCTAACTCAAAACTAAAAGGATATGCCCCACCCGTATAAGTATTTATAGCATTCAAATCTAAATAAAAATTACCCGTAACATACACCACGAAACTACTTAGGCTTCTATCCTTTGTGGTTATATAATATTGTGTATCACCAGGAACACAAGGAAAAAAGCAAGAAGTAGCTGGAATTATACTATTATTGGGATTTACCGTACCCGAATAGAGAGAAGGATTAGGCGTAAGCGGACCAATCAAGGTTGTACCAGAACATTCCGTAGCATCAACGCCTATAATCGGAGAGACACCCGTAGTTACAGTAAAAGTCTGTGTATCTGTATTACTACAACCTGCTGTAGTAGTATAGGTATAAGTAATGATGTGAGAACCTAAACCTGCCACTGAAGGATTGAAAGTACCTGTTGAGGAATTTACTCCTGTTCCAGAGTAAATTCCAACTCCACCCAAAGGGATACCCGTTCCACCAGAAAGCGTATAAGCTGGCTCAGAAATAGAAAAGGAGGTTCTTGGAGATATATAATTTACTACAGGTTGCGGGCTTATTGTGAAATTATAAGTTTCAGTAGCATTACAACCATTGAGCGTACCCACCGCTTCCAAGGTATAAGCTCCGTCAGCTAAGGATGTATTAGAGGTAAACTTTACGCCACCTGTGATAGTGGCTACTGTTCCCTGAGCTGCCGTAATAGGGTTGCCGTTTAGTTCTAAAGTATAACTTGTAGATGTACCAAAGAAAGTAACTTCTATACTTTGCCCCTCACATATTTGATTATCTGCATCATTACTAACAACACTAATCGTAGGTAAAGCATAAATATTGATACTTACGCTCTGGGCAGCACTCACACAAGTAGAACTACCATCCTCTCTTACTACATAAAAAGTATAGGTAGCTGGCACAGCACTACTTACTCCTAAATGGGTACTAATATTAGCAGTATTTCCCGTATGAACAAGCGTTGTAAGGGCTGCATCAGTATACCATTTATGAGTAAAAGTACTAGGCGAAGTAACATTGATAGTTGCTGTGGCAAGGCTTTCACCTACACAGAAATTGGGGTCTGGGGATACTGTTAGTGTTGGTGTAGCTGGAGCAGCAACTGAGGTAAGTGAAGCAAAGGAGGCTATCCCTGAAAGCCCGTCCATCTGAGCCGTACTACCCGCATTTCTAACCATACTACCTGTAGTTGCTGAGCTCAAAGCCTTCACTTCCAAACCACTAATTTGTATCTGATTGATATTAGCCGTACCTGAAACATTATATATAATAAAAATTTGTGTAGGGTTGATAAAATAATTAGCAATAGAAATGTCAGCATTCGTTACAGAAACTGTTCCTACACTTGGTTTTAGCTCAAAATTAGCAGGCATATCTAAGATAAGAAGTTGCCCACTACCTGTTTTAAAATTATCAATAGAGACCTCATTAATAATAATATCACCCAAAACTTTATAACCTCCTCCTCTACAAATATCTGTAAGGCTGGGAGCTGTAACTGCAATATTACCAGTCGTAACAAAACGCAAATTCCCGCTTGTAAGACCAGCATAAGGCTCTTGGGCAGGGTCATTTGCTAGGATTGTATTTGTACCAATCGTTACTTCATATTGTGTATTGGCTACTAAGCCCAGACTTGCCACTGTTACAACGTTGGAGGCAATAGTTACATCACCCAAAGTGATATCTTTCACAATGGCTGGTCCCGCAGGATTGATAGGTGTAATAGTTATATTTCCAGAAGTCCCTTTTTTTACTGCCATACTAAAAGTAAGCTGTAAGGTTGAGGTTGTGAGAATATTGGTAGCATTATTTGCAGGAACGGAAGAGGTAAGTGTAGGAGCATTGCCTTGTGTAGTAAATCGCCAGTTGGTAGCTGTGATACCTGCAAAGGCAGGGCTTGTAGCTCCACCGCTCGCTACAAAAGCAGTGTTGGGTACTCTCACTTCATAAATTGTAGCTGCATTCAAAGTAAAAGCCGCATTATTAATAGTTACAATATCTGAAGCTACGGTTACGTTAGCATCACCAACAGCGATGGTTTGTGTGCTTCCTGCAGGTGTAATCGCTTGTATTTGGATGTTTCCTGTGCCTTTAGCTACTGGCATATCGAAGTCTAAAACTAAGTTAGTAGCAGTTGATATGTTATTAGTATTATGGTCAGGAGTTCTGGCATCTAAGGTTGGAGCTGGGGCAAGCGTGGTGAAACTCCAACCTCCCGTAATTACACCATCGTAATCATCTCCAGCATTAGTAAAAGTGCCAGCATCTATGGTGATAGTATAAGTCCTATTTGCAAGCATTGTAAGCCCTGTGATACTCACATTAACCCCTGACACACTCACGCTGGCACTACCTACTGGTATTACAATAGCCGTACCTGATGGAGAAGGGGTTAGGGTAATATTTCCTGAACCTTTTGTTACAGCCACATCAAAACGAAAACTGATAGTAGCATTGGTGAGTACACCAGTTGCAGCGTTGGCAGGGCTTAGGTTTCCTTCATCTAAATCAGGGATAGCAGCAAAGCCTAAGGAACTTGTAAGCGAAATTGCTATCAAGAAGAAAAATTGTAAAAATCTTTTCATAATCATCATTATTAAAATACAAGAAAATTTAGCTGTATTTATTGTACTAACTCTCCAAGTTTATTTGTTCTGATGAGTGTTAGCATATCATTATTTTCAAAGTTTATAGTTCCAAAAATGAGAATATCTCCATTAGAAAGCTCTTTTACTATTTTAGCTTGGTCGTTTCTATCACCTCCAAAAAACTTTTCCCATAGCATATTGCCTGAAGCATCTAATTTTGCCAAATAAATATCTATTCCGCTTGTAGAGGTGGCAATATTACCCAAAACTAAGTACCCGCCATCTGTGGTAGGATATACACTTTTGCCTTGGTCATCTCCCCCCCCTCCTAAGGTTTTTTCCCAAGCAATAGAAGTTTCATTGATATCCTCTGGTCTTCCTACATTATCCCGACTGATATTGAGTTTTAGCAGATAAATATCTTTCCCCCCGTTGCCAAAACTGTTGGTAGTTCCACAAATAATGTACCCCTTATCTCTTGTAAGTTGCACATCCTCACCGACATCATCGTTAACCTCTTCAAAGAAAGGGGCGTCAACAGGTAGAGCTGAAGACCTCTCCAAAACGCCCAACAAGGCGTCCAATTTGGAGTCTCCTTGTTTAAGTGTAGAGCCCGTAAAAACTAAATATTTAGCCTCCGAAAAAGTATCAATAATGATATTTCCCAAATAAGTAGGTCTTTTGGAGGCAGCCGTACTTTGTGTAGGTATTTGAGCTAATCCATAACTAATTACACTTAGTATATTTCCTTCTGCGTCAAGCCTAAATCCATAAATAGAATTAAGCGTAATATCATCAGATATTTTGTTTTCAACATTACCCAACAAAAAAATTTCATTTTCAACAAACAGAACTTTTTTCACTTTTTCATTTACACCTAAAGTTGCTGGAAGTTTTTTAGTCCATAACTCATTGCCCTCATTATCTATTTTGGTGAGTAAATAGTCATAATTATCTAAAACTACTAATGTATCTATCCCTAAATACCATCCATCATTTGCCTTTGCGATAGATTTGATAGCTTGCCCTTTGTATTTTTTCTTCCAAATTAAATTTCCCAATTTATCAGTTTTGGTAAGATAAGAGACTTCTCTTTCCTCTTCGCTTCCTGTGATTGTATCCAAATAAAGTTCTTTTGCAGAGCCTGCCACCAAAAATCCCCCTTCTTGTGTTTCAGCAACATCATAAGCCACTTCATCCAAAGCTTCCCCATACATTTTGTAAAAAGTCCCAGTGTCATCTATATCTATTTCAGGGGTAACTTTACAAGCAGAAAGAACTAAAGCAAAAAATATGTATATGTAATTTCTCATATCGTTTAATACTTTTTTTTAGTAAAATGTAACTAATTATTTTCTATTTTTATTTCCTCGCTCATCTCTTTGCTTTTTCTTTTTCTTTTTTTAGGATTGTATAAGGGATAATTATAGCCTGCATACACGCTCATACTCCCCATTTTATAGTCATTATCGATATAGCCGTACTTTGCAATTTCTGATTGTAATAAAAACCTATTTTTTTCATTTATCATATTCATAAAAGCGTGTTGGTAGCGAAATTCTATATAGAGATGCCCTAATCCTATTTTATACTCTGCCCCTACACCCGCTAAAGCAGAAAAAGTTGTTTTGTTTCTTAACTCTGTCATTTCTATGGCTTTTCCTTCCACAGAGCGACTTTGGTCTTCACTCACCACATCTTGCCTCTGAGCATCACCCAAAGAGCTTAGTATAAGGTTAGCTACTCCCCCTACAAATACATAAGGCTTTATTCCTGTGAGGCTAAAATTATATTTATTCCTAAAATTATATTTGAATAACAAAGGTAAATCCAAACGTCTTTGCGACTCTTCGAAAGTTAAACTTGCATACTCAAAATAATTGGCTTCAAATCTGTATCGCAAAACCGTGAAAGTTGGGGCAAATATAACTTCTACTTTATTTGTAAGCGGACGAGAAACATTAGCAGCTATCTGAAACCCAACTAAACTATTATAGACCATTGCCTGACTATTAGGATTATCAGTGCTGTATAATTTTCCTATGCTAAGCATCGGGAGATTAGCACCAGCCCCTCCCCCTACTATCAAATAAGGTCTTATTTTATACTCCTTATAGAGTTGAACAAACTCGTTAGGATCGTTGGGACGTAGCCGATACTCAGGATTCGCTTTTAGAAGTTGTTGCATATATTTATTGGCATCTTCCTCCTGATTTTTGTAGAGGTAAATAATCGTAAGCAGACGTAAAGCCCTCTGTTTTTCTTCCTCGTTGAAACCATCAGTTTTTAGGCACTCCTCCAGTAAATTTATGGATATGCTAAGAGAACCATCTTCATAAGCCGTTTCTCCCTCTTGAAGTTTAAGAGAACAATCATTAACGGCAGTACTATCTTGGGTTTGAGCTTTTATCTCTGAGACACCCCAAAAGAAAAGAAGTAGCCATAAGTGTAAATAACGTAAATTCATATAAAAAATCAGATTTTGAGCAAAATAAACCTATTTTGCTCTTGGTGCATATTCGTATCCTTTTTATGAAGCTAATAAATTTTAGCTTAAATAACTTAATTAGTCTTTTAATATACTTTACAAATCTCACATATTTTAAATATGTTACTCTTGCCTTTTAGGTAAATTACCACAAGTATTCTCATAAGGGATGTCATCAGCCACATATCTGTTCCATTCTTCATCACTCATATTATTTCTGATTTTTCCACAAAGATAGTCGCTCATTTTATTGATATTGGTGTACCAATAACGAATCGTTTTATCTTTTGTCCCTGCAATAAGTTTAGAACCGTCTGCATTAAAAGCCAAAGCCGTAACCCAAGTGGTGTAGTCATTAAAAACCATAGGTTCTGTATTCAAGGCTCTCATATTCCAAACCCTAACTGTTTTATCCATACTCGCCGAAGCCATTTGTGTATCATCATTACTAAATATAATCTGTGTAATTGGTCTGTTATGCCCAAAAAGTTTGATGGGCTTCGCATTTGACTTGTTGAGGCTATAGAGTAATAGTTTTCCTTTATCATTGCCTACTGCCAACCAATTTCCGCTATGACTTACTTGAATAGATGCAATCGGTTCTGTATCAGATAAAAACACTTTCTGTTCGTTAGTATTTGTGTCCCAAAAAGTAACTTGCCCCTTATCATTACCTGTAATAATACTTTTGGCATCAGCAGTAATGGCAAATGTGGTAATTTTTTCAGGGGAACTTCCTATCAATTTCATTTCTTTACCATCATAAAAGTATATTTTTCTATTCGAGGTCGCCACTGCTAAGCCTTTATCAGTACGTGAAGGGTAAGCTAAAAACCACGTAGTTACGCCTGTAGGCAAGGAAATTGTCGTTTTTAGATTTTTATTTTCGCCTTTTACATCAAAAATCTGAATTTTATTGTAATGCCCTCCCAAAGCCAAATACTGCCCATTATTACTAATAGCCAAAGCGGTGTTGTACTGTGCATTTTTTAGTAATAATTGTCCAGCTTTTTTGGTATTCTCCAAGTCAAAACGGAGCAACTGCCCGTCGCTACCTGCCGAATATACATAATTCCCTGAAGCCGCAGGCACCAAACCTCTCACATAATCTGTATGCCCCTTCAACTTATTGAAATCTGCCCCCTCAAAAGTCCGAATAGCATAGTAAAGCCCTTGGTAAATATCAGGGTGAAACTCTCCACCACCGTTTTCGCTGTGAAACTTATAGGCTTGTTGGGCGTTAAGTGCCTGTAGCTCAGGGTCATCATATAATTGCTTGGACTTGAGAGCCATTGCTTGAGCCACAGAGAGCAAACGCTGATTTCTAGCTTTTTTCTCCGCACTTTTTGCTTTTTCCGCTTGGTTTTTTGCTTCTTGTGTTGCCAATTCTGCTAAACGAGCATTTTCGTTAGCACTCGCCTCACTTTTTCGGGCTTCTTCTTTTGCTTTTTCTGCTGCCAAACGCTGAACTTCAGCAATTTCTCTCTGCTTTTCAGCCTCACTTTTTGCTTTTTCTGCTATAATTCTCTCCCTATCAGCAGCTTCTTTAGCTTCTACGGCTAATAATTTTTGTTTTTCAGCCTCTTCTTTTTGTAAAAATGCCTCTCTTTGCCTGTCTTGTGCCAATAATTTTTGTTTTTCGGCAATTTTCGTTTGCTCCAAGGCTTTAGCTCGCTGTTGGTCAGCTTCTACCCTTTTGGCTAATGCGTAGAGCAGAAAGGCAATCGCTACCAAAGTAAACAAACCCATAATAATAGCTATCAATCTCGTACGCTTCAAAGTACGTTTTTGTAGCATTTCTTTGATTCTCTGCTCCGTTTCGTATTCTTTTTGGCTATAATCGAGGAAGACCATTGCTCGCTCAAAAGCTGGATTATGTCTTTTAGCCCATACCAAAGAGGGTTTGTGTTTTTCACGCCAATTCAGAGCCAACTGCAAGTCTGGCGGTCTCCATAAACCAGCTTTTCCGATTTGGTACATAGCTGAAGCCTCTGAGAGTCTGAGATACATTTGTACAGATTCAGACTCATCATCTACCCAATTTTTGAGCCTTGTCCAGATACGCATCAAACTCTCGTGAGAAATATCAATAATAGACTTGGCGTTTAGAGGTATTCCAACCGCAGGTGTCAGCAAAGAGCGTCCTGTTTCCCTAAATTTATCAATTACAGCTACCACATCTTCTTCTCTTGCTCCCGTAATAGCTGTAATTTCTTCTAAACGAGTAGGGCGGCGTATCCCTTGATTTTGGTCTCCCCCCTTTTCTGTAATGCTTTTGAATAATTTTTCGCAGACCCTTTTTTGTCCTTCAGAAAGTTCATCGTAGGCTTCGTTGGCGTGCAAGGAAAGAGCCTCACTCATTGTACCTATGGCTTCGTAGTGATGCACATCTAAGGGTTCTTCCACTTCTTTGTGCTTTGTCCAATAATCCCAAGTACGCATCAAGGCGTGTTGTAAGATGGGCAGTTGGTCTGGATTATCTCCTAAATCATTGAGTAATCTTTGTACCAAACGGGGCGTAATTTCTCCTCCTCCCACAGCGACAGGTCCCACGATAGCCATTCTTTTTTGCTCTCTTGTCATCTGAGGAATCATATAATAGCTATCATTGATAGCCTTTGTAAGCTCAGGAAAGAAAGCACATTCTCCAATGAAATCCGAACGCATGGTAATAGCCACGTAAATCGGCAAACCTTCATAACGGATAGCCTCTGTGAGCATATTCACAAAGTTCAAAGCTTCGTTGATGGCTTCTGGGTCGTCTTGCCTTCTGAAGCGAAATAACTCTTCAAATTGGTCTATAAGAATAAGGGTATTTTTTCCTGAAAATTCTTTTGTCTGCAAGATGGTTTCTATCAAACCCAAAGAACTACTACGTAGAAGTGTAGATATTATTTTTTTACGTATTTTTTTATCTTCTTCATCTATATACTTATGAGAAGTTTTTTGGAAAATCGCATCTGCCAAGTTATCAATGGGTGATGCTCCAGGTCTTGCTACCACAATATTCCAATCCGAATTTTGGCTGGCTACAAATCCTCCGTACAAAATAGGTATCACCCCACAATAAATAAAAGAAGATTTACCACTACCTGATGGACCTACAACTGCTACAAAATGATTTTGATAAAGTTTCATCAATACTTCATCACTTTGTCCTTCTCTGCCAAAAAACAAGTGGCTTTCATCTATGGTAAAAGGACGCAACCCTGGGAAAGGATTACTCAAGGCTTCTTGTGTGGTTGTTTCTAAAACGCTCGTTTCCATAATCTTAGACTAAAATGCTTAGAAAATCATTGAGTTCTGGATAAATAACACCTTCCTCAAATTGTAATACTTGTATTTTGTTATTCTTAATAAAATCATCAGGTTGAAAAAAAGTATTAGTAAGCACTGCTTTATTTTTAAGAGGCTTCTGCCTGCCAAAACCAGGGGCTTTAAGCAAATCCAATAACTTCATAGCCACCCATTGCCTACTTACCTTACTTGCCAAGACAATAGCAGCCTCACAAGTTACCAAATTATCTATATGTTTTTGTCTTGCCTCCAATAAATTATTTTCAAAAGAAGGTGTAAGTAGTTTAATTCCTTTATTAGTAAGATAATCTATAATTTTTTTTGCTTCTGCACTATCTACCATGTCATAAATGAGATACAAGCCTACATTTTCTTGCTTTTTATCATTGATAGTTTCAGTACTATTGTTTTGCTCCAACAATACTCTTCTGATTGCTTGTTTGAGGTCTTCAAGAGGCACTTGCAGTATTTCGGCACTTTGCAGGGTATCTGTGTTTTGTCTGATATTATCTACAAAAACTCTTTGTCTTTCACTATTCATCTTGGCGTAAGGGGCGATCCAAATAATTCTGGAAAAAGCCTTTTTTTGGGCGAAAGCTGTGTGTGCCGTAGCCTCAAACATATTGCTATGCTCAGCTGCCAGGCTATTTTGCAAATCTATCAGTGAAATATCTTGCCCTTCTAATATTTCGCCATACATACCTCCTATCAAATGAATAGATAAATCACTTTTCTCTATATATTTTGATATTTTATGATGAATTTCAGTAACATTTTGCGGAAATGCTTGGTCTGGCAGTACCAAACAGCCAAATTTTTGTAACTCCCGTTTTATCAGATTTCTTTCTACCTGCAAATCATCTGTAGTTTCTGCCAAAAAAACAGTTTTTCCTTTAAAGAAAGCAGGTATTTGCCTAATCATATCGCTTGTTGCCCGCTCTCTATCAAGTATTTTGAAGACCTCTTGAGCCACTTCGAGGAGTTGTGTCCAAAATATTTTTTCATTATCTCTGCCAAAAAATTCTGTAATCTCGCTGTATTCTCCTGTATCTATGCTGATTGTGTATAGATTATGTGTAATGAGATTTTGGAGCAAAACGGGCTGCTTTACATATTCTAAAGGTTGTTTCACCAATTTGATGATTCTATGCTGTGTATTTTCTGAATGACTTTCTACAAAGTTCTCCAAGTCTTCTATACAATCCAAATCCTCTATAAAATTAGGAGAAACTACGCAAATCATCACGGCTACTTGCGAAAGTGTAGCAGCAGTAGGTTTTTCTTGGTTGGCATAGTGTAATACTTTAGGGCTATCGCCTATGAGTTGCCCTACCGCCTCCTGAATAATTTTTTGCAGCCTATCCACCCAAAAATTATCATTATCTTTTTTGGCATAATTGACGTAAAAATCGTATAAAAAAGTTTTCTCCATTATTTTTGTTTTTATTTTGTTTTAATAGCTGTAGGAGTAAGATCTTGTGCCACAGCCTCTATAAATGCCCTTGCAAATTCGTGGTTTTTCTGTATCATTCCATAAAATAAATCTTTATCTATCTCGTAGATAAGTGTATCTTCTTTTGCTATCAAGGTATAGTCAAACATTTGATTATCACCAAGATACAAATGCCCAAATATCTCTCTTTGGTTAAAAGCATCTGTCATTTGTCCATCTTTTAGCACCTCTACCCTCCCTCTTGCTACAACAGAAATGGGTATTTCGCAGTACACATCTCCTTGTGAGATAATAGTTGTGCCAGCAGCATAATTCTTTTCTTCTACTAACTCCACCAACTCAGATACAATGTCAGAAGGTACTTCTTGTAAAAAATCTATGTCCTTCAAAAACATGGTTTTTTCTATGCGTAGAGGCATAAGAGCAAGTTCTGTTTGTAGAAAAACTTTTTCAATTGCCTTCTCTATGTTTCTTATATTATCTTTTGGTAATCGCTCCTCTATTTTTTTATAGATAGCAGGGTTATGTTTGTAGATAGCCCAAGCAGAGGTTTCGTGCAATAACGGATCTGGATGAAATAGGTTAGCTATAAGTTCGTCATAACTGTCTAAATCTTTTTCAAAGCCCAATGCATAAATAGCACAAGCCCTCGTCCAACGGTTCGTATA
>JANRLU010000074.1:0-3232 GCA_033762275.1 Thermonemataceae bacterium | reverse complement strand
GTTAGAAAACTCCACCCCTTCTTGCAACTCCATACTGAAGCTATGACATTTTGGGCAATAACTTGCCAATAACCAAGCTATAATGAAGTATACCAAAAAAAGCCCCACGATAGCCAAGATTACGTATAAAAGCACACCTCGAAATAAATCTTGCCAATGAAACTCTTTTTGGCTATCATCAGCAGAATAAATAAGGATAGAATTATTATTAGCAGATGTATAAAAACCCTTTTGGGCACTTCCCCAAGCAGCTTCTTTTTTGGCTTCATCTATTCGCCAAGGCTTTCCATATTGCTTCTCTAAGTATGCTTTCAATTTTTCCCAATCTTGTGCAGGCAATTCCAAACCTATTCTGAATAATCTATCATTGTAAAACTCAAGTTTTACACCAGAAATTTCCTTCCCCAAAAAATTTACTTTATCTTTCAGAATAAAGGCTGTTTCTTCCCAGCTATTAGGGTTGGAAACATTTTCTGTGTTTTTCCAATTTTTGGACGATTTTCCCATCTCCAAACTTTCAAAAGAAACTTGGGCAGAAACCAAAAAAGTAGCCAGTAGAAATACAAAACAAAAGAGAAGCAGTTTTTTCATAAACTTTACAATAAACTGAACCAAATATACCATAAATTTTGAATAAACAAATGAATTTGCTATTTTAATGACCGAAACCAACTACATTAGCTTTATTGTATGAAATTATTTTATCTTTTATTTTTTTGTGTGAATGTCTCAAATATTCTGGCACAAAATAAAGATTTTTATACACATCTTGAGGGCTTACCTGAGAGCGAACAAATTGCAGTTTGTGATGAATACGCTCAAAAATATAGAGAGAGCAACCCCAAACAATCTTTGGCTTGTGCTCAAAAAGGCTTGGATTTGGCTCAGAAGCTAAAGGATACTACCAGTACGGCTTATTTTCTTACATTTATGGGAGTTTCTTACAAAAATATGGGAAAATATGAAGATGCTTTGCTTTGCTATCAAAAAGCTATTCCTATCAATCAACAAATACAAAATGAAAAAGGAAATGCAGGTATCTACAATAATATGGCTTTTGTGTACCGATTACAAGGCAAATACAAGGAATCTCTTACTTATTATCTCAAAGCTTTGAGCCTTTTTGAAAAAAATAAAAGTGATAAGCAAATTAGTAATGTACTCAATAACATAGGAAGTCTTTACACTGACCAAAAAAATTACGAAAAAGCACTTGACTATTTTACACAATCGCTGGTAATTGCCCAAAAAATCAAAGATACGTTGGGAGTAGCTTTTGCCTACAACAATATGGGGGAAGTTTATCAGAAGCAAAAAAAATGGGAAGAAGCAAAAACCAACTTTCTACAATCTTTGGTCTTGAAAAAGCAGAAAAAACATCAAAGAAGTATTGCATCTGGCTATGCTAATTTGGGTATCGTTTTTCAAGAAGAAAATAAATTGGACTCCTCTTTGTATTTTCTAAAGGAAGCCTTACTAATTTATCAAGAAATAGACGATAACAACGGACAAATAGAAACTTTACTTCGTCTGGGGGAAGCAAGTACTAAAAAAAATAAATATGAATCTGCGGCTACCTATTACGAAGAAGCCCTCCAAAAATCATTGAAAATAGGCTCAAAGCCACTTACTGAAAAAGCATATAAGTTTTTATCAGAGTATTATGCCCAACAAAAAAATTATCCAAAAGCTTATGAATTGAGGGTAATGTACGACAATATGAAAGATTCTTTGATGAGTTTGGAACAAATAAAACAAATCAATGAACTACAAGCAAGCTACGACGACGAATCCCAAAAGAAAAAAATACAAGTCTTAACTTTAGAAAAAAGAATGTATTTGTTGGAAAAAGAAGCTGAAAATCGCAAACAATGGTTACTGACTATTAGCCTTGCTGTGCTGGCTTTATTTGCTTTGGGGGCTTTATGGGCATATTTTATGAAGAAAAATAGTAATAAAAAACTAAGCCAACAGAATACGATTATCCAACAAACACTCCAACAAAAAGAAATTTTACTCAAAGAAATTCATCATAGAGTAAAAAATAATCTACAAATTATTTCAAGTCTCTTGCACTTGCAAGCTCATAAAGGTCAGAACCCGCAGGATTTGCTACAACAAAGCCAAGATAGAATACAAGCAATGGCAATTATTCATGAAAAACTCTATAAATCTGAAAACCTGCAATCCATCGGTTTGGCAGAGTACATAGAAAATTTGGTAGCCTATTTCCAAAAAACTTATGCCTTGGAACAGAAAAAAATTCGCATAGAAATGCAATTAGAAAATGTTTTTTTAGATATTGATAAACTTATTCCTTGTGGGCTGATCCTCAATGAGCTTATTACCAATAGTATAAAATATGCTTTCAACGAAAAGCAGCAAGGGGTAATTGAAATTTGGGCAAAACTAAAAGATACTACCTGTACGTTGGAAATAAAAGATAATGGTATTGGGCTACCTGATGATTTTAATCCTAAAAAGAATAAATCTTTAGGAATAAGACTTGTAGACGGACTTGTCAAGCAGATAAAGGGAACTTGGGAGCATCATAATTCGCAAGGAGCAAATTTTAAAATACATTTTGATACAGTGCTAAACCTTTCCTAAACAATGAAAAAGGTACTAATTGTTGAAGATGAGTTTTCTATTGCCTTAGACTTGGAGCTTTATTTGGAAGAATTAGGCTATGAAGTGGTAGGTATAGCCGACCATTACGAGCAAGCCATAGAACTAATGGAATCTGAAAGCCCTCAGATTGTGCTAATGGATATTCATCTAAAAGGGGCAAAAACAGGGATAGAAGCTGCTAAAATTGCTTATCAGCAATATAGAATTCCCGTAATTTTTCTTTCGGCTTTGGCTGATAGCCTTACTTTTGCTGATGCAATGGAAACAGAGCCTTTTGGCTATCTAACCAAACCTTTTAAAGAAGTGGATTTGAAAAATACGCTAAGCATAGCTGCACATCAATATGATTTGCTCCAAATTTCTAAAAATATTCCTTCTGAGTATGAAAAAGAATATACCAATGAAAAACTTACTTACGAGGAAACTTTTTTTGTGAAAGATAAAAACAAACTGGTAGCCATCAAAGTAGCTGATATTTTATGGATAGAAGCTTTAGAAAACTATTCAGTGATTTTCCTTAAGGAGCAAAAAGTATTAGCCAATTTGCTACTAAAAGATATATATGAAAAATTACCCAAAGAATACTTTACAAGGGTGCACC
>JANRLU010000073.1:0-3298 GCA_033762275.1 Thermonemataceae bacterium | reverse complement strand
GGCGAGTAAAACGAAAGCCCCCTCTTTTTGATTTTCCTACTGCTGTGCGATAGCCAGCTACGATGTATGCATTCATTTTTTTAGTATTTTTAGTGAGAATATTGATTGATAATTAAGAGCCAAGAATCAGGAGTCAGGAGTTTGTAGTCTATTGTGTAAGCTTTGAAGCATTTTTTGAATTTTTCGGAGTTTTTCTTGCAAAAAGATGCTTTTTTCATTATCCAAAAAACCTAAATCGTTTGATAAGATGATTTGGGTTTCTAACTCAAAGCAAGAACCTAAACTAATATCTATAAAACGAGCAAAATCTTTGTTGGAGCTTCGTCCCGTTCCTTCAGCAATATTAGAAGGAATAGACACAGCACATCTACGAATTTGGCTTATTAAGCCAAACTTTTCTTCAGAAGGGAAACTATTGGTAGCCAAATAAATTTCTTTACATAATTCTTTGGATAGCTTCCATACATCTAAATTCTTAAAATTGTGTCGTGTCATATTTTTTCAATAAAAAATATTGCTCTTGTCTCCTGTTTCCTATCTCTTGTCTCCTCAAAACTTAGTTCCTCAAGGGTTTTCCAGTAGTCAAAATACTTTGAATACGTTCAAGGGTTTTCTTTTCTCCACAAAGTGATAAAAAAGCTTCTCTCTCCAAATCCAAAAGGTACTGCTCGGAAACCATTTGAGGCATACTTAAATCGCCGCCTGTCATTACATAAGCAAGCTTTTCAGCGATTTTGGCATCGTGCTCCGAAATATATTTACCATACAGCATTCCTGTAATGCCCGCCTTGAGTGTTCCTAAAGCTCCTTTACCCAATACTTTTACATCAGTACGTTGTTTGGGTTGTGTATAGCCCAACTCTGCCAATTCAATTGCTTTTAACTTGGCTTCAGCCAAATGAAACGCCCTATTAAGAGAAATACCATCGCCTCTACGTAGATAACCCATTTCCATTGCTTCGTGTGCCGAAGTAGCCACTTTAGCAGTAGCGATATTCATGAAAGCAGTTTGCAAACTATTAAATTCTACATCACCCTCTTTGAAAGAATCTGAAACACGCACAGTCATTTCTTTTGAGCCTCCCCCAGCAGGAATAAGCCCTACACCAAATTCAACCAATCCCATATAAGTTTCTGCATGAGCTTGGATATGGTCAGCGTGTAAATTAAGCTCACAACCACCACCCAAAGCCAAGCCGGCAGGAGCAGTTACTACCGGAATTGCCGAATATCTTGTTCTCATCATCGCTTTTTGGAATTGAGCAATCATCAAATTCACTTCGTCCCAATCTTGTTCAAAAGCAAACATCATTAGCATTGCCAAGTTTGCCCCAGCCGAGAAATTTTCTGCATTAGAACCTATCACCAAACCTCTAAAATCTTTTTCAGCGGTTTCAATAGCTTTATTGATACCCTCTATTACTTCAGCTCCAATAGCATTCATTTTAGTATGAAACTCAAGTCCCAATATACCATCTCCCAAATCAAACAAGGTAGAACCTATATTTCCCCATACTTTATTAGTTTTACGGATATTATCTAAGATAATGATTTCTCCACTTTTCTGAATGGGTTTGTAGGTTTTTGTAGCTACATCATAGTATAATTGTTTTCCATTTTCTAATTTATAGAAAGAGTCATTGCCTGCTTCAAGCATTTCTTGCACCCATGGAGCGATTGTTTTTCCTGCTTCTTTGGCAAGTTGCAAGCCATACTCAATGCCTACGGCGTCCCAAGTTTCAAAAGGACCTACTTCCCAACCAAAACCAGCACAAATAGCATCATCTATCTGATACAAATGGTCTGCAATTTCAGGAATACGATTAGCCACATAAGCAAATAAGGAAGCGAAGGTTTTTCTATAGAACTCCCCAGCTTGGTCATCAGACTTTAGCAGAACAGGGAAACGTTCTTTTACCTTCTCTATCATTTTGGTAGCTTCTAAAGCCTTAAATTTCACTTTTTCTTGAGGCTTGTACTCAAAAGTGTTGAGGTCAAGGGCAAAAATTTCTTTTGTATTTTTATCTTTTTTGTAATAACCTTGCCCAGATTTATCACCAAGCCAATTTTGCTCTTTCAGAAATGCTAAAGATTTAGGTAATTGAAAAGCCTCTTTTGCTTCATCGTGAGGGGCGTTAGCCGCCAAACCGCCCGCTACCAGAATCATGGTATCCAACCCTACTACGTCAAGCGTTCTAAAAGTAGCTGATTTTGGTCTACCTAAAACGCTTCCTGTAAGTTTATCAACCGCCTCCACACTCAAACCCATCTGTTCTATGGTATGCAAAGCATCCATAATCGCATATACCCCCACACGATTAGCAATGAAGGCAGGTGTATCTTTACAAAGCACGGTTGTTTTTCCAAGCATTTGAGCCCCATAATCCATCAAAAAATCAATGACTTCGGGTTTGGTAAATGCCGTGGGAATAATTTCTAATAATTTGAGATAACGAGGAGGGTTAAAAAAGTGTGTTCCGCAGAAATGAGCCTTAAAATCATCGCTCCTGCCTTCTGTCATCATATTGATAGGTATCCCCGAAGTATTAGAAGTAATGAGCGTTCCTTTTTTACGATATTTTTCTACTTGCTCAAATACTTTTTGTTTGATATCCAAACGCTCCATAACCACCTCAATCACCCAATCAGCATTGGCAATTTCAGCCATATTATCCTCAAAATTTCCTAATTTAATTCTATTGGCAAATTTTTCGTTATACAAAGCGGCTGGTTTTGCTTTTAAGGTGTTTTGAAAAGCCGTATTCACAATACGATTACGAACAATCGGGCTATCCAAAGTTAAGCCTTTGGCTTGCTCTTCAGGGCTAAGGTCTTTAGGAACAATATCCAATAACAGAGCCTCTACACCGATATTGGCAAAGTGGCAAGCGATACGGCTTCCCATTACACCCGCTCCCAAAATTGCTACCTTACGAATACGGCGAGTTTCGTAGGCTTTTTGGGATTTACTTTTTTCTAAAACTGCTTCCATTAGGTAAATGTTAGAAAGTGAAATGAAAATATAAATGTGGTATTCAATTAAAATATTTCGGCTTAAATATACGTATAAATATTCGGCTTGCATACTATTTTCGGGAAAAAATATTTTACAGGGTTATTACTCATAAATTTTAACCCACACAAGTCCGAAATTTACTTTAAAAAATGGTAAAAGAAATGTTATTTTTTCCTTCACAAAAAAATAACATACAAAATTTTCTAAGAAAAAATAATTTTTCCTACCTTTGTAATATCTTTAATAAAACCCTTTACTTTTTATGCAAAAACAATTTTCTGG
>JANRLU010000072.1:0-4015 GCA_033762275.1 Thermonemataceae bacterium | reverse complement strand
TTGGGTGATAATACCCCTAAAAGCACCACAAGATAGTTTGGTGGTGTTAAAAAATGTATAATAAATGATTTTTTATTAATAATTTACGCTTAAATTTATATTTTTTTAGATAAATATGTGTTTTATCGGTTCAATCAGTGTTATCTGTGTGCTATTTTGGAACGCAGATGACACTAATTAGACTGATTGAACGCAGATTTTTTGTTTTCAAACAAAATCATACAATATTTACCACTATTAAAAATGTATTTAAAGAGGAAAATAATCAAATAGGAAAGCACTTAACAAAAGATATTGAAGGCGTATACCTCATTAAGAGCCAGAAACCGAAGGTTTATAAGACAAACTACTTGTTTCTCAAAGAAAGATGAATACCACGAAGCAGCTATCAAAATAATGTTCCAACAACGAAATCATGCTTATCATACATTTTTAAACCACCACCTAATTTAAAAGTTAACAACAAGTTTTTTGGCATACCAATAACCTTCCTCAAAAATAGCAGGAGCTTTTTTTATGTCAGCGAAGCGGTAATTAGAAAGGTTGGGAGGTTCTATAAATAAATCGCAAAGAGCTATGGCGGAACTTATATTTGCCTGAACAGCGACAATAAATGTTCTTTCAATATTTTCTCTCATATTTTTCCCTGATTTTTTGCTCAATGGATTACAATGAACGCCAATTAGGTAGTCGCATTGCTGGCGAATAACCTCTGAAGGAAGATTTTGTATAATGCCTCCGTCTATAAGTTCCATATCCCTAAACTTTACAGGCTCTAAAAGAGCGGGAATAGCAAAAGAGCCAATCAGAGCTTCCAAAAGTTCTCCTTCCGAAAAACTCACCAAATTACCTTCTATCAAATTGGTACAAGTGATTGTGAGAGGTTTTTGTAGGCTACTAATCTGATTATCAGGAAAATAATTTTTTAAAAATTTATAGATTTTTTGGTAGCTAAACAAGGATTGATGAGGTTTTCGCCAGCGAATAAATTGTCTTAGTTTTAGTTGATGTAACAAAGTGAAAATTTCATCAGCTTTGTATCCTTTAGCCCAAAAAGCTGCTATGATAGCCCCCATACTTGTCCCTGCAAGGACGTCAATGGAAATATTTGCCTCTTCAAAGGCTTTGAGAATGCCCAAATGGGCGAAGCCTCTTGCTCCTCCGCCTGATAAAGCGATACCAATTCTTTTTTCTTGAACCATAGCACTAAAAAACTTGTTTTTTCTAAAAAATAAAAGTTTTATTTTCATTTTATTACATCTAATACCAAAAATATGCCTCCACGCGTTGTAGTAGGCCTTTCTGGAGGGGTAGATTCCAGCGTTGCTGCTTATTTACTCAAAGAGCAAGGATACGAAGTAATAGGAATTTTTATGAAAAACTGGCACGATGAACGTGTTGTTATCAATAATGAGTGCCCTTGGGTAGAGGATAGCAATGATGCTTTGATTGTTGCTGAAAAGTTAGGTATTCCTTTTAGGGTTTTAGACTTGAGTGCCGAGTACAAGCAGCGTATCGTGGATTATATGTTCGCTGAATATGAGGCAGGTAGAACGCCCAATCCTGATGTGCTTTGCAATAGGGAGATAAAATTTGACGTTTTTCTGAAAGCAGCTCTGCAACTTGGTGCGGATTATGTGGCTACGGGGCATTATTGCCAAAAAAGTAGTTTTCAGAAAGAAGGGTATGCTGTGCATCAGTTGTTGATGGCTAAGGATAACAATAAAGACCAGAGTTATTTTTTATGCCAACTTAGCCAAGAGCAACTATCTAAGGCTTTATTTCCGATTGGGCATCTCTTAAAGTCTGAGGTAAGGGCTATTGCGAAGGCTCAAGATCTTGTTACTGCTGAAAAGAAAGACTCACAAGGCTTGTGTTTCGTGGGTAAAATACGTCTTCCAGAGTTTTTGCAACAAAAACTGAATACCAAAAAAGGTAAAATAATAGAGATTCCGCCTGATAGCCCTATTTTTAGTAAGCAAAATACTTCAAACTCCTTGGAAGATAAAACAAATGCCTACGTTTACGCTCCTGCTGATGGCAAAGTGGTTGGGGAGCATATAGGAGCTCATTTTTATACTATTGGACAAAGAAAGGGCTTGCAAGTAGGCGGTAAAGCTCTACCACTTTTTGTAATAGGTATAGATGTAAATGAAAATATAGTGTATGTGGGTCAAGGTAATACCCATCAAGGGCTTAATAGGAGGGGTTTGCGAGTAGCTAAAAATGATATACATTGGGTACGTCCAGATTTAGAAATGAAAATCGGTGATTCTCAGACGTATCAGGTGCGTATCAGGTATCGGCAACCTCTCAGTAAGGCTACTTTATACCAGTCAGAAGAATTTTTGTATGTTATTTTTGAGGAAAAACAACAAAGTGTAACACCAGGACAGTTCGTAACTTGGTACGAAAATAATGAACTGATAGGTTCGGGTGTAATAAACTAAAAAAACTCTCTACATTGGTAGAGAGTTTTTTTTGTTAGGCACCTTGCCCAGCCGAGAAAGCTTCTACACCATCAAATTTACATAAATTTTCCGTTTTGATGATTTGATAGCCAGCTCGCATAATCTGTTCTTGTAACGCAATCAAGTTTTCATAGTTGATATGCTCTCCATTGCCTTTGAATCTGCAACGCCAATGGTCTGTACAGAAGGTCTCAGGTAAGCCGTTGGGGTATACTTTTACACCTCTATTGGTTATCATTGTAAGGTGTAAATCACCTATTTTAATTTTTTCTAAGGCTTCTCCTAATGTTTGTGCGTTTCTGTTGTTGTTATACAAGAATATATCTATGCCAACAGTATCTATTTTTACTTCTTTTTGCGGTTTTAGTTTAATTTCGATAGCTTTATTTGCTTTCGAGTAATTTGCTACTTTTAATTGTGTGGGTTTGGAGCCTAATCTTGCTATTACGGCTTCTGCAAACTCCTTAGTTCCTACTTTTTCTTTACTTACCTCCTCTTTGTAAATATCATAGGTATGGATTCCATCTTCCAGAGTTTTCAGCCAAGCATTGTGTATATTCTCTGCGATTTCTCCTTGCCCAATATGTACCAACATTTGGATAGCTCCTAACAACAAGCCCGAAGGATTGGCTAAGTTTTGTCCTGCTCGGCGGGGAGCAGAGCCGTGTATTGCCTCAAACATAGCGACTTCCTCTCCGATATTGGCAGAGCCAGCCAAACCAACAGAACCAGCAATTTGGGCGGCAACATCTGAAAGGATATCTCCATACAAATTAGGCATTACAATTACATCAAATACTTCTGGTGTATCAGCCAATTTCGCTGCTCCAATATCTACAATCCAATGTTCTTGTTCTATTTCTGGGTACTCCACCCCAATTTCATCAAAAACCTTGTGAAAAAGCCCATCTGTTTGCTTCATAATATTATCTTTTGTGAAACAAGTAACTTTTTTTCTGCCATATTGGCGAGCATATTCGAAGGCATAGCGAATGATTTTTTCCGTTCCTGGGCGGCTGATGAGTTTTAAGCACTGAACTACCTCAGGAGTTTGCTGATGCTCTATGCCTGCATAAAGGTCTTCCTCATTTTCCCGAATAATCACCACGTCCATTAGGGGATGTTTGGTATCTACATAAGGAGCGTATGCCACGCAAGGGCGAATATTGGCATATAGCCCCAACATTTTGCGTGTCGTAACATTCAAACTCTTAAAGCCTCCCCCTTGTGGAGTAGTAATGGGAGCTTTCAAAAATACTTTTGTTTTTCTCAAGGACTCCCAAGCACCTTCCTCTATGCCTGCGGCGTTTCCCTTTAAATATACCTTTTCGCCAATTTCAATAATTTCAGGCTTGATTTTGGCTCCAGCAGCCATTAAAATCTTCAGGGTAGCGTCCATAATTTCAGGACCAATGCCATCGCCATAGGCGACCGTAATAGGAGTGAGTTCTTGCATAATTTTAGGATTACGTTGATAAATAGTAGCAAAGCTATCATTTTTAACATAGATACCCCTCAAAATGTTTTATTTTTCCAGAACAAAC
>JANRLU010000071.1:0-13987 GCA_033762275.1 Thermonemataceae bacterium | reverse complement strand
GGGTAGCCAATGCAAAAAGCGTGGATAGTCACTCGGACTAATTACATTGACTTGATGCCCTAACTTTTTGAGATAGCCTGCCAAACCCAAAGAAGACCCCAAAGCATCAGCGTCAGGTTTGTGATGTGTAGTAATCACGATTTTTTTAGGGCTGGATAAAAATTCTTTCAGTTGATTCAAATTTTCCATTTATCCAAAATTGAGGGCGTAAATTTCCGAAAAAATTATGTAAATCCAAATTTTTTGTACTTTGTTTCTATTGTATTTTGTATATTTTGGAAAAAACGCTATTTTTGAAAAAAAAATGTCTAATTAAACTCTATTTTACCTAAAATTAGCCCATTATGGAAACCAAAGTAATCAATAAATCTGTAAATCTTACACAAAATCCTTCCGTTGATTTTAAAGATATTGAAGATTTGCTCAAAGATGCTTGGAAAATAAAAGAAACTCATGCCAACGTGGAGTTTGTAGGCGAAAAGCATATTTTGTATATCACTTTTACCTTCGTGAAATAAGTATTAGGGACTCACTTTGAATGTCTATCGTTTTATAGCTCAAAAAATCAGCCGTAAAAGCACCAAAAAAGCAGGTTTTACGCATATTCTTTACTTGATAGCTATTACCAGTATTGCGGTAGCTATCAGTGTGGTTTTGTTGTCTTTTTCGGTACTCTTGGGCTTCAAAGAAGCTATAAAAAGTAAAGTATTTAGTTTTTCGGGGCATATTCGGATAGTAAAAACCAGCAATAATCAATCTTTTGAAGAACCACCCGTTCCTACTCGTAGCCAAATTATCGCTCAAAGAAGCAATATTTCTTACATAGAGCATTTGCAATATTACGTTCAGAAGCCTAGTGTGGTAAAAGTAAAGGATAACGTACAAGGGGTTTTATTAAAAGGGGTAGATAAAAATTTTCGTTTTTCAGATTTTGCAGCGAATATGAAAGCGGGTAGGTGGCTCAAATTTTCTGATAAGGAAGAGTCTAAAGAATTGGTTATCAGCGAATTGATTTCCAAAAAACTGAACATTAGTGTAGGAGATTCTTTAATTTTAATTTTCGTACAAAAACCTCCCCGCTTTCGCAAACTCAGCGTAGTGGGTATTTATAATTCGGGTGTGGCGATGTTTGATGAAAAAGTGATGCTCACTGACTTACGAGTTTTACAAAAAGTGAATAACTGGGGAGATAGTTTAGTAAGTGGTTATGAGATTTTTCTCAAAAACTTTGATGAGATTGCTGAAAACTCCAAAGATTTGGAGCAATACATTCCTTTTGACCTTCAACAACAACTTATCACGGTCAAACATTTTGATACTTTTGAGTGGTTGAGTCTCCTTGATAACAACGTAGTCATTATTTTGATAGTCATTTTATTAGTAGCTTCTTTCAACATTATTTCCATTGTACTCATAACTATAATGGAAAGAACCCAGATGATAGGCATTTTAAAGGCTTTGGGGGCTAAAAATGGGCAAATAAGCCGTATATTTTTGTGGCAAGGTATGCAGATGTTGTTTTGGGGCTTGTTTTGGGGCAATCTCTTCACAATCTGTTTAGTGCTTTCTCAGTATTATGGGCGTTGGATACCCTTAGATGCCCAAAGCTATTTTGTGAGTTATGTGCCTATGACTTGGGACTTTTCTGTGTGGATAGTAGCCAATTTGGGGGTAGCAAGCCTTCTTGTACTTGTGATGACAATACCTATGTATTTTAGTTTGAGAATTTCGCCTGTGAAGGCAATACGTTTTGTATAAAATTTCTTTTTTTATTCAATGTTTTTTAAATGAAAACTTATCTACGTTTATTATCTTACGCTCAGCCTTTCAATCGCTTTGCCTTACCTTTTTTGATAACTTCGCTATTAGCATCATTATTCGGTGTAGTCAATTTTGCCATGATTATTCCTGTTTTAGATGTGTTGTTCAAAGCGGAGCCCGCTGTTATTGAGCAGGCTCCTGTATTTGTTCCAAGTTTTCAGTGGGCGATAGATACTTTTATGTATTACCAATCCAAAATTTATCACGAAAAAGGTGCACAAGCACTTTTACTGGGTGTTTCATTATTTGTGTTATCTTCTGTTTTTCTCGCAAATACATTCAGGTATCTCACCATCAGAACTTTAGAAGCTCTGAAAGCTCATATAATAGGCAAAATAAGAAAAGATGTATTCGAAAATACCCTCAATCTACATTTAAGCTATTTTTCTGAGCAACATAAAGGCGGAATTTTATCACGTATGACAAGCGATGTAGCAGAAGTGGAGTTTTCTATTACGAGTTCGTTTAAGGCTATTCTGCGGGAGCCTGTTTTGTTAGCATTCTATTTTATTACACTTTTTTTTATTTCTACGGAACTTACGATTTTTGTACTTATTTATATTCCAGTGATGGGAGGTTTTGTCGCCTTGCTCATCAATAAACTCAAAAAGCAGTCGCGACAGGTACAAGAGTCTATTGGTTCGGTACTTTCGATTATGGACGAAACTTTTGGCGGTATTCGGATTGTAAAAGGCTTTAACGCGGAAGGCTTTGTAAAAAAGAAATTTAATGAAGAAAATAGCCGATACACCCAATTACTCAAAAGTATAGGTTTCAAAAGAGAACTATCTTCGCCTGTTTCTGAATTTATGGGAGTTGCTTTGGTTTTGGGGGTAATTTTTTATGGCGGAACGCTTATTATCAATGGAAAATCAAGTTTATCAGCACAGAATTTTTTAGGTTTTGTGGCAATTCTATCACAAGTAACGCAGCCCATCAAAGAAATTATTGCCATGTTTAGCCAAATACAAAGAGGTTTGGCTTCAGCGACACGCATTTTTGAATTGGTAGATACCAAACCAACTATCCAAGACAGCCCAAATGCCACTATTTTGGAGCATTTTTCTGATAAAATAGTTTTTGATAAAGTTACTTTTGCCTATAATACCAATCAGAAAGTACTTACTGATATTAGCTTTGAAATTCCGAAAGGAAAAACGCTGGCTTTGGTGGGGGCTTCGGGAAGCGGAAAATCTACGATTGCAGACTTGCTATGCCGTTTTTACGAAGTAAATGAAGGGGCTATACGTATTGATGAAAAAAATATTAAAGAAATTTCCACGCAATCTTTGCGTTCCAAAATGGGTATTGTAGCTCAAGAAGCTATTTTATTTAATGATACGATTGCCAACAACATTACTTTTGGTACAAAAGCCAGCACAGAAGAAATTATCCAAGCTGCTAAAATAGCTAATGCTCACGATTTTATTATGCAACTTCCAGAGCAATACGAAACAAATATAGGAGAGCGAGGCAGCAAACTTTCAGGTGGGCAAAGGCAACGTATCAGTATTGCAAGGGCTGTACTCCGAAATCCTGAGATACTTATTTTAGACGAAGCTACTTCAGCTTTGGACAATGAATCGGAAAGACAGGTACAACAAGCCTTAGAAAATCTCCTACAAAATAGAACTTCCTTAGTAATAGCACATAGGCTTAGCACTATCCAAAATGCTGATGAAATTTTGGTGCTACAACAAGGGCAAATCATAGAAAGAGGCACACACGAAGAGCTACTCAATAGAGCTAATAGTGCTTACAGCAAACTTTATAGAAGTTCTTCTGATAGTTCTGAAAACAAGGATTTTGCTACTAAAATAATTTAGAAGTTGAGGCTTTGTATTCATAAATAGCGTATGTATCAATGATTTTGATGAGTGTAAAGCTATTTTTATCCAATTTAATGAAAGGAATAGCTATATCTTTGTAAAGTAGTTCTTTGTTTTCTGCGTCAGTGATGATGTATTTGAATAGTCCTTTGTTTTGTTTTTCAATGATTAGCTGATAGTTAAACGTGTTTGGGTTAGCTAAATAAACTTGACTTACCACATCTTTGGTTGCTAATAGCTGATTTTTAATAAAAAAATTATCTGTAAAACCTCTGAAAGTGCAAAAGAGATACTCCTCATTTTTTATTTTCTTTTCATTTTTTAGATACCAATAAATTTTCTGATGTGTTAGGTATTCATTATGATAGCTTTTCATCCATCGTTCTATAAAAACACTAGAAAACAACGCCACCCCTCTAGAAAGATAAAATACATACAACGCAAATAAAGTAATATTATAGATATTTATACGCTGTATTTTGGGGTTTTCAAAAGAATAATAGATGTAATTATATCGTATGAGTAAGGGCACGCTAATTAAAATCATATACATAAACTCTGTGAAATAATTAGAGCTACTACCTATTTTCAAGCCTGTAAGCATAGCAAAAAGCAAAGATAATAATATGGCATAGGCATTAAATTTATGTTCTTTTGCTATGTTCTTGAATAGAAATAAATAGACCATCAGCATACCCAAAATGTAATGAGGAAAAATATCCAAATAGAATTGGCTGCTAAACATATCTATCCAAAATGAGATACTGAAACCATTTTTTAAGCCTAAATAAGCATTTTTGTAAAATAAAAGGTATTCCCCATGTATTAAAAAATGTAGCAAAAACCAGCCGATAAGCACACAAAAAACTCCAAATACAAAGGATTTGATGATTTTCTTTTCAATAAAAAGTAAATAAAAACCTATAATAAAAGGAAGTAATATACCACTCTGTTTGGTGAGTATGGCAAGAGCTGCCAGAAAAGAAGATAAAAAAAAGAAAAGCCATTTATGGTGATAGGTATAAAGAATAAAAAAATATACAGAAGAAGCAAAAAGAAAAAAATGAAGGCTATCACCTCTTAGAAAATAATGAGAAGTAGGAATAATCATAGCTCCAAAGCCTAAAAGCCATAATAAATGTTTTTGGGGGTAGTAAATTTTAATAGTTAGAACAGCCATTCCTACTGTTGCCAAAGAAAAAACCAAAGCAATACTCCTTGTGAGAATATAAATAGATTGTACCTCATAGGCTCCTATACCAAATAATCTTGATATTCCATACACAACATAATAGTATAGAGGTGTGTATTGCATAATAGCATACAAGCCGCTCTCAGTATCTTGATATAAAGGCTCACCCAGGAGCAAACGCTGAATACCATAGATAACGTTTTGGTCTACGCCACCAAAATTAGAATTGTAGAAAAATAAAAGAACTACTCTTGTAACAAGGCTTGTAAGGGCAAAAAAGGCAATCCAAAAAGGTAGTTTTCTAATTGATTTTTTCATAAATCTTCGTTTTTTTATCTTCACTGTTCTTTTTTTGTAGATTCAGTGAGAGAATTCCCATTACAAAAAAGCCAATAGATATGAGGGCAGTGTTCATCAAAGAAATGGCAATAGTACTACTCCAGCCCAAAATAGCCGTATTGGCTATAAATTTTTGGTATAAAACATTGCCGATAGCTATGAAAAATAGTAACACTAAAAAAATAAATAATTTGAAAAATACGAGTAGAATAGACTCTGCATACTCCACAAAAGAATAGAAAGCGTGATAAAGCAGATTTGAAAATCGCATTTTGGATTTCCCTGAAATCCTTTTCATTCTATCTACCATAATTGTTGTTTTACTACATTTTTGTTTGGATAAAAAAGCAGGGAAATGATTGAATTGATGGAATATAGCTTTTTCAAGAATTTTCTTTGTTATCAGAGAGTAATTGCCATAATTGATTGTAGTGCCTGTAATAAATTTAAAAATGAGTTTATATACCTGATAAAACAGAATAAAGCTAAGACTTTCTCGCCTTTTACCCCTTACTACATTGATGATTTGATGATTGGGGGCTTTCTCTAGGAGTATTTTTATCGCTTTAGGGTCATCTTCCCCATCAGAATCCATTATGATAAAAGTATTGTTTGTTAAACTTTGTGCATATAAAAAACCTTGATAAATAGCTCCTTGATGACCAATATTAAACTTTAAAGAAAGTATATCTATCTGAATAGCAGGATTTTGGAAAGAAAATTGTTGTAGCAAAACCAAAGTATTATCTGTGGAGGCATCATCTATCACTATTACTCTAAAGTTATGGGGAAGATCTTTGATTGCTTCTTCTAATATCTCTAAAAATCTAATAATAGTCGTATTTTCATTATAGCAAGGCAATAAAATAGCAATTTCCTTCATAAATTAAGGTTTAAGAAGCAAATGCTCAAATTCTTTCAAATGATTTTTGAGGTAAGATGGAAAAGGAATCTCCGTTTGTTCTATATCCACTAATTCGTACCTCTCATCAGGATTGAATAAAGAGCTTCCATTTCTTATAATTTTTTCTATTCTTTCAGGATTCCTATTTTCGGGTGTATTATACTCTTTGTGAGCCCAAGCCCCCAATTTCTGAATAATTTTCTCAATGCCGCCCATATAACTAAAATGCCAACCCGCTTCTTTGAGAATTTTTACTGCTGGCTCTGGCAAATCTCTTTGTAGTCTTGCTTTTTCAATGGTTTTGATGCTTTTTCTAAAAATTTCGTAAGAAAGCATTACACTGCCTTGCCACCAACCAAAACCATCTGTATTGAATTGAGCCTTAGCTTCTCCGCCATAATCGTGGATTTTTCTACAAACATTATTGACAAAATAATAAGCCTGATACTGTCTGAAAACCTTTACGCCTTCTGTATAAGCGTATTTTTTCACATACTCCGCTCTTGGGATTTCGTCCAAATCTGAAACTATGATTACATCATTATCTTTACAACTTTTTAAGCCTAAAAGTATTTGTTCTTTCTGGTGGTCGTCATAATCCCAAGTAGTGGGTATCCTAAATTTACTCCAAAAGGTAGGGTATTTATCTACAATGATATGGATAATTTTGCTTTCAAATTCTTTGAAAAGATGCTTATTTTCGTTGAAATACAAGGGTTTTTCTTTCTTCTGGAAAGTTCGGGTAGCCTCTACCAATACAAATTTATCAACAACTTCGTTGAGTTCGTGCAAACGTATTTTGAGCAAGTCTAATTCATTAAAAAAAGCAAAGCAGTCGTAAATCATTTGTATTTTAACTTGAATTTTTCTTATTTATTTTCTAAACTTGAACAAAATTATACAAAAATCGCTATTCAACAAAAAGTACCGCTATGATTATTATTATTGGTGCAGGAATTTCAGGTTTGAGCCTTGCTTATTTTTTGGAAAAACAAAATAAGCCTTATGTATTGCTTGAGTTTAAGGAGAATGAAGGACAACCCGGCGGCGTGATACGCTCGGTTCGTGATAAAGAGTATTTATTTGAGTTGGGTCCTAACTCCTTGCTTATAGACCAAGAAATTAAAGATTTTTTGATAGAATTAGGTATAGAAAAAGAGCTTATCAATGCCAATAATGTGAGTAAAAATAGGTATGTATTTAGAAATGGAAGATACCAAAAACTACCTTCTTCGCCTCTATCTTTGCTATTTAATGGCTTTTTCTCTTGGAAAACAAAATTCAAAATATTTGGCGAGTCGCGTGTACAATCCAAGACGAACGATAAGGAAACCCTTGCAGCGTTTTTTGAAAGGCGTTTTAGTAAAGAAATTGTAGACTATGCCTTAGACCCTTTTGTATCAGGAATTTACGCAGGAAACCCGCAGGAATTATTAGTGAAATATACCTTTCCCAATTTGGTGGAAATGGAGCAAAAATATGGCTCTTTGCTCAAAGGGTTTAAGAAAAATAAAAATACTACCGAAAGAAAGCAAATAGTTTCATTTAGGGAGGGAATGCAGACTATACCAAGAGCCATAGCCGAAAAAGTAAAAATTACTTATTTGGAAAAAGGCATAGAGGAAATCAGTTTTAATGGTAGAGTTTGGGAGGTAAAAAGTGAGGAGAATAGTTTTGTTGCTCCCAAATTGGTATTTACAGGGGCGGCTTATCAACTTGCTCCTTTGGTAGCAAAATCTGAGGTGGCTTTCAGTAAAGCCTTAGAGAAAGTTAATTATGCTCCTATTGCCGCTGTTCATACGCTTTATTACAAAAAAGAATTGAAGGTAAAAATGGACGGTTTTGGTGCTTTGCACCCTTCAGTGGAGAACCTTTTCAGTTTGGGGCATATTTGGAGCAGTTCTGTTTTTGAGCATAGATGTAAAGATAATGAAGTACTTTTTACAACTTTTGTGGGCGGGAGCAGAGGTGCTGATAAGCTAAAAATGGACGATTGGCAAGTAATGGCAAAAGTTCAAAAAGAAATAAAAGAACTCTATGGCATAGATACCCTCCCCATCACACAGAAAATAACTCGCTGGCATAAAGGTATTCCACAATACGATACAAGTATTTTGGAGGCTTATGAACACTTAGAAAAATTAGAAAAAAAACAATTTTATCTTTGTGCAAACTGGAAAGATGGAGTTTCTTTACCCGATTCCATCAAAAAAGCTAAAAAATTAGCTGAAATATTATAAAATAATCAAGAAATATCTTCTTGGAATACGCTAATTACAAGTATTTGGTTTTTGCTCATCTATTTTGCTCATAATGCGAGTGTATTCTTCTTGTAATTTCGCAGAATTATTAGCGAATTTATCTTCAGCTTCCATTGAAAGAATAGTTGAATGGTGTTATATCCAGCAAAGTTACTTCTCCGTCAGCATCTTTGAGGTGTACAAGCAAGTAATAAACATGCTCGCTCATTTTTGTATGTTTTGCATTTTCCCAATAACATTAAATAAAAAAAGCGGATAATAGGCGTAGATAGTCTACACAACCTTTATATACAACACAAAAAAGCCCCAAAAATTGAGGGCTTTTTTGTGTTGCTATAACAGCAATAAGATAAATGTGTGTTTAGGATTCATCTGTCTTCCAAACTCAATCAGAAAAGCTACTCGCCACAATTAAAAGGGACTTTGCCTATATAATTGGTATCTTCACTTTTTACTTTTACGATAAGCTCCTGACAGCCAGTATTTTTAATAATAAATTCAGCTTTATTTGCTACATTTAGCCCCTTTTTGTTTAAAACAATTTTTCCACCATTAGAAACTACAAGACTCACATTCTTAGCCGAACCCGTCAGCACTATCTTAGTTTGATTTGACCAATCTTCTGCCGCTCCTTCTCCGATAATCGTGTTCCAAAGACTGATAGATTTATCATTAAGTACATCAAAACTAGATAATTTGCCACTTCTGTAAATGAGGTAAGCCGAAACCTGTAAAGATTTTTCTTTCTTTTTTTGTAAGGAAGTAAAAGATAGAAAAAAGGTAGCCAAAAACAGGCAACCAAGAAGAATTAGAGGAGATTTTTTCATAAAATTTGATTTTAATAATGTAAGGCAATAACTATACCATTTTAATTACTGTACGAAAAGTTAATGCCACCATCTTGTTGTTTGTTGGGTAGCGTTGTATGTTCGTCATTGCGTACCGCCCAAAAAGTTTCAGTGGGTGTAACGATACAATAATTGTGGTCGTCTTTATCCATACTTACCATACCTGCCCTCCGAACATTGGGCAGTACTTGCACTGAATAAATTTCTTCTACACTTGCTTCATAACGAACATAGCCTACAATGCTTCTGTGTGGTAAATACATAATAGCTACTCCTGAAAACAAAGATTCTTTAGAAATGGGTAAATCACTAAAGGTTTTGCTGCTGGTTCTGATTTTTGATAAACCAACAAAAGCATAGTCTTCATAAATGCTTAGTCCTCTCACAAAACCAGGAAACTTATAGAGCATTTCTTTTTTGCCCGTTTGAGGGTCTATTTCTGTAAGGCTACCTGTGGCTGATTCTAACACCAATACTTTGTTTTTGTATATTTTGGGTGTATGTGGCATTCCCAGCTCTTGGGCTACAAATTCATTGGTATCAACATCAATCAAAACGCCTCCTTTCACTTTATTTTCTCGCCATTTCATTGGCTCATCAGTAGTACCTAAAGCAGTAACGTATTTGGGTTTGCCATTTTGCATTGCTAAACCGTTGAGGTGACATCTATCACCTGGTTCTAACTTGCTTATAAAATGCGGTTGCCATTTTGGCTGAAAACTATATTGGTCATTGATGAGCGATAAACAAGAAAATTGCGTATTGACTGCCCACAAACCTTCGTTTCCCCATTCCAAATCGTGTAAATCTAAAATACCTGTGTAGTAAGTGGCTCTTGGAACAAATAAAGTTTCATAAGTATTAGGCTTGAGTGGATAGCGTGGAGCAAGGGTTCTATCATGAGCAAACACAATGACACTGCTTTCAGTGGCTATAGCCAAATAATTGTCTTTCAGAGCGATACCCATTGCTTTTTTAAAATTGCGGGGCAACTGAATGAGATTTTCTTTATTAGCTGCACTCAAAAACACCATTTTGCCCGCTTGATAGGTACTCAATACGATACTAGCATTTAGTTGCCATAAAAACTCAGGGATATTAGGTGAATAAGTACAAGTAAATGGAGGGAACGGTTTATTAGACATTGATTATGTTTTTAGAATTATACTTTTAGTCTGTATCTTGAAAAAACCTATAAGGAGGAAGCCCTATAGGTTTTTAAGCATAAATGAATTTTTAGAGGTGAATTACTTCGCCATAAGCGTCTGCAACAGCTTCCATAATGGCTTCACTCATTGTGGGGTGTGGGTGTACGGATTTGATGATTTCGTGTCCTGTAGTTTCTAAATTTCTGGCTACTACGGCTTCTGCTATCATTTCTGTTACATTTGCTCCTATCATATGACAACCAAGCCATTCTCCATATTTGGCATCAAAAATTACTTTTACAAAACCCTCTTTCACACCGCCAGCACTTGCTTTACCTGAGGCTGTAAAAGGAAATTTTCCTACTTTTATTTCATAGCCTTGTTCTTTGGCTTGGGCTTCGGTAAGACCTACAGAGGCAATTTCGGGCTGGGAGTAAGTACAGCCTGGTATATTTCCGTAATTGAGTGGGTGAGGATTCAATCCTGCTATTTTTTCCACACAAATAATACCCTCAGCTGAAGCTACGTGAGCCAAAGCTTGCCCGCGTGTGATGTCGCCAATGGCATAGATGCCTGCTACATTGGTTTGTCCGTAATTATCTACTACGATTTTCCCTTTGTCAGTTTGTATACCAACTTCTTCCAAACCAATACCCTCTAAATTAGCCGTAACACCAACAGCCGATAGCACCACGTCTGCCTCCAAAATTTGTGTGCCTGTAGGGGTTTTAACAGTAACTTTACAGCCAACACCAGAGGTATCTACGGACTCCACACTTGAGGAAGTCATAATATTTACGCCCATTTTTTTATAGGATTTCTCTAATTGTTTGGAAACATCTTCATCTTCAACAGGAACAATACGGGGCATAAACTCTACAATCGTTACTTTTGTACCAATAGAATTATAGAAATAGGCAAATTCCACACCAATAGCTCCAGAACCCATAATAATCATACTTTTGGGCTGGTTTTCCATGTACATAGCCTTTCTGTAACCAATTATTTTTTGGTTATCTATTTTGATATGAGGCAACTCTCTGGCTCTACCACCTGTTGCCAAGATAATATTTTTTGCTTCTACTATTTTTTTAGAGCCGTCTTTTGCCGTTACTTCTATTTTTTTATCTTTAGTAAGTTTGCCAAAGCCTTCTATCAAATCAATTTTATTTTTTTTAAATAAAAACTGAATGCCTTTACTCATTCCGCCAGCTACTTCGCGACTTCGGTTTATCATTCCTTTGAAATCTACATTCGCATCACTTACGGAAATTCCGTAATCTTTGGCGTGCTTCACATACTCAAATACTTGAGCAGATTTGAGAAGAGCTTTGGTAGGTATGCAACCCCAATTTAGGCATATTCCGCCCAATTCGGCGGCTTCTACTACGGCAGTTTTTAGTCCTAATTGCGAGGCTCTGATAGCTGCTACGTAGCCGCCAGGTCCGCTACCTATCACGATAAGGTCATAATTTGTCATACAGAAAGCTTTTTTTAGTACAAAATTTTACAAATAAAGTGAAAGAAACAAAAAAAAGCAAAACTTATTTGAGTTTGATATAAGTAGCTCCGTATCCAAATTTTTCTTTTTGTGCATCTTTGAAGTAGGCTACCCCTGTATGTTTGCTCACATACTTCTGGATTTCATATTTGAGCGTGCCATTGCCAATCCCATGTATGAAAGTGATTTCTCCTAAATTATGAACAATCGCACTATCCAGACATTTTTCAAAATGAGCTAATTGTGTTTGTAGGATAGCTTCCTTGGCAAGCAAATGGCTGTCATCACATATTTTATCAATATGTAAATCTACTTCCTTCGGTGGCTTATTGGGTAGTATTGCTTGGATTTTTTTCTCACAGATATTTTCTTCAATTTTCTGTATATCAATATCTTGCAAAATAAAATCTTGGTCTATTTGAAAGACATAGCCTTTTTGTTGAAGTATGGGAACATCTTGACTTTGTTTGAGTTGTTTTGCTCTAAATTTTAAGGTTTTTACAAAAGGCTGCTGGGGTTCAAAAGAGGAGTTTTTATGGTAGAGAGCTTGCAGGGTATAATTTCCCGAGTCCTCCAACTGCATCAAAGAAATTTCTTGCAGTTTGATAAAAGAGCGGGCTTCCATCAAACCCGCTTTCAAGCCTTTGTTTTCTTGCAAAAAACTAAAAGGTAAAAGCCAATCTGTGTTATTGATAAAATACAAACTAAATTTCTGGTCATTGATAGCTATAAAAGCTACGTATAAGCCTTTTTGAGCGAAAATAGTGCTTTCTGTTGATTTTTTAGAGGCAGCCTTTTGGGTTTTCTCTGTATTTTTTCCAAAAATCCGACTTTCTTCTGCCGAAACCAAAACTACTTCTGATTTATGAACAGGAATAGAAAAGCCATCTTCTATTTCTACCTCAATAATTTGCCCTCTTATTTGTGTAATAATACCTTGTTCGGTATTGTGCAGCAAACGAACTTTATCACCTATATTCATATATGTATCTTTTAAACCCCAAAAATAATAGTTTCAACAAAAATTAAGGTAAATTAATGAACTTTAGTCCCAAAAAGATTTGGTAAAAGGTAGTTGAACGCCATCAGTGTTTTGATATAGAGATAAATCAATACAAGGCATATTTTCAAAATAACTGGCAGGTGTTTGTAAGGGGGGAAACTTGCTTCCGTTATACTTACTATAAAAAGTTCCTCGAGCGTTCACTAAACCCTTACTGTAGAGAATAAACTCTAAGTAAGAAGCAAAATTTGTTATTCTTGAATCGGTGAGACATGCTTGGTGGTCATCACCCATCAATACTGGGTAATGTGTAAAGTCTTGCATATTACCTGTAAATATATTCATTTGCCTATACATGGAGAATATATCAAAAGGTTTTACTGATTTGGCAAACTCAAAGGTATTATATGTTTTATTGGCAAACTCTGTTTGGTTTTCATGCATAAAATCTTCATCAAAATATACGCTATCTATCCAATCATAGCTGAAAAGCTCAATAGGAATAATCATCACAAGACCATCTTCGGGTTGATAGTCTTGCATTCCATAAGTAGCTTGTAGAGGTGCATCTTGGTAAGAATGTATGGAAGGGTTATATGCTTCATTTTTTTTGTGTATCCAACGAAGTTGAATACCATTACAGACTTCATAAAAAGCTTTAAAATCAGCATTTAGCAGAGGATATTCTTGTATAATCTTTTCCAATAAAACAGTTTTTGGAGGGGGAAGAATTTGATAAGTGAGCAAAACAACATTTTCATTCTGACGAAGTTCATTTACCATTTTTTCAAATCTTTCGAGGTAGTTTTTTACATCAAAGTTCATAACAAACAGGTAGAGAGTTTACTATTTTTTTGCGGGTTTTACCAAAGCAATATCCCACACGTCTTGTTTAAAATTAGGAGGGATAATACCCACATAAAAACCTTCAGCGGTAGTTTCCCAAAAATAATATTTTTTATTTTTATGCTTCAAATAGTCGCCTTGTGCAGGGAGATTGATGCCTAACATACAATGGGTTCTGCTCACAAAAACCGCTACATCATAACCAAAATGAGAAAGTAAAGTGTATAAAAAAACCACTCTGGTATCACAGTCGCCTTTGAGATTATAAATAAACTCAGAAGGGGCGGTCAGCCCA